>CALEPR010000188.1 GCA_937910665.1 uncultured Selenomonadales bacterium
CCTACCATTCAGAGGGGGGTTGTCCTATACTCAATCTTGAGGAGAAACCCATGGAAAAAAATACAGATGTAATTCAGGCGACTGTTTTGAAGCAGAAAACGGTCTGGCAACGGCTTAAAGACGAAAGATGGCTCCAGGTTATGGCATGGGCAGGCCTTATCTGGATGCTCGTATTTAACTATGCACCGATGTATGGTCTTCTGATTGCTTTCAAGAAGAACTATCGTATCACGACTCCTTTGTTCAGCTGGGAATTCCTGAAATCAGCATGGGCGGATAATTTCGGCCTGCAGCATTTCATAAATTTCTTCAATCCCGCAAAATCTTCAAACGTCAAAATTTTGTGCGGAAATTATAACCGAGCGGCGCCGCCCCGGATGGGCGGCAGGGCGCGATTGACGCCGTGAAGGCGTTGCTCGCGCCATACGGAGGCATTTTCTTTTGTAACTTTTCTTTGTTGCCGGACAAAGAAAAGTTAGTCAAAAAAATTATTCAGTTTTTGATCGAGTGTTGAAATTCGGTATAAACCGTAGATGACACCACATAAAAATCCGTTCGATTTTTTATGAAACGCCCGTGGAATTTCAACGAGGAAAAATTGAAGTTCTGCTTAAAATGAAAATTCCCAAAGCAGAAATTGCAAGGCAAGTCGGAATTTCACGCTCTACTCTCTATGAAGAATTGAAACGCGGCACAGTTACGCAGATGAAAAGCGATTTAACTTACTGTGAAAAATATTTTTCTGATGTCGGACAGAGAGTTTACGAAAACAATCGAAAAAATTCTCGTAAGCCGTTTAAAATTTCACAGGTCGAAGATTTTATGAATTTTGCTGAAGAAAAAATTTTGAAAGAAAAATGGTCGCCGGATTCTGTCTGCGGCTACGCAATTTACAACAATCTGTTTGACAAACCGGTTTGCACCAAAACGCTTTACAATTATGTTGAACTCGGACTTTTGAAAAGAATGAAAAATATTGATTTGAAACACATTGGGAAATTGATTTAATAATCGGCAAACGCTCAAAAGATGAAGTTTTACTCACACTCGACGAAAGAATGACGCGATTCAGACACATCATCAGACTGCCGGGTAAAAAAGCCGAATATGTTGTTGCCGCGTTAGAAAATCTCAAACTTTATTACGGAGACAACTTTTGTAAAATTTTTAAGTCGATAACTGCCGACAACGGTTCAGAATTCGCTGATTTATCCGAAATTCCGGTTCAAATTTTTTTTGCTCATCCGTATTCTTCGTGGGAACGTGGGACAAATGAAAGGCAAAACGGACTCGTGAGATTTTTTATTCCGAAAGGTAAACCTATTTCCCAAGTTTCCAACCTCACCATACAAAGAACAGAAAATTGGATAAACACAATTCCGCGTAAAATTTTTGGTTATCGCAGCTCACAAGAATTTTTCTATGAACAAATTGCTCTCATAGCCTGAAATATTTTTTCAAAACTGTCCGAGTTGCTATTGCAATTTACGATTTATAACTCAAATTTCAAATAGAACTTTCAATTTGCCCATAGTCATCAAAAATACTGTCCAATTCGTTATTAGTTGATGCTCGATAAACTCTATCACAAATTTCGCTCTTTGACATATCCAATCGCTTAAATTCGCCCTCACTAACTTTTCGAATAAGTTGCAACCTTCCGACTTCATTATTTTTCTTCGCATATTCGGCAAACCCCCTTGCCTTCCCTATATTATCTCTGCGATTCGGATCATGCGGTTCCAAAATATCAACTATGTATCCATACTCATCACGACGGACAATTAAAAAATCTGGGAATGTAGGGTGAACTGAATTATCTTCGGCTTGGTATGGAATACAAAGTGACCAAGACGCTTTTTGAACATTCCTAAGCCAACAAACAAAATCTGCTCGACGTTCTTCTTCGCATAAAACTCCTTCCTCCCAGCCGTTGAGTTTGATTTTTGCCTTGCCTGTATCATCAACAAATAAATGATTGGAATATTCTTTTCCGTCGCCGTCAGTGGTTACAGAAATTGTTTCCGGCAAAGTAAAGTTATGTTCGCTGATTTTATCGCCGTCTGAAACGATTCTATCATATTCTTTTTTAGTTCGCGCAGAACTCTTTGCTATCCTGCGTCTGTATTCGTCGTTCAACTCGTGAAAACGTTTTTTAGAATATTTTTCCAGTTTCTCCATGCATTCATTGTTGGCAACAAAAAGAATGACATTAATTTTGTAGTCGTTTATAAAATCATAATCGACGCAGAATTTTCTCAGATAAGCAATTGCAATGCCGTCTGATTTTAATTTTGCCTCAGCTATGGAAAATTGCCTGTCAAGATCCGTGTCAGTCGTGACAAACATATTTTGTCCGATTCTACTTTCTACGGTACGCCCGAATACATCAAAAATCTGCGCGGACAACTTAAACTCTTTGGCTTTTCGCTTCAGTTCCTCATACTTGTTCGAGTTCTTTAAATCTTCAATGTACGAATGAATCAGGTTACAAATTTCTTCTGTTACAACTTCAACTGCTTGGTGATAAATGAAACTCTGCGTAAGAAAATGTGCCACGCTTAAAAGCGACTTCAAATAGTCATTGTTGCGAACAGTGCGAATGTTGTAAGTCAACAGTCCCATGTCATTGACAGCCTTAACAATTTCTTTGCGGTTAAAATCCGGCTCAACGACTTCGACAAACTCTTCCTTTTCAGAAACTTCACTAGTCAGCTCAAAATTTCTTTCAGAATTTGTTGCAGAATCTGAAAGAATATCTTCTGTTTGAAGACTGCGAGTGATATTTTCTGGTTCGGTTGGCAAATGCTTTTCTTCGACTGACTTTAACTGCGTCGTTTCAGGATTTTTTATTGTATTTTGCAATGTATAATTTGATTGATTCCTCGCCGTTGGTGATGTTCTTTTAGGCTCAACTCCCCAAGTCATAACAACTCTTTCGCCTGTAGATTCTGATATGATGTCCGCCGGAATCGTTCCGCCCTCCGCACTTTGCAACTCGGTTACAATATCTTGTACCGTTCCTTTGTCAAAGTATGGCAGGTAAAGTCGCACGTCATTTAATGTATCGTCAACTTCAATGTGACTTTGTAAAGGCGTTCTAATCATTCTGCCTAAAAGTTGCGCGATATAAGTTGCGTCCCTTGCTCGACGAAATGACATCATTGTTTCAGCTTGCGGACAATCCCAACCTATCGAAAGATTTTCCTTAAAGAATACAACTTTAATCTTGTCGTCCCCTGCAATTTGCGATGGCTCACGATAGATAACGCGAAGATTATTTATCGTCAAATCTGTATTTGTTTGAAAGGTATGCGCCACTTCGCCGACTTCAAAATTTATTCCTGTTCGCACAGAGATTCTTTTCAGACATTCGTCAAGGTCGGTATCTGAGATTCTGTCGCCTGTGCCGTTCATTACTTGAATTACAAAAATCGGATTGAAAAGTTTTTTATGTTGTTCGCGGCAATACTGCGCCCAATGTTCGCATTTGTTTTTCCATTCATCTGCAGCCGCCTCAAGCATCGCCATTTCTTTTGTGATTGAACTTGAAGTTGTTTCATCGGGGTGAACTACAATAATTCTGTCTTTCAACAAGCCTGACGCTTTTACTTCCTCAATTTTCACTTCAACTTTATGAATAGTCGAGGTTGTTCCTTCAACCAATGCAGTAAACCTTTCCGAAGTCGCTGACATTCCAATTACTAACGGTGCAGGTGATAAATTATCTTCCGCACTGCCTTTAAGAAATTTTTGCATAATTGTAGTCGCCGTTGCCGTAGCTCTACCTGTTTTCATTCCTCTGTGTGCTTCGTCAATTATAAAATACAATCTGTTCGACTTTTCCCGAATCGTACTCTGCAAAGTTTCCCAGATTGTAAACTGTCTTGAATCGGAATGTTTTGTAAGGTTACTGCTCTTGCCGAGTTTCTGCGTATTCAAAAAATAAATCTTGCCGTCGTTCAGAATCCGCTGATTAAAACTTTCGTCCTCAATCATAATCAGTTGCGAATGGTCAACAATGTCGGAATTGAAATAAAATTTATCCAGCGATTGCTTGTTCAGTTCAGGCGAATCACTCAACCAAACAAAAATTGCGTCTGATTGTGCAGAATAATCTTCGTCGCCAATATAAACGCGCTCAACAAAACTGGCAAGAATAATTGTTTTTCCTGCGCCTGTTGGTGCAGTTAATGAAATTACTTGAGGCACTGAAATTTTTTTAAAAAGGTCTCTGGAAACTTCAGCATATTTGCGCAATTCTTTTACGGCTTTTGTTTGATAGGGTTTTAATTCAAGTTTCATTATTGCGCTCCATTTCAGCGAAAAATATTTTCAACATTTCAGCAGGCGTGACCGCAGGAATTGTTGACGCTTTAAAGTCTTTTGTGTTATTTGTCACGATAAAATCGGCATTAACTGCCAGCGCACATTTTTCTTGCAAACAGTCTTCAAAGTCGGGAAAATTTTCCTGCTTTATTGCGTCAACAACTTTTTCGTGCGGCGCACTCACAACAGTAAATAAATTTGTCACATTCAACAAAAGTTTTCTGCGTTCAGCTTTCGGAATTTTTCTTAAGTGATACCAAATAATTGAAACTGTATGAAAAGCAATATAGGATTTTACATTGTACTTTTCGCAATAATAAGCCGTTATCATAGCGTCTGTGTATTGCGGCTGACGTTTTAAAAGATAATCCAAAACAACATTGGCATCAATCAAAAGTGCCATATTTTTCATTCATTGCTTCCCACCTTTCCTGTTCCCAATCAGTGACGGAATTTAAAAAATCTTTATTTTTTTCTTGCCACTGTTCAATTTCTGCAAAAGCCGATGCTTTCTTGGGATCAACTTCGCTGATGTTGGAAATAAGATAATTTCTGATCTCGTCCATTGTTGGCGAATTTTTTTGTTCAGTTTTAACTGCAAACTTATTTTTCAAGTCGCGCAAATTTTGTACAAATTCCGCAAGCAAATTTTCAGGCACTTCATTTACAATCTGTAATGCCTCTTCCCTCAATGTAAGCATT
This sequence comes from uncultured Selenomonadales bacterium, assembly GCA_937910665.1. GTDB lineage: Bacteria > Bacillota > Negativicutes > Selenomonadales > Selenomonadaceae > Quinella. The sequence goes on from CALEPR010000188.1 coordinate 5,032, forward strand.
TTTTTCCACCTCAATTTTCAAACATTTATTTTAAAATTCTCAAGATAATCGCGGTAAAGCTGATATGTTTTTCTGTCGCGCAGATTTTGTATCATTTTTGTGTAAGCGTCAAGCGAATCTGTCACTATAAAAACTGTCTCAATCTCAAGAAGATTCAAAACTTCTTCCTCAAACTCCATAAAAGATTTTTCATCAAGCAAGACTGCAAATCTGTTTTCAGGCAAAACCAACATCGACGGCAAATGTTCTTCGCCGTCTAAATTCGGACAAACTCCATAACTTCCTGCCTTCAACCAAATCACAGGCAAAATTTCTTTAAACTGTCTGCCAAGTGCAACTGCATTTTTATTCAGAAATCCCAGCTTGAAAAATATCGCGTTGGACTTAAAGCCGTCTGACATTGGAATTTCACTGCCGAGATAATTTCCTTGCAATGGCTCGCCGTTGATATTCTCGCCGCGAATACTGCAAACTGTCCGTTTCCAAGTGACATATCGCGCCACGCCCAACTTCTGCCACTCCTCGTCATTCGGCTGATAACCTGCGCTTTTAAGTCGGCGTTCTTCAGATTCTGCAACTTCATTATTCGTAACCAAAATGCAACGACGCTTGCCGCCGTCCTCTGCATTCAACAAATTTACTGCGTGAAGTGTCGTTCCGCTACCTGCAAAAAAATCTACTATCAAAGAATTTTTATCTGTCGCTTGTTCCAAAATATATTTTATAAGTCCCAGAGGTTTTGGAGTTGAAAAAATTCCTTTGCCTAAAATATTTTTTAATTGCAAAGTTCCTGCCTCTGCCGAAAATTCTGTGCCAATCCAAAAAGATTTCGGTTTTACTCTTCGCGTTCCATCCATTGGCAAATAATCTTTTTGAAAAATATCAAATTCTTCGCGTCCTTTAACTTTTTGAACTGTCAATTCAGAAATTTTTTCTCTCGCAGTATCTTTTCCCCAACGCCAGCGACCTTCACTTTTGTCTGAAAGATAAGGCAAAATTTTTATTGCATTTGGAATTTCATCAACGGATAAAATATTTTTTTCTTCGTCGTAATAGAAAGGATAAAACATATTCGGGCGGTCTGTACGCTTGGAATTTGCTCCGCGTTTTCTCAAACCTTGCAAGCGATATTTTCCGCCGTCGTCTTCAAGTCTATATTCTTTCAAATATTCTTCGGGAATCGGTACGCCATTGGTTATAAAATTTTTTTTGCGATAAATCAATAGACTTTCGTGAGCAGTCGCAATATATTTGTCGTCGCTTCTGCCTTTAAAATTATTTATCACTGCAATATTTGCAACAAAATTATCTCTGCCAAAAATTTCATCGCAGAGAATTTTTAAATACGCCTGTTCGTTGTCGTCGATTGAAATAAAAATCGCGCCGCTGTCCGACAAAATTTCTTTTGCCAACTTCAAACGCTTTTGCATCATCGACAGCCATTTACTGTGCCGAAATAAATCCGAACCGTCAACATAATTGTCGTTATACTTCCAATCTTTCGCGCCGGTGTTGTAAGGCGGGTCGATGTAAATGCAGTCAACTTTTCTGTCCTTGCAAACATACTGCAACAGTTGCAAGGCGTGATAATTGTCCGCCTCAATCAGCGTATGCCACAAATCAGAATCAGGCGCATTACAAATTGAATCAAGTTTTTGCAGGTAAGGATAAATCGGCTCTCCGAACAACGCAACTCTGACCAAGTCACTCAGCTGAAACTTAAAAACTTCTTCAGTCGGAATGTATTTTGTGCAGGTCACATCTTCGCCTTCGATTTTTTGAACGCGGTAAATCTGATTCATTCTGCCAAGTTTTTCGGCGACAAGCGAATTTATTTTTATCAGCAAATCATAAAGCGGCGTAACTTCGGGTTTCTGTTCCTCGAAGACCAAACCAAATTTTTTTGTAGCTTTTAATTTGTCAACTTCAATTTTAATGCGCTGTTGCAAATCGGTGTCTGGAATTTCTTTAATTAAATCGTCCAATGCGGACATAAAATCACCTACCATAATAAAGTAAAAATTGATATTAGAGGATGTATTCATAAACGTTTAAGCAAGGTGTGGAAATGCGACATTTTAATCATAGCCAACTTGTTCACTTTTATAAGCAGTATCAACCGATTGCGAATCAATAATAGCGTAAGTGGGATTTGGATTTCTTCCTGCCCTCTTTCTTGTCACTTCTACTAAATGTTGTAAAATTTTATTCCACAAGCCTGTTTCTTTCGCACGGCAGAAAAAGCTATAAACTGTTTGCCACGCCAGAAATTCGTGCGGTAACGCTCTCCATTTGCAACCATTATCAACAAGATACAATACTGCATTCAAAAGTTCTCGCTTGCTATATTTGTATTCTCGCATTCCTTTAAAGAGCGGAGCAATAACCACCCACTGCGAATCAGTTAAATCTGTTGAATATGCTTTTCTTTTATCGTTTTTCATAGCCATAGTGTACCTTATTTTTTTTATGAAAACAACCTCTGAAATTTTACCTGAAGATATTCACGCTCTCCGCGAACTTTGTCGGCAACGCTTTTACATTATCGATATGGCGAGTGACATAAAACGCAAGATTATCGCTCTTTTAGCCCAAATTTTTCCTGAATATGAAAAACTTTTCAGTGATACTTTTGGCGTAACTTCAATGGAACTTTTAGCAAATTATCAAACACCTGAACAAATTCTTTCCGTCGATTCACAAACTCTCGCCGACCTTTTGCAAAAGGCGAGTCGCGGAAGGTTTGGTCTCGACAAAGCCAATCAACTTCAAGAGTATGCCAGAAATTCTTTCGGCATCGTTCTCGCCTCCTCAAGTTTGTCGCTTATAATTAAGCAATATATCGAACAGCTTAAGTCTTTTGAATCTTCGATTGAAATTTTTGACGCTGAAATTGAAAAGATTTATGACACTTTTGACTGCCAACTTCACACTATCACCGGCATTGGTAAAACTCTTGCCGCTGTGATTTTTTCCGAAATTGGTGGTAAAAAGTTTGAGTCTGTGCCTAAACTTGTCGCTTACGCAGGTCTTTATCCAAAAA
>CALEPR010000189.1 GCA_937910665.1 uncultured Selenomonadales bacterium
ATTCTATTATTTTCATTCTTCCATTTTACCATATTTTGCAAAATTGATTTCCGTGCTTAGATTGTACATTCAAGCAGAAAATTTTTAAACGTCTGTGACTGAAAAAAATTTTTTAAAACTTCAGCGTCGCAAAGTAGTCGTCCAAAGTTTCTGCGCGGCGAATCATTTTTATTTCTCCGCTCTCAGTCAGCAAAAGTTCCGCGCTCCTCAATTTGCCGTTATAATTAAATCCCATCGCGTGACCGTGCGCTCCGGTGTCGTGAATAATTAAAATGTCTCCGATTTCAATTTCAGGAAGTTTTCTGTCGATTGCAAACTTGTCATTATTTTCGCAGAGCGAGCCGGTCACGTCATAAATTTTTGTCGCAGGAGAATTTTCTTTTCCCAAAACCGTGATGTGATGATACGCTCCATAAAGTGCAGGGCGCATCAAATTTGCCATACAAGCGTCGAGACCAATATAATTTTTGTAAATATTTTTTTCGTGAATGGCGGTCGCAACCAGCCAACCTGCGTCGCCTGTCATAGCCCTGCCGCTCTCGGTAGCAATTTTAATTTTTTCCAAACCGTTCGGAACAAGAATTTTTTTGTAAAGTTCAAAAATTCCCTCGCCGACAGATTTATAATCGACAGGATTATCTTCAGGCTTGTAGGGAATTCCAAAACCGCCGCCCAAGTTTACAAATTCCAAAATTATTCCGAGCCGATTTTTAATTTCCACAGCAAGCTCAAACATAATTTTTGCGGTGTAGAGGAAAGTTTCTGTTTCGCGTTCATTTGAAGCGATCATTGTATGCAAACCGAAACGCTTAACGCCTTTGTCCAGAGAAATTTTGTAAGCGTCAAAAATTTGTTCGCGAGTCAGTCCAAATTTCGCATCAGCCGGACGACCGATAATGTCATTGCCGCCGTTCATGATGTCGGCAGGATTGTAGCGGAATGAAAGACATTTCGGAAGTCTCGCAACTTTTTCCAAAAATTCAATGTGAGTTATGTCGTCGAGATTTATAATCGCGCCGAGTTCGATAGCTTTTTGAAATTCATTTGCCGGAGTGTCGTTTGAAGTCAGCATAATTTTTTCGCCTGTAACTCCTGCGCGTTCACTGATTAAAAGTTCGGCAAGACTACTGCAATCTGTTCCCGCACCTTCGTCTGCCAAAATTTTTACAATGTGCGGATTCGGCAAAGCCTTTACCGCAAAATGTTCAACAAAATTTTCTGCCCATGAAAAAGTTTCGCGAAGTCTGCGGAAATTTTTTTTAATGGTTGCTTCGTCATAAAGGTGAAATGGCGTAGAAAATTTTTTTATAACTTCGCGCAATTTTTCTTCAGATAGTGGAAATTTTTTTGTCATTCCTAATCACTCACTCCTAACTTCTAATTCCAATGACTGCCGCAATTCTGCCTGTGTCAGGAAAATTATTTTTTTTCGCGGCGCGGTAGGAAAAATACCAACTATTTTTACAACGAGTACACTCTCCCGCAACGTCAATATTTTCTTCCGGAAAACCGACTTCCATCAGCTGAATTTTATTCGCCGTCTGCAAGTCGAAGAAAAATTTTCCCTCGCGCTCCTCGATCAATTCGGGATTGTCGGGAAAATTTTTTTTGCAAGCGTCGCGAATTTCCTCGCCGACTTCGTAGCAACATTTTCCAATCGAAGGACCTATTCCGACAAAACAATTTTTAGCCGACGATCCGAAATTTTCTTTCATAGCTTGAAAAGTTTTCGCGGAAATTTTTTTTACAGTACCTTTCCAACCGCCGTGAGCAATTCCAACCGCACCTTTTTCTTCGTCCGCAAATAAAATTGGAACACAGTCCGCAAAACAAAGCATCAAAGGCAAGTCAGGAACATTTGTAATAAGTGCGTCGGTTTCGGGAATTGCGCCGGAATAATTTTTGCTGCCGCATCCGCGATGAATTTCTTCAACACAGAAAATTTTTTCGCCGTGAACTTGATTCGGCGTGACAATATCTTCCACTCCGTAACCGAGCGACTGAATAAATTTTTTTCGGTTAGTCAAAACATCTTCGTCCCTGTCGCCGACATGCAAAGCTAAATTTAAACCGTCGTAAGGCGACTGACTAACTCCGCCAATTCTTGTAGAAATTGCATGAAAAAAAATATCTTCAGGAATATTTGAAAACTTTCCATGCCACAAATTTTGTTCATTACGTTTCAAAAAATAACTCAAGTTTCCTCACCCCGTAAAATGGAATTATCAAGATTTGCCAAATTATTTTGATTGAGCGCAGCGTTGCGAAATTGTCGATAATATTTTCAGTACAGATTTTTTCCTGCAAAAAATTTTTTCCTTTCGCGAAGTCATCGAACAAATTTAAAATCTTCGCGAAGATGCCCCATAGTTTTGACTCCGGCATCGTTTTCAAAACAAAACTAAATTTTTTTTGCCATAACAGCACCGCCTAAAATTTTTTCTCACTTCGACTGTCTGAAAATTTTTCCTGCAAAAAATATTTTTTCAAAAATTTCTATATCACCTTCAATGAAATTTACCTATACACCATTCCTCGATTGGCTTGTAAATATTTCTGATCTTGAAACTCGCCGCAATAATTGTTAAAGTAATCAAGGTTAGCATGAATAGCACTCCAAACTTAGAAAGTTTTTCAAAATCAAAACTTCTTGCGAACAAAAATATTATGACGTGTTGGATCAACATTGCCATGTAGGAAATTTCGCTGAGGCTGTTGAACTTTTCAAGTGACAGACCGGAAAATTTTTTATTCAACCACTCGGCAAAAGTAAAAAACAGATATATCGAAGGCAAACTGAATATAAAGGAACTCGGTTGAGGGAAACAGAGACGATAAAAAATTGGAAAGACAGGATAATTTGGAAGGATATTGGGAGTGAAAGCGAAAATATAAATCGAATACATCAAAACTGTAAGGGCAGAAATTTTTATCAGCGTGGAGCGGTTTTTCAAAATAAAATCTCGATAGACAAAAATTATCATGCCCATTAAAAATTCCGGTGCTCTGACGAGAAAAATGAACCAATTATTCATTTCGAGATTGGGCTCCAATTTCATCCAGGTGGTATTGAAATAAACAACTATCGAGATAATCATAGTGATTGTCACGGCGACAAAAAAATTTTTTCTTAAAAGTTTGTCGAGGATCGGAGTTATCAGATAAAGCCAAACGACAGTTCCAATAAACCATTCGCCGACAAACCAGTAGTGTGGCAAACTCAAGTATCGAATTATATTTACGTCCCAAGGAAAAATGCTGAACACAATTCCCAAGTAATCTCCGCCTTTATACAAAACGCGGTAAAAAGGTGATCGTTCGGCTAAAGAAGGCTCCAAAATTCCGAGCAAAATAAAAAAAGTTCCAAGTGCGACGTAAGCCGTTGTGAAAGGAATAACAATGCGAATCAGTTTGCGACGATAAAATTCCAAAAGATTTTTGGCGTGCGTCAAAGAATTGCATGCCAAGTATCCGCTGATGGCAAAAAAAAGAAAAACTCCCACATGACCTATGCAAGCAAATGCCCAACACAAATTTGTATGAGTGTAATAAAACTGTTTAAGCAAAAAATAATGTGATACAATTATAGTCAATGAAGCAAAAACTCTGACTGTGTCCAACCAAGCAACTCTGTTTTGTTTTGTGTCTGCCAAATCGGTACAACCTTTCAAAAAAATTTATAAATCAATTTCAGGAGGAAAATTTTTTATGTTGAACTATCGAAAAGATTTAGAAAAAATGCCGAGCTATGACGGCGTTGAAAAAAATTACAGGATCAAAGTCAACGCCAATGAAAGTACAATGAATTTGCCGCCGTTGGTAGCGGAAAGAGTTCAGAACAGACTTTCTTACGTTGCTTTTAATCGTTATCCGAATGAAGAATATTATTCGCTTGTCGAGCAGATTGCAAAAAATTTTTCTGTCGAGCAAGAACAAATTTTACTTGGCGGAGGTTCTAGCGAAATTATTGAAAAAATTTTTCACGCCTTCGGCGGAGTCGGAAAAAAAATTGTCTATCCTCAACCAAGTTTTTCTATGTACAAAATTTACGCGAAGGCAGCAGAGGCAGAAGGAATTTCTTTCGACTTGGATGAAAAATTTGATCTGAACGTCGAAAAGTTTATCAAAAAAGTTCGTGAAACTCAAGCAAATTTAGCCGTCGTCTGCAATCCAAATAATCCCACAGGAAATGTTTTGACGCTTGAACAAGTTGAAGAAATTGCAAAGTCTGTCGACTGCGCTTTTCTTTTGGATGAGGCTTACATAGAATTTTATGGCAAGACTGCCGTCGGTCTTGTAAAAAAATATCCTAACTTAATCGTTGCCCGAACTTTTTCAAAAGCGTACGGTTTGGCAGGAGCGCGAGTCGGTTACATGATTGCAAATTCAGAAGTTGCAAAAATGATTGGAAAAACTTTTATGCCATATCACCTGAACAGTTTGAGTTTGGCGACGGCTGACATAGTTTATCAAATGCGCGATGAATTTATTCCAAGAATACAAATGATTATTTCCGAGCGCAAAAGAATTTTTGAGCGGCTGAAAAAATTTCCAAAACTGGAAGTTTTTCCTTCGCAGACAAATTTTATTTTGATTCGACATGAGCGAGCCGACGAACTGAATAAATTTTTGGAATCTCTGGACATTGGCGTAAGATTTTTTTCACCGACTGCGCCGGGTTTAAAAAATTGTTTGCGAATTTCTTTTGGAACTCGACCGGAGAATGATGAAGTTTTTGACGCAATAAAAAATTGGTTGGAAAAATAATTTTGGAGGAAGTATGGCTAAAGTTTCTGTTTTGATTTTGGCGAAGAATGAGGAAAAAAATATCGCCCCTTGTATCGAGAGCGTGAAAAGTTTTGCCGATGAAATTATTGTTATCGATGACTTTAGCGCGGACTCGACGGCAGAAATTTGCAAAAGTTTCGGAGTGCGAGTGATTCAACGCGAACTTGCCGGCGACTGGGGAAGTCAAAAAACTTTTGCTATTCAGCAGGCAACTTGCGATTGGATTTTTATTATTGATGCGGACGAGAGAGCAACTCCCGAGCTTGGCGAAGAAATAAAAAAAATTCTTGCCGCCGACGACAAAAAATTTGCTTGGCGCATGGCAAGACTCAGTTATTTTTTCGGTAAGCCTTTGAAACATGGCGGTTGGTTTCCCGACTACGTCACAAGACTTTTGCCGCGCGAAGGAACAAGGGCAGAAGGATTGGTTCACGAAAAAATTATTCATCAATGCGTCGAAAAAAAAATTGACAGTTCAAAATATCTGATTCATTATACTTATCGCAACTGGGAACATTATTTTGACAAGATGAATACTTACTCAACTTTGATGGCGAAAAGGATGAGCGAGGAAGGAAAGAAAACAGGCGTTTTAGAAATAATTTTCCGACCGCTCTGGGCAGGTTTCAGAATGTATGTTTTGCGCGGAGGATTTTTGGACGGAATTATTGGACTTTGTTTGTCGGCTTTCAATGTTTTCTACACCATGTCTAAGTATGTGAAACTTTATTATTATGAAAAAGAAAATGATTGCGTGAAAGAAAAAATTTAGAAACTGTGAATGTAGTTTCCAAAAATTTTTAGGAGGGCTTTTAATGCAAAATTATTCCTACGAACCTCAACGCGTTTGCTCCAAGCAAATTATTTTCAGCGTTGATGACGAGGGCAAACTTCACGATGTAAATTTTGTTGGCGGTTGTCCGGGGAATCTTCCCGCAATTTCAAAACTTGTCGAAGGCAAGGACGCGAAAGAAATCGCCGACATTCTGCGCGGAAATCCTTGCGGAAATCGCGGAACAAGTTGCGCCGATCAACTTGCGATTGCCATTGACACGGCAGTTCATTAACTCGGCAAATCGTCCAAAGTAATTTTTCCCAGTTTTCCCGAGCGAAATTCCGACAAAACAAGTCGAATAACTTTTTCCGTGTCGAGGACTCCGCCTTTGCGAATACAGCCGCGCTTCATTCCAATTTCCTGCAAAAGTTCTTCGCCGACTTCCGAAAGAGGTTCGGCGAGTTTAAATCTTCCGCAAAGTCCTGCGGGATTTTTTTTTACCAAAGTTTCCAACAAAAGTTTCGCGGAAATTTCCAAGTCGTAAGTTTCATCATTTACAGCGAAAGTCCACGCCAATTTTAAAGCCGCCTCTTTGTCCTCGAATTTTGGCCATAAAATTCCCGGCGTGTCGAGCAAGTCCAAACCTTCCGCAATTTTTATCCACTGTTTTGCGCGGGTCACGCCCGGGCGATTTTCAATTTTTGCGTGATTCATTCCGGCTAATTTATTTATCAGCGACGACTTGCCGACGTTCGGAATACCGACGACCATTGCGCGAGCCGAGCGCGGTTTTGCTCCATACTTCGTCAGCTTGTGAGTTTTTGTTTCAGCCAATTTTTTTACTTCGGCGACTAAATTTTTAATTCCCTTTCCATGCGCCGCATCAACTGCGACGGCGGAAATATTTTCAGCGCGAAATTTTTTTATCCAGTTTGAAGTTAAAACATCGTCAGCCAAGTCGGATTTTGTCAAAACTGTCAAGCGCGGTTTCTCGCCCAAAATTTCTTTCAACATTGGATTTTGACTTGAAAGCGGAATCCTCGCATCCAAAAGTTCAATTACAACATCGACAATTTTTAAATTTTCGCGGATAAGTCGCTCCGCTTTTTTCATGTGACCGGGAAACCACTGGAGATTTAGTGAGGAATTATCTTCTACCTTACCCCTTAAACCTTTTCCCTCTCTTTCCACCTTATTTTCCATTTGCCAACTCCAAAATTTTTTCAGCAACTTCTTCAATGCTTAAATTTGTGCTGTCGAGAAAAATTGCATCTTCGGCTTGTTTCAGCGGAGCGATCTCGCGCTCGGAATCTTGTTTGTCGCGCAGAAAAATTTCCTGCCGAATTTTTTCAAGTTCGACTTCCGCGCCTTTCGCTTTCAATTCCTCGAAACGTCTCCGCGATCTTTCCTCCAACGAGGCTGTCAAAAAAATTTTTAAATCTGCGTTCGGCAAAACTTGCGTGCCAATGTCCCTGCCGTCCATGATAACTTTTCCCTGCGCCGCCATTTTTCTCTGCAAGTCTGTCAATTTTTTTCTGACGAAACCAAACTTTGAAACGTCCGACGCAAGTTTGCTGACTTCGGGAGTACGAATTTTTTTTGTAACGTCCTCTCCGTCCACCAAAACTTTTGCGGAAGCGTCGAGCTGAATATCAATCGCCGAAACAATTTCCTGCAAAATTTTTTCATCAAAACTTTTTCCACTCTGCAAAAATTTCCAACCGACTGCGCGGTACATCGCTCCCGTGTCAATGTAAGTGTAGCCAAGTTTCGCCGCCAAAATTTTTGAAACTGTACTCTTGCCTGCGCCCGCCGGTCCGTCCACTGCAATAATTTTTTTCATTTCCAAAACTCCTCAATCAAAATTCATCGTCAAAGTTACAGGACAGTGATCGCTACCAAAAATTTCGCTCTCAATCGTAGCGTCGGAAATTTTTTCGGCAATTCGATTCGACACCAAAAAATAATCTATCCGCCAACCTGCATTTGTAATTCTTGCCTTGCGAAGATAACTCCACCAAGTGTACGCTCCGATTTTGTCGGGATACAAATATCTGAAAGTATCAGTAAATCCCGCCGCCAAAAGTTCCTCAAATTTTCCGCGCTCCTCGTCCGTGAAACCTGCGCTGTGATGATTCGAGGAAGGATTTTTTAAATCAATTTCTTTGTGAGCAACATTTAAATCGCCGCAAACAATTACAGGCTTTGTGAAGTCAAGTTTCTGCAAATATTCGCGGAAAGCGTCCTCCCATTCCATTCGATAATCAAGTCGCTCAAGATTTCTGGAATTAGGAACATAAACATTTACAAAATAAAAATCTGTGAACCCGAGAGTTATGACTCTGCCCTCGCGATCATGTTCATCAATTCCAATTCCATAAGTCACCGAACGTGGCTGAATATTTGTAAAAATTGCCGTGCCGCTGTAACCTTTTTTTTCCGCGCTGTTCCAAAATTGCGAGTAACCGCCCAGTTCGATAATCGCCTGACCTTCCTGCATTTTTGTTTCCTGCACAGCGAAAATATCTGCACCGAGTTTTTGAAAACTTTCAACAAAATTTTTTTTCAGACAAGCGCGAAGTCCATTCACATTCCAAGATACAAATTTCATAAGTCACCTGCTCCGCAAAATTTTTTTGTATTGTAAGTTATTTTTTTTTTTCAAGCAAGTTTGCGGAAAGATTTTTTGTGTGCTAGAATCAAAAAAAATTTTTTAGGAGAAATTGTCATGAAAAAATTTTTAAATTTGTTTGTAGTAATCGCCTTCATAATTTCGATAACAAATTTTGCGTTCGCCGAGCAAACTTATCGGCTGGAAAATGTTGTGATTTTCAGTCGGCATAATGTGCGCTCTCCAACTGTCGGCGGCAGCAAAATTTTGACGCAAGTTACAAATCACAAGTGGATAAATTGGTCGGGAAATGCCGGAGAACTTTCGACTCGCGGCGGACTTTTGGAAACTGCACTCGGCGAATATTTCAGAAAATATCTTGAGAAAGAAAATTTTTTGCCTGAAAATTATGTTCCCGCCGAAAAAGAATTTAGATTTTACGCAAATTCCAGAAACAGAACAATTTCGACGGCGAAATTTTTTGCAAGCGGTTTGTTGCCTGTTGCCGACGTGAAGATTGAACACAAATATTCTGTCGGAAATCAAAGCGACGAAATTTTTTCCACAAAGATGAATGACGTTGATGAAAATTTGCGCGAAAAAATTTTAAATCAAGCCGCCGCTCAGGAAAATGTAAAAAATCTTCAGGAGTTCGGCGAAAAATTTAAACCTGAAGTCAGATTGATTGAAAAAATTATCGACTTCAAAAATTCTCCCTACGCGAAGGAAAAAAATATTACAAATTTGCCGACAGATAATTTAAATCTCACGCTGGAAAAAGATAAATCTGTCGGAAGTTCCGGCGGCGTGGAAGTTGCTTTCAGCGTTGCGGACGGTTTGCTTATGCAATTTTATGAACAGCCTTTCACATACCAAAAAAGTTTCGGCAAAAAAATCAGCGACAAAGAATTTTCGCAAATGATGAAACTGCACAGAAGTTTATTCACTGCAGTTTACGGAAATTCTGAATCTGCGCCGATAATTTGCCAGCCGATTTTGAAATTTTTGAGCGAAGAAATTTCCGCGAACAGAAAATTTACATTTATTTGCGGACACGACAGCAATATTTTGTCGATGTTGACGACTTTGGATTTGGAAAATTTTTCTTTCCCGAACACTTTTGAAAAAGTTCCGATTGGCGCAAAAATTGTAATTGAAAAAAGAATTGGCGACGACGGCAAAGAATACGCGAAAATTTATTTGCTGTATCAGAAGTTCGAGCAGATAAAAAATTTAGAAGTTTTGTCGCTTGAAAATCCTCCGCAAACTTTCGATTTAAAATTTAAAAATCTGCAGACGAACGAGGACGGCTTATATTTGTACAGCGATTTTGTGAATCATTTGAGCAGCAAAATTAAATAAAAAAATTTTTTTCTGTCAGTTGTGGCATATTTTTTTTTGACAAAATTTTATAAATTTTGGAGTGTCAACCATTTGCTGATGTCGGCAGGTTTTAAAAAATCTTTTACATTCGGAGCAGCTTGACTTCTTCCAAGTCGAAAAGATTTTGCATCGCACACTACAGTTTTGTTATTTATTTCAAAATTTATATCTTCGTGACCTGATTTTTCTTTTACAATCCGACTTGAAAAAATCATTCTGTTTGCCCATGCAGCCACTAAAACTTCTGTCAATTTAAATACAAATCCGAAATAAATTCTGAACAAGCGAGAACTTTACAAAATTTTTCATCGTCATAATAATTTTTTGTAAATAATTTTTTATATTTAAACTTGTAAAATTTTCAAGTTCAAAAAGGTAATTCAATCTAAAATTCACCTCGACTGTATCATAGCAAAAAAAAATAGCCCAAAGGCAAAAATATTTTTTCAGACAGCAGCACGATTATTTTTTTCAATTTCTTTCTTGGCGACGGAAAGCATCAATTTAATTCTGTTCAACTGATTTACTTCAGAACTTCCAGCGTCGCAATCAATCGCAACAATATTTGCATTTTTGTAACTTTCTCGCAAATTATGCATAACGCCCTTGCCTGTTATGTGATTCGGCAGACAACCGAAAGGCTGAAGGCAAACAATATTGTCTATGCCTTCCTCAATCAATTTCACCATTTCGCCGGTCAAGAACCAACCTTCGCCCGCCATATTTCCGACGGAAACGTGACGACTTGCAAGCCGCGCAGTTTCTTTAATCGAGTAGGGAGCGCGGAAATGTTCCGATTCAAGCAAAGCATTTTTCATCGGACGGCGGAAAAATTCCAAAAGCTGAATAAAAAGTTCTCCGAAAATTCTATTCTTGCGACTGCCGACCAAAAGTTTTTGTTTGGTGATCGCGTCGTAAGCCGTGTACATGAAAAAGTCTGTGAAGTCAGGCATAACAACTTCTGCGCCTTCCTCAGCCAAAACTTTTTCCAAAAAATTATTTGCGACAGGATGATACTTTACTAAAATTTCTCCGACAATTCCAACTTTAGGACGCTCAATCGTTTCGTCAATTTCAATCGCATCGAACTCCTCAACAATTTTTTTAATATTTTTTCTGTACGTCAAGAAATTTCCATGAACCAAATCATTTTTTGCAATCGTCATCCAATCTTCAAAAAGTCTGTCAGTTTCTCCGCCGTGAATTTCGTAAGGACGCATCCTGTTTGAAACATTCATCAGAACGTCGCCGTAAATCGAAGCCTTAATAGCGTCAATAAAACAATCGTTGCTGAGTTCAAAAGCATCAGTTTCATCAGGCAAACCGTGACAGGCGAACACAGGAACTTGACCGAAACCTGCAAATTTCAGAGCGCGGCGCAAGACTGAAATATAATTTGTCGCGCGGCAAGCTCCGCAAGTCTGGAACAAAATTATTGAGGTGTTGTCGGGATCGCAGTCGCCACTTTTCAGCGCGGAAATAAGTTGACCAATGACGACAATCGCCGGATAGCACATATCATTATTGACGTAGCGAAGTCCTAAATCTATCGCCGCCTTGTCAGGCATTTCGGGAATTAAAATTCTGTAACCATATTTTCGCAAAACAGTTTGAATTAACTCGAAATGAATTGGAGCCATCTGCGGAGCCAAGATGGTGTGATTTTTTTTGCAGTCGACAGTGAATCGAGGACGCGGAGGAATTTTTACTTCGTGATAGGCGACAGGAGTTTTTCTTTTCAGCGCGGCAAGCAAGGAACGCAATCTGATTCGCGCCGCTCCCAAGTTTGAAACTTCGTCAAGTTTTATCATGGTGTAAATTCTGCCGTGACTTTCCAAAATTTCTTTAACCTGTTCTGTCGTCAGCGCATCGAGTCCGCAACCAAAACTGCTGAGTTGAATCAAAGTTACATTAGGATGCTCGGTCGCAAAATGCGCCGCGTGATAAAGTCGAGCGTGATAACTCCACTGATTGACGACGGAAATATCTTTCGACTTCACGGGCAAATGATAAATTGTGTCCTCAGAAATTATCGGCAAGTTGTAGGACTGAATCATTTCAGAAATTCCGTGATTGATTTCGGGATCGACATGGTAAGGTCTGCCGACAAGTAAAATTGCTTGCTCGCCGGTTTTTTCAATTCGACGCAAAACTTCATCGCCGAAATTTCTAACATCACGGCGATAATTTTCCATTTCCTCTGCCGCAGCATCGACTGCAGAAAAAATTTCTTGTGCGGAAATATTTTCTGATTTCAATTCCTCGACAAGACGCTTTTTTAATTTCTTCATGTCGTGGACAGGCAGAAACGGCTGAATAAATTTTATATTTTTTTCGCGCAGAATATCCATATTGCCGCGAATATTTTCAGGATAACTTGCAACAATCGGACAGTTATAAAAATTATCTGATTGCGTGTCGAAATTGTAAGGCTCGCAGGGATAAAAAATTTTTTTCACGCCGCACTCAATTAAATCCATAATGTGACCGTGAGCAAGTTTCGCAGGATAGCAAAGTGAATCGCTCGGAATGGTCGCCATACCTTTGTAAAAAAGTTCGGCGTTCGACTTCGCGGAAAGTTCGACGCGATAACCAAGCTTTGTAAAAAATGTATGCCAGAAAGGATAATCTTCATAAATATTTAAAACTCGCGGAATACCAATCACGCCGCGCGAGGCAACTTCCAAGTCCAAAGATTTATAATCGAACAGTCTTTTGAATTTGTAAGCGTAGGCGTTGGGAACTTTATTCAATGAGGAATTGGGAGTGAGGAGTGAGGAATTTTTTTTGTTTACGATTGCGCCGCGTTCACAACGATTTCCTGTACAATATTTTTCTCCATTTGAAAAAATTTGCATAGTCAGCCGACAATTATTTTCGCATTTTCCGCAACGAAAACTTTTTGTTTCGACAGAAAAATTTTCCAATTCTTCAAGACTAAGCAACGAAGAATTTTCATTTCCAATTTTTCCTTCCTCATTCCTCATTGCCAAAAGTGCCGCACCGTAAGCTCCCATTAAGCCGGCGATGTCCGGGCGAATAACTTTCTTTCCTAAAATTTCCTCGATAGATCTCAAAACTGCGTCGTTGTAAAAAGTTCCGCCCTGCACAACAATATTTTCGCCCAAGTCCTCGACGTTGCGAAGTTGCATAACTTTGAACAGCGCATTTTTAATTACCGACAAAGCAATTCCTGCAGAAATATCACTGACGCTCGCGCCTTCCTTCTGCGCTTGCTTAACTTTCGAGTTCATAAAAACTGTGCAGCGCGTTCCTAAATCGACAGGACTTTCTGAAGTCAAAGCTTTCTTTGCGAAGTCGCCGACAGACATATTTAAACCTTGAGCAAAATTTTGAATAAAACTTCCACAACCTGCCGAGCAAGCCTCATTCAAAGTTATGTTGCCGATAGTTCCATCCTTGACGAAGAAACATTTCATATCTTGCCCGCCGATGTCGAGAACAAATGAAACTTCAGGACAAAATTCCTGCGCAGCGGTGAGGTGAGCAAAAGTTTCGACTTCGGAACCGTCTGCGTGAAGTGCCGCTTTTGTAATTTGTTCGCCGTAACCTGTCGTGAAAACTTTTGAAATTTTTGCAGTCGAAGGAATTTTTTTGTAAAGTTCGCGAATTTGATTCACAACAGTTTTCAGCGGCGAGCCTTCATTCGAGCCGTAACTTGTGAAGAGAATTTCTTTGCCTTCGCCAATCGCGCAAATTTTTGCAGTCGTCGAACCTGCATCAATTCCGACAAAAATTTTTCCGCTGTAACTTTCCAAATCTCCGCGCGGAACTTTTGCTTTGTCGTGGCGAGCGCGGAAATTTTTTAAATCGGTTTCATTCTCGAACAAAATAAAATCTGCCTTGTGCGTTTCAGTTTTCACGGCGGCTTCTGCAAGCTGAATTGATTCTTCAAGTTTGCTGACAGAAATATTTTCCGCTTCGTCCGAAAGTGCCGCTCCGCTTGCAACAAAAAAATTTCCGTCCGAAGTTTCAACAACCTGCTCCGGCGAAAGTTTTAAAGTTTCTACAAATCTTTTTTTCAGTTCGGGAAGGAAATGCAGAGGACCGCCTAAAAAAGCTGTAACGCCTTCAATAGGTCTGCCCTGCGCCAAGTTTCCAATTGTCTGATTCACGACAGCCTGAAAAATTGACAGCGCAATATCAGCCTTCTTTGCGCCGTCATTCATCAATGCTTGAATATCTGTCTTTGCAAAAACTCCACAGCGCGAGGCGATTGAATAAATTTGTTTTCCTTTCTCTGCCAGCGCATTTAAACCGAGTGCGTCGGTCGAAAGTAATCCCGCCATGTGGTCAATGAAACTTCCTGTGCCGCCCGCGCAAACTCCATTCATTCTGACTTCGGGTGCGCCGTCGAGATAAATAATTTTTGCGTCCTCGCCGCCGAGTTCGATAACAGTTTCAGTTTGCGGAATAAATTCTTTCACAGCAGTTTGACAAGCAATAACTTCTTGAACAAAAGGCAGAGAAATTTTTTTAGCAATTCCCATGCCTGCAGAACCGGCAAGCGCGATTTTAAATTTTGCATCGCCGACAAAATTTTTCAGCGTCGATAAAGTATTTGTAAGTGCGGAAGAAATTTCCGAAAAATGCCGCGCATATTCTTTGTGAATAATATTTTTTTCGTCGTCAAGAACTACAGATTTTATTGTGGTTGAGCCGATGTCAATTCCGACCTTCATAAAAAAATCACCTCTATGCGTAATTTTATATTTCGCTT
The DNA here is from genome assembly GCA_937910665.1 of uncultured Selenomonadales bacterium. Taxonomy (GTDB): domain Bacteria; phylum Bacillota; class Negativicutes; order Selenomonadales; family Selenomonadaceae; genus Quinella. The sequence continues at coordinate 14,299 of CALEPR010000189.1, forward strand.
TGGTGGTTGTCAATTTATATTCAAAATTTTCTACGCAAAATTACCCGGCTGTTCTCATTGGAGGAAAGACTTTCAAGTAAAAAAGTTTGTGGTGGATTTTGAAAAAAATTTTTTACTCTGCACTGTCGAAGATTTGTTGCAAAATTTTTCTGCATAATTTTTCATTACTATTGACAAGTAAAGTATAATGGCACTGTGAAAATTATAACTGAGCAATAAAAAAAAATTATTCTGAGCAATCAGCTTGAAAAGAAACGGATACTTTGACAGCTCAAAATTCTCTGTATGCACAACATGGAAAATTTTTTCAAAAAATATTTTCGGAAATCTGTAACGCAAAAAAAATTTTACAAGATGTTTATCATGCGGATCTTTGAAGGGAGGAATTTTTTTGATTGAAATAAAAAATTTGAAAAAATCTTTCGGCGATCTGGAAGTTTTGAAAGGCATCGATTTAAATATTGCTGAAGGAGAAGTTGTCGTTATAATTGGACCATCGGGTTCAGGAAAATCGACTTTGCTCCGCTGCATAAATTTTTTGGAAGAACCGACAAGCGGCACGGTTAAAGTTGATGGAATTTTGCTGAACGGTGAGGAAAATATCAATAAAGTTCGCGAAGAAGTCGGAATGGTTTTTCAGAGATTTAATTTGTTTCCGCACATGACAGTTTTAGAAAATATTACCCTCGCGCCGATGAAAGTTCGCAAGATCGAAAAGGAACGCGCGGAAATTACGGCGCAGGAACTTTTAGACAGAGTTGGATTGGGAGACAAGTCAGAAGCATTTCCAAACCAACTTTCAGGTGGACAACAACAGCGCGTGGCGATTGCCCGGGCGTTGGCGATGAATCCGAAAGTTATGTTGTTCGATGAACCAACAAGCGCACTTGATCCCGAAATGGTTGGAGAAGTTTTGGACGTTATGAAAAAACTTGCCGAACGCGGAATGACAATGGTCGTCGTCACTCACGAAATGGGATTTGCTCGCGAAGTCGGAACAAGACTTTTATTTGTGGACGGCGGTTACATTGTCGAGGAAGGCAAGCCGAAAGAAGTTTTTGAAAATCCGAAAGAAGAACGCACCAAATTATTTTTGTCGAAAATTTTGTAGGAAGTGAACTAAATGGACGTGAAAAATTTTTTTGTCAGGAATTACAAAGATTTTTTTCGTCACGACGAGACAGGGAAATTGCCGGAGACAGATGCACTTGTCGAATATCAAAAAGCAATTCATGAACACCATGAACAAATAAATCCCAATTTCAAAGACACTTACGAAGGCGAACTTTACTGCGACACCGGGATTGACGGCTTGAAGATTGATTTTAATTTCGGTTTGCGTCTTGAAATTCCTGAAGGAAATTTTCATGTAAAAATTTCTGACTTCGACAGCGAACAAATTTTTTTCGACGCTGACATTTCAAATACAAGGTTGATTTCGTCGGAAGGATATTTCATTCGCTGGAAAGTTGAAGTCTTTCATGAAGGCGAAAAAGTTTTTGATCACATTTTCGATCCGAGTGGGCAGAGAATTTTTATTTTTATGCGCTCGACGGCTTTGGGAGATAATCTTGCACTTCTTCCTTATGTTCGCGAATTTCAGAAAAAGTATGACTGCAAACTTTTTTTGTGGATTCTTCCCGAGCAGCGCAAACTTGTAAAAAATCTTTATCCCGAAATTCAGCAAGTCGAAAATCTTTCCTATGACTATTACGCAACTTTTTATGTAATGGCTTTTGTTGGAAGTGTTTCTCCTTTTCCTCTCGACGGCAGAACAATGTCATTGACTAGGCAAGGCGGCGTTGTTTTAGGTTTGAAAAAAATTCCACCGTTGCCAAAATTTATTCCGACGGCAGACAGAAAAATTTCCGAGCCTTATGTTTGTATTTCAGTTCAAGCCTCGTCGACGGCAAAAAGTTGGCTCTGCCCGGACGGCTGGGATATTGTCGTCGATTATTTGAAAAGTTTGGGCTATCGTGTCCTCTGCATTGACAAAAATAATTCCGAAACTAAAAACGGCTACACAATTCAAAAACCTGAAGGTGCAGAAGATTTTACCGGAGATATTCCACTAATCGACAGAGCGAATATGCTTTACTACGCAGAATTCTTTATCGGACTTTCGAGCGGACTTTCTTGGGTGGCAAATGCTGTCGGCTGTCCTGTCGTGATGATTGCAGGATTTTCACAAAATTGGTATGAATTTTTCACGCCTTACCGAGTCGCCAACAGATATGTTTGCAACGGCTGTTTTAACGATGTCCGCGCTCCAATTTTTTCTGTAGAAACTTGTTATCGTTACTCGAAAACTAACCGCGAACTTGAATGTCAGAAAAAAATTTCTCCACGACAAGTTTTAAACGCTATCGAAAGATTGATTGTCGACAAAAATTTAAAAATTCCGATCGCAGGATAAAAATTTTGAAGGTGGATTTAAAATTTTGGTTTAGTTGTTAATTAAAAAGTTTTTAATTGTTAGATTTTAGATTGTCTAATTTTCTAACAACTGATCACTGAGAGCAGGAGGTAACAGGAGATGAAAAAAATTGCAGACCCGCGTGTTGAAGAATTTACTCAAGCATTTATGAAACTTTTGAAAGTTGAGGAAAAGGAATGGGCAGAGGCAGAAAGTCATCAACATACGCTGGAGGACGGAACTTTTATAACTCATTCTCATTCGCACACGCACACGCAGACACCTGCCGTTTTGAATAGAATGTCGCGGCTTATCGGTCACCTCAACGCAACAAAAAAAATGATTGAAAACGGACGCGACTGCAGCGAAGTTTTAACTCAGCTTGCGGCAGTCGATGCAGCAATTAAATCTGTCAGCAAAGTTATCATCAAAGATCATTTGCAACACTGTCTGGTTGAGGCGGTTCATGAAAATGACGAAGAAGCAATTACAAAATTGAGTAAGTCGATTGAGCAATTTATGAAATAATTTTGTTTTTGAACTCCTGTGCGCCGTGATTTTTTTTGCTGAAAAAAATCTCCGACTGTGCGGAGTGGAAAAATTTTTGTTTTTTTTTGTTAAACATAACAGTTTCGCCTTCGATTATGCCTTCAGTTTGTTTTTTTTAGAATTTTTGTTTATTTCTGACACAAAAATTTCAATCTGATCGGAAAGGAAAATTTATTTGAAAAAAATCAACAGGAGAACTTTTTTAAAGGCGGCGTTGACTTCGGGATTTGTAATTGGAAGCGGCGGAATTTTTTCAGGTTGCAACGAACTTTATAGAAGCGCGGAAAATTCTCTGAACAGTCTTGGAGAAAAAATTACAAGCGACCTCGATGCAAAATTTCTGCGACAAATTATAACTTCCGATCCTGCAACTTCCCGCCGTTTGATGTGGCAAACTGATTCAAAAATGTCCGCGCCGACTGTCGAAGTTAAAATAAAAAATTCCGACGACGCGAAAATTTTTCCTGCGGCAGAAAGTTTTTTTACCGACGACGGCGAAGAAAATTTTCAGTACACCGCAGAAATTAAAAATCTTTCTCCCGACACGGAATATGAGTACAGAATTTCGGACGGCGAACACGCTACAAATTTTTTCGCGCTGAAAACTTCTTCCGATAAAAAATTTAAAGCGATAATTTTTCCGGACTCCCAATCTGCCGACTACAATGTTTGGGGTGACGTGGCGAACTCGGCTTTTGAAAAAAATCCCGACGCAGAATTTTTTGTAAATGTTGGCGATATTGTCGACAACGGCGAAGATTCTTCACAATGGCATGCTTGGATGAATAAAGTTGAAAGGCAGTTAAAAATTTTGCCTTTCGCGCCGGTCATGGGAAATCATGAAACTTATTCGCGCGAGTGGAAAGTTCGACAACCTGTCGCCTATCTGAATTATTTTTCTGTGCCTGAAAACGGCGTTGAAAAATTTTCGCGCAGATTTTATTCTTTCGACTTCGGCGCGGCGCATTTTGTAATTTTGGACAGTCAGTGGGACGAACTCGGCAAAGAAATTATCGACGTTCAGAAAAAATGGTTGCGCGAAGATTTGGAGAAAACTTCAAAGATTTGGAAAATTGCTTTCATTCACAAAGATATTTTGCAGTACAAAATTAAAGGCAGACCCGAGCGGCAAGAAGGTTTTTCAGATGTCGGAGAAAATTTTATGCCGCTGTTTGAAAAATTAAATTTCGATGCGGTTTTCACGGCGCATTTGCACACTTACAGAAATCGAGGAAGATTGAAAAATTTTCAGTCCGACGAAACAGGGCCTCTTTACATTTTGACAGGATTGAGCGGAGATGTTCGTTATCCCGGTCTTTGGATAGATCATGCGCTTGATAAAGTTGTTGCTCCTCAACCTGAAACAGACAATTTTTTAACTTTGGAAGTTGATAAAAAAATTTTGTCGGTAAAATGTTTTTTGCCGGAAGGAACTTTGATCGATGAAATTGAATTGAGGAAGTAGTTTGCAGATAAAAATTTTTTAAAAATTTTTGAACTCGATTATAAAGCAAAAAAATTTTTTTGAAGTTTGTCGATGCGGCGACTTCGTGAAAAATTTTTTTCAACGTCGGTATCTGAAGCAATTTTTGAAAACAATGACAAAAGATTGACTAAAAAAAATATTCGTCAAGATTTTTCGGTAATTTCCAAAATTGCTCTGATATAAAATTTAATTTATTGCGTAGGAGGATTTAAAAAATGAAAATTGCAATGGCGAATGATCATGCGGGAACTCAATTGAAGAATGAAATTAAAAAATATCTTGAGTCTCAGGGACATGAAGTCAAAGACTTTGGAACTTACGACGAAGAAGGCTGCGATCTTTCCGACTTTGTTTATCCTGCGGCTTTGGCGGTGGCAAAGGGCGAATGTGAGCGCGGAATTTTTGTCGATGGAGTTGGTTACGGCTCCGCGCTTATTGCGAACAAAATTTTTGGAATTTATGCGGCGGTTTGTCAAGATCCTTTCTGTGCGCAACTTTCACGTGAACACACCGATT
>CALEPR010000190.1 GCA_937910665.1 uncultured Selenomonadales bacterium
AAGTGCGTCAGCACGCCAAACTCAAAATCACTTACACAAAAAAATTTACACTCCCTAAATAATAATTAACAATAACCTGAATGTTTAAACCAACCTCTACAGTCGGAAGCCAAAACTCTGAAAGCGGCTGCTTTTACGGCATTTCGTAAAAGTTTAACATCGCGAACTTTCCACTTGCGAAGAAAATTTTTTAATTTTGACCAAAGCATTTCAATCGGATTTAAATCCGGACTGTAAGGAGGCAAATATAAAGGCAATGCGTTTGCCGATAATATCAATTCTTTTACGCCTTTTACTTTATGAACGCTCAAGTTATCCGGAATCACAATGTCACCTTTACGTAACGTGGGAACAAGAGTTTGCTTGAGAAATTGTAAAAAACGTTTCCCGTTAATTGTACCTTCAAAACTTCTGTAGCGAATTGTACCGTCAAAACGCATTGCTCCGACAATACTCGTACGTTTCGGAGTGTTAATCGGCGCAGCGTCTTTTATTCGTGTGTTGCCGATTGAGCGACCGTAAAGTCGCGTCATATCAATGTTTACTCCCGTCTCATCAATGAATACAAGCTGATCCGGATTAAAATATTCAAGGGCATTTAACCATTCTTTTCTTGCTTCTTTAACTTCCGGTTTATCGCGTTCGGCGGCGTATAAACTTTTTTTTTACGCGTAAATCCGAGTTTATTGCGAATTGCCCTGCAGAGTACCGAAATGTCGCAATCGAGTTGCAATTCGTCTTTTATTTCACGCAGTGTCATATCCGGTTTATCAATTATGAGATCGCGAATCCGGTTCAAACTTTTTTCATCAAACTTCGGTTTTCTGCCTCGCGTTGAAGTTTTCAATTCAACCGTTCCGGTTGTTTCAAATTGTTTTACCAATCTGTACACCGTCCAATTCGTCACACCAAAGGCTTGTGCCACCTTTTTGGCGTCACCAAAAATTTTATAACTTTCTACAAGACTTCTTCTTGCTTGATTGTTCAACATATCACTCACCTGCCGATATATATATCGTAATTTTTTTGTTTTATTTTAACAATTCGCTATAATGTGATTTTCTACATCAAACCCGCTTTCCATATACCGAAGCAGAATTTGAGCGCAAGCACGGCTGTCACTGGCGGCTTGATGGTGGTCGAGGGGAATTCCGTAATGCTCGCATAAAACATTCAGGTTTCGTTTCATGCCCGGAAGAAAGCGTCGCCCCACTTGCACCGTACACAAATAATCGGTTTTTTCCTTCCAATATATGCCGTAGTGTGAAAGACATTTTTTGAGAACTCCCATGTCAAATACGGCATTATGGGCAACCAACAGTCCGCTATCCATCACAGGGGTGATTTTTTCCCATACTTGCGGAAAAGTGGGAGAACTGCAGACTGATTCCTCATTGATGCCCGTCAACTCGACATTGAAATCATCAAAATATGTTTCTGGGTTAATCAGGGAGTAAAATTCGTCCGTTATAGCTCCGTCATTTACGATGGTGATGCCTATGGCACTAATCCTGTCGTTCCTACGATTAGGAGTTTCCACATCAAATACCACAAAGCGCATCATCATCGCCTCCCAAGGTACGAATTCAACATAAGAACCAAAAATTCCTGCTCATTATATCATAGCCATGCGACATTTTTTTGTACATCGAATTTTTTTTCAAATCCCCGCCCCATCCCGGAACACCTTGGTACTCCACTGTCTGCGCCAACCTTCACATAGTCTGCCATCGCGCCCCACAGCCGCTCGTCCTTGTCCTTGGCTGACCGCTGTGCGCATTGTCAAACTGAATTACATACCTTGCAGACTTTCTACGCTATCTTGCCGATTCCTGCAAAGTCGAGATATTTTTTACTTTCCTATCATTTTTTATATCATCGTAACTACCCCCGTCCCATCCCGGAACACCACCGTCATGCCGCCATCCGCGCCCACCGTCACATA
>CALEPR010000191.1 GCA_937910665.1 uncultured Selenomonadales bacterium
CCAAGTGATTCCGCAAATCATGTTTCAAGCCGCGAATGTCTGAATAAATTTCCGACAGCTCCGAAATTTCGCGATGAACTTCCACGACGCGATTTTCCAGCAAAATTCTTTTCTGCTCCTCTTCCTTGTATCTAACAAAATTTTCAAACAAAATTACAGAAGAAATTATCACGCCGAGCAAAAGCAAACTCACGACAGGCAGAAGCAAAATTGTTTCCGGCACGCGTTCGTAAATTAGCATCATTGCGCCGTTGTCCGCAGAAAAAGCCATAAGCCTGACAGTAAAATCTATCAGCAAAACTGTTGCGCACGGAAAAATTAAAAATAAGCTGTCATAAAATTTTAAATCATAATCGCGGCGACTGAAATTTTTTGAAATTGTTCGCAGATAAAAAATAAAAATCGCAAGCTGAACTCCGCGACAAATTCCAATCACAAAAAAAATTGCGGCGCGATTAACTCCGCTCATTAGGAAAATAATTTCATCGGCAGGCGCAAAAGATTTTTCAACGGCGTAATTCACAAGCCACGCCCAAGCAGGACTCCAGACAGAAAAAATTGCGTGAGACAGAGGACTTACCGCGAAACGCAAAATTTCCCAGCCTGCAGTGAAACTTGCCAAGATAAAAATTTGTTTCGGCTTGTCATAAAGAAAAAATTTTTTCTGCAGAGCGAAAAAAATTACGATGTGCGGAATGATATTTATAAATCTGTTGTGCGGCGAAAAATTTTCCGTAACCTTCGATAAAAAAATATGCGCCGCCGCATAAATAAGAATCCAGATTGTTAAAGTTTTTTTCCTGTCGTCAAAATCTCTGCGCAAAAATTTTTCCGTGTACCTGAAAGAGATAAAACCTATTACGACTTGCAGAAAAATTTCCAACAATTCATCTTCAATAAACATTTTTTTTTTAATTTTGGCATCAAACTTTTGTGCTGATTATTTTTTTGTTATCAAGTTCATCATCGACTTTATTATAACTATTCTGTCAAGTTTTTATAATTTGTTCGGTTAAATTTCCAACAAATTTCTTGATAAAAAATTTTTTCAGATGCTGACTTCCAAATTTATCGCGAAGTCCGCAAAGTTTATGACTGCTTGTCTGTGCGTCGCAACGACTATTGTTTTTCGCGCGGAATTTTTTTTCAGGAACTTTAGGAAAAATTTTTCCGTCGCCGCATCTAATCCTGCGGTTGGTTCGTCCAAAATTATCAGTGAAGAATCTTTCAAAAAGGCGCGAATGATTCCAAGTCGTTGAAGTTGTCCGCGACTTAATTTTTGCTCGGCTTGCGGGGCGATTTTTAAATTCAGTTCCTGCAAAAATTTTTGTAAATTTTTCGCGTCGAGTTGATCGAACATTGAAAAATTTTCTTGCAGAGTTGTGCTGAAAAGTTTCGGAGTTTGCGGAACGTAAGAAATTTTTTTCCAAAGCGATTCGCGTTGCATTTTTGAAGTCGGCAAGTCGTTGAAAAAAATTTCTCCTTCCGTCGGCAAAAAAATTCCTGCCAAAAGTTTCAGCAAAGTCGATTTGCCTGCGCCGGATTCGCCCGTTATCGCCGTGATTTTTCCTGCGGGGATCTGCAAATTTATTTCGCGGAGCGCGGGAGATTTTTTTTTCGGATAGACGAACGAAAGATTTTCAACAAAAATTTCCGGCGGCAACTTGATTTTTTTTATTGCGGAAAAATTTTTTTCTTCGCGCGACAAAAAATTTTTTATCTTTTCGACAGAATTTTTTGCGGAAATTGCGACGTGAAAACTTATTCCAAGTTTTCTGATCGGCAAGAAAAATTCCGGCGCGAGTATCAGCAAAAAAAGTGCGGGGAAAATTTCCACACTCCCTGCGACAAGCCGAAGTCCCAAAGTTACCGCGACGAGAGCTATTGATAAAGTCGTCAAAAGTTCCAGCGCGAACGACGACACAAAAGCCAATTTCAAAACGTCGAGAGTTGCGGCGGAAGATTTTTCGGAAGTCGATTTTAATTTTTTCGCGGCGAAATTTATTCTGTCAAAAATTTTCAGTGCGGCGATTGCCGACAAAATTTGTTTGAAGTCTGAATTTAATTTTTGCAATTCGTCCCAAGCGCGGGAATTTTTTTCGGCAGTTTTCTTGCCTATCAGGTAAAGTAAAAATGGCGCGATTGGCAGGGTGAATAAAAAAATTGCGGCGGTTAAAAAATCTGTGCTGACGGCGGCGACTAAAAAAATCGGCAAAAAAATTATTGCTGAGAAGATATTTGGCGCGACTTTTTGAAAAAATTCTTCCGAAACCTGCAACGCATCAAAAATCAGCGTCAAAAGTTCGCCGCTTGAAGTTTCTTTGTTTAACATTTCTGCGTGAATTTTTTTCCTGACTTCGGTTTGCAATTTCAGCGACAGCGACAAAAATTTTTTCTCCGCGAAGTTCTGAAATAAAATTCTGCACACAAAACACAAAAAAAATTCCATCAAAAATTTTTCCGACACAAAAATAATCGCGTCCGCCAAAAATTTCGCCGAAAGGATTATCAAAAAACTTTCGACAAGTTTGCAGAAAAAAATTTGTATCAAAATTTTTCTGTTGTCGAGTAAAAATTTTTTCAAAAAAAACTCTCCGCCTTCAAAAAATTTTTTATAAATTCTACAACAAAATTTTCCTTATTTCCATTAAGAAAAAAATTTGCTAGAATGATAAAAAATTTACTCGGAGAAAAAAACTTATGTACAAGAAAATTTTAGTCATCAACCTCATGCACTTGGGCGATTTAATGTTGGTCACTCCTGTTTTGCGAACGCTCAGAACAAATTTTCCCAACGCCGAAATTTATCTGCTTGCCGACAACAAACTTGCCGACTTGGTCAGGCTGAATAAAAATTTGACAGACTGCATTTTTATCGACAAGAAAGGTGCAGACAATAATTTTTTTAACTTGGTAAAATTCATTTTCAAACTGCGCGAAAAAAAATTTGACTTGGTTATAAATCTTCACAGAAATGAACGCGCCTCAGCTTTGGCTGCGTTTAGCGGAGGAAAAAAAATTGTCGGTTATTCCAAGCCAATTTTTTCAATTCTGTTCGATAAAGTTTTGCCGAATCCCTCTATTGCTCATCACATTAAACGCGGATTTAAAACTGAATATCTTCCCGGCACTCGGCATCAAGTTCATTCGCACTTTGACGTTTTGAAATCTGTCGGCATTGAAAAAATCGACGACGGCGGACTTGAAATGTGGATTGACGAGGCGGCGAAAAATTCTGCGTCTAGAACTTTTTCAAAAAATTTTTCCGCAGACACAAAAGTTATCGCCTTCAACATTGGCGCAAGTTGGCTGACAAAACGCTGGATTGATTCCTACTTCTCCGAAGTTGCCGACAATTTAATTTTGTGCGGCTATGGCGTTGCTTTTCTCGGCGGCGATATGGATAAAGAAATTGTTTCGGCTTGCGTGGAAAAAATGCGCGAAAAAAATTCTCCTCTGCTGAAAATTTTTACAGGAACTTTTTCTCTCGCCGAACTTGCAGGATTTTTAGACAAATGCGTTTTGATGTTGACGACGGATTCCGGACCTATGCACATCGGCGTTGCAAGAAATATTCCAATCGTCACCATGTTCGGAGCGTCGCCTGTGCCGGGATTTTACCCCTACGACGCGAAAGATATTTTGATAAAAAGTCCCGAACCTTGTCACCCTTGCGGAAAACATTTTTGTCCTAAAGTCGGCGAAGAAAATCTTGCTTGCATGAAAAAAATTCCTGTCGAAATTGTTTTGAAATATGTCGACGAACTTTTGCAAAATTATGGACAGGCGGCTGAAAAAATTCCCCGCGTTTACGGAAAATATCAATGTCGCGTGATTGAAATTTAGAGCGAGAAAAAAATATTTGTTCTACTTCCACAAAGGAAGAATTTTTTTTGTGTCGAAATTTTTGAGGCGTGAATAGAAATAATTAGGAGGAAAAATTTTTATGGAAAGTTTTGAGGTGGAACTCGGCGGCAGAAATTTAATAGTCGAGACAGGCAAAATGGCAAAACAGGCGAACGGCAGCGTTTTGGTTCGCTATGGAGATACGGCAGTTTTAGTTGCGGTTACAGCGTCCTCAAAGCCGAGAGAAGGCGCGGACTTTTTTCCGCTGACTGTGGATTGCGAAGAAAAAATGTATTCAGCAGGAAAAGTCCCGGGCGGTTTCCACAAACGCGAAGGTAGACCTCAGCCGAGTGGAATTTTAAAAAGTCGCTTGATTGACAGACCGATTCGCCCGCTGTTTCCCGAAGGTTTCAGAAATGATGTTCAAGTTATCGCGACAATTTTGTGTTACGATCCTGACAACGCACCTGAAGTTCCCGCAATGTTCGGAGCAAGTTGTGCGCTTTGCATTTCTGACATTCCTTTCAACGGACCCATTGCAGGCGTGAGAGTCGGCAGAGTAAACGGAGAATTTGTAATAAATCCCGGCAAGGAGCAAATGGAAATTTCCGAACTGGATTTAATGGTTGCAGGTTCACGCGACGCAGTTATGATGGTTGAGGCAGGCGCGAAAGAACTTCCTGAAGATGTAATTTTGGAGGCAATTTTGTTCGGTCATGAGGAAATTAAAAAACTTGTCGCCTTCCAAGATGAAATTACAGAAAAAGTCGGCAAAGAAAAAATGATTCCCGAACTTTTCCATCCTGCAGAAGAAATTGACGCAGCAGTCAGAGAAATTGCGCCTGAAAAAATTGATGCGGCGATTCGCAATCCCGACAAACTTGCTCGCGAGGCGGCTGTCGATTCAGTCAAGGAAGAAATTACCGCCGAGCTTTTAGAAAAATTTCCTGTCGAAGAATATCCAAACGCAGAAAAAGAAATTGCGGAAGTTTTGCACAAAGTCGAAAAAGATGTTGTTCGCAAAATGATTACTCATGAAAAAATTCGTCCCGACGGTCGCGAAGTTGAAGAAGTTAGACCAATTTCCTGCGAAGTCGGACTTTTTGCCAGAACTCATGGCTCAGGACTTTTCACGCGCGGACAAACTCAAGTTTTGACAATTACAACTTTAGGCGCGATTGGCGACGAACAAATTATTGACGGCTTAGACCCAGAGTACGCGAAACATTATATTCATCACTACAACTTCCCGGGATTTTCTGTCGGTGAGGCTAGACCTTCGCGCGGTCCCGGTCGCAGGGAAATTGGTCACGGCGCACTTGCTGAACGCGCTTTAGTTCCTGTCATTCCCTCGATTGAAGATTTTCCCTACACTATCAGATTAGTTTCTGAAGTTTTGGAAAGCAACGGCTCAAGTTCAATGGGCAGCGTTTGCGGAAGTACTTTGAGTTTAATGCAAGCCGGAGTTCCAATAAAAAGACCTGTCAGCGGAGTTGCTATGGGACTTGTCAAAGACGGCGACAAGCACACAATTTTAACAGACATTCAAGGCTTAGAAGATGCGCTGGGCGATATGGACTTTAAAGTTGCAGGAACTACTGAAGGCGTGACTGCAATTCAAATGGATATAAAAATTGCGGGAATTACTCGCGAAATTTTGAGCGACGCACTTCAACAGGCAAAACGCGGCAGAAGTTTTATTCTCGAAAAAATGCTTGAAGTTATAGACAAACCTGCGGACGATTTGTCGCCATATGCGCCGAGAGTCAAGACCATGAAAATTCCTGTCGATAAAATTCGCGAAGTCATTGGAACAGGCGGAAAGATGGTCAACAAAATTATCGAGGAAACCGGAGTTACTATCGACATTAAAGATGACGGAAGTATTTTTGTCACGTCGCCTGACCTTGACGGAATTGAACGCGCGATGAAGATGATTGAGGACGTTTGCCATGATTTTGAAGTCGGCGAAGTTTTTGAAAATGCAGTTGTCACCAGAATTGAAAAATTTGGCGCATTTGTCGATTTACTCCCGGGTCGCGAAGGACTTTGTCACGTTTCACAACTTGCGGCTGACAGGGTTGAAAATGTTGAGGACGTTGTTTCAATCGGCGACACAATTTCTGTAAAAGTTACTGAGATTGATGAGCGCGGAAAAATTAGCGTAAGTCACAAGGCTTTGCTTCCTGCGTCCGAAGTTGCTCCAAAAAAATCTGACGGCGATAAAAAATTTGGCGGCGGTCGCGGAGGAAAAGATTTCGGTGGAGGAAAAAATTTTAATAAAAATTCCGGCGGCAGTCGAAATAATTTTAACGGCAACAGACCTCCGCGCAGAAAAGTTTAAAAAATTTTTTCGCAACAAGACATTTGAAAAAATAAATCTCGATTCCAAAAAAATAAACAGAACACCTCGAGAGCAATAAAATTTTTGAAGGTGTTTCTGCTTATTTTTTTTGACAGCGATTTATGCAAGGAGGAAGTTGGAATGAAAAAATTTTTTGTGATAATGTTTTTGATTTTAATTTTTGCGACGGGTTGCGGTGAACCTCAAGCAAAAGGTTTTGAAGAAAAAAATATTTCTGTACAGGAGGAAGTTGGAATGAAAATTAAAATTCAGATTGGCGAAAAAATTTTTGATGCGACACTTGAAGATAATTCTGCAACTCGTGAACTTGTAAAAAATTTTCCGCTCGAAGTCGAGATGATTGAACTCAACGGTAACGAAAAATATTTCAGATTCAACAAAAATTTTCCGTCCGCCGACAAAAAATTTTCAGAAACTCACAGCGGCGATTTAATGCTTTACAGTTCGAGTTATCTTGTACTTTTTTATAAAAATTTTTCTACAAATTACAATTACACTCGGCTTGGAAAAATTGATAATCCTGCCGAATTGGAAAAAACTGTCGGCGCAGGAAATATTTCGGTCAAATTTGTAAAATAATTTCAGGAAGATTCAAATATTCGGAGTAATGTTTCAAAACAAATTTAAAAATTTATTTCTTCGTCGCATTTATCGTAACTTCACAACCTCCGTCGGAATTAAATTTAACATCGACAATTTCAATTTTTGAAAAATGTTTGCGCCAAAATTTTTCATCGATAGTTGAATGTGCTATCATTTTATCAGAGGTAATTTCGCCACCTTCAACGGTAGTTTCTCCGTCAACATTAATTCCTTGTATTGTCTCGACAAGTTGACAGAGTCCATCCAACTTTGCGGCTTGTCTGGCAAAACTTTTATAAAAATTACTTCCGACTACTGCATTTTTCGGACCCGATGCCACGCCTACAACTTTAACGACTTCACCTGCAAAAGTTTTTGTCGGCGCGACAGAAAAAATAAAAATTATCACAGCAAGTGCGAGGGAAAATTTTTTCAACATTTCAATCGATCCTTTCAGAAAAATTTTTTTCATTATATTACCTCGGCGATTAAAATTCCAAAAAATTTTTTACAAACATATTTGTTCGGAGTAAATTCGCCAATTTGAGTTTTAAATAATTTTATGACACAAGTTCTTTATCTCCGAAAAATATTCCTGCATTGGCGTTCGCTTATTCTTGGAAGTGTAGCATTTTTATCCGAAATTTTTATTAAACGCCGGTGATTAAAAAATTTTTGATATTGCATAAAAAAAAGTTTTTGTGATATAATGCGCGGCGTTGAAAATATCACGCGGAATGGAGCGTCTAACCTGTGCTGATTTTAATCAGTTGTCGGGCGCAAAAAAATATTCCGCGAAAGTTTGAACAGGAGGAATTTTCAAATGGCAGTAATTTCAATGAAACAGCTTTTGGAGGCTGGAGTTCATTTCGGTCACCAAACACGCCGCTGGAATCCGAAAATGGCGAAATACATTTTCACGGAGCGCAACGGCATTTACATTATCGACTTGCAAAAAACCGTTCGCAAAGTCGACGAAGCTTACGAATTTGTTCGTAGCGTTGCCGAAGAAGGCAAGACGGTTTTGTTTGTCGGCACGAAAAAACAGGCACAAGAAGCAGTTAAGGAAGAGGCTATTCGTTCGGGACAATTTTTCGTAAATGAACGTTGGCTCGGCGGTATGTTGACCAACTGGAAAACAGTTTATAAATCAATCACTCGTTTGAATAAACTCAACGAAATGGAAGCCAACAACGCTTATGAAGGCTATACCAAGAAAGAAATTTTGAACCTGAAAAAAGAACGCGAAAAATTGGCGATTGTTTTGGACGGTATTAAAGAAATGGGTGGTCAGCCGGATTTGTTGTTTGTGATTGATACACCGAAAGAAGCTTTGGCGATTAAAGAAGCTAAAAAGCTGAATATTCCGGTGGTTGGCATTGTTGATACCAATGCCAATCCGCATGAAGTTGATTTCCCGATTCCGGGTAATGATGATGCGATTCGCGCTATTCAGTTTTATTGCGAGTTGGTATCCAGTGCTATTTTAGACGGTATGCAGGCAGAAATTGCCGCTAAAGGTTTAGAAGTTTCTGAAGCGCAAACCGCCGAAGAAATTGTTGAACAAGCCGCTGCCGAAGAAAAGCCGGCACCGAAGAAACGGGCAACGCGTAAGACTAAAGCTGCTGCTGAAGAACAAACAGCTGAAGCTAAATAAGTCATAAATCGCAAGGCGTTTTACCAATATGGCGCGGCAACATAATCAATTTATGAGACCGCGCCGGTTTATTGAATTTAAATTATAATAGTAGAGGAATTAAAAATATGGCAGAAATTACAGCCGCTATGGTGAAAGAATTAAGAGAAACAACCGGCGCCGGTATGCTTGATTGCAAAAAGGCTTTGGTTGAAGC
>CALEPR010000192.1 GCA_937910665.1 uncultured Selenomonadales bacterium
AAAGGATAAAAATTATACATATTTTCCTACTTTACAATTCTTTCAACTGCTTCTACTGTGTTTTCGTATGAACCAAATGATGTAAGTCTGAAATAATTTTCACCGCATGGACCAAATCCTGCGCCTGGTGTACCAACGACATTTGCTTCATTAAGTAATTTATCAAAAAATTTCCATGAAGGCATATTATCTGGAGTTTTTAGCCAAATATAAGGCGCATTTACTCCACCATATGCTGTCAAACCAATTTTTGCTAATCCTTCGCGAATAATTTTTGCATTAGTCATATAGTAGTCAATCAGTTTTTTAACTTGTGCCTGTCCTTCGTCAGAATAAATCGCTTCTGCGCCGCGTTGAACAATGTAGGCAGTTCCATTAAATTTTGTAGTCTGTCTTCTCAACCATAAATTTTTCAGCAAAATTTTTTCTCCGCTCGAAGTCGTCCCTGTCAAATTTTCAGGAATGACAACATAACCGCACCTTGTTCCCGTGAATCCCGCAGTTTTTGAAAATGATCTGAACTCAATCGCAACATCTTTCGCGCCTTCAATTTCATAAATGGATCGCGGAATATTTTTTTCGGTAATGTAAGCGGCGTAAGCTGCATCGTAAAGGATCACGGAATTATTTTCCTTCGCGCAGGCAACCCAGTCGGACAAAATTTTTTTATCTAAAGTTGTGCCTGTCGGATTGTTCGGCGAGCAAAGATAAATCAAGTCAACTTTTTCGGTCGGCGGCGCAGGTGAAAAATTATTTTCTGCCGTGCAGGGAAGATAAATTACATTCTCAAATCTGCCGTCGCTTTTTAAATTTCCTGTACGCCCCGCCATAACATTTGTGTCGAGGTAAACGGGATAAACCGGATCGGCGATTGCAATTTTGCTGTCTTGGCTAAAAATTTCTTGAATATTTCCGCAGTCACATTTTGAGCCGTCGCTGATAAAAATTTCCTCCGCAGAAATTTCAAGTCCGCGCTTTTTGTAATTCCATTCGGAAATTTTTTCGCGCAGAAAGTCATAGCCTTGCTCGGGACCGTAGCCGCGAAAAGTTTTTGCGTCTCCGAGTTCCAACGCGGCTTTTGTCATCGCGTCGATACAAACTTTTGGTAGCGGTTGAGTTACGTCGCCGATTCCAAGTCGAATAATTTCCGCGTCAGGATTTTCAGCTTGAAATTTTGCGACGCGCTTTCCAATTTCAGCAAACAAATAATTGCCCGGTAGTTTCAAATAATTTTCGTTGATCTTCGCCATGAAAAATTTTCCTCCTTAAAAATTATCCCCCGTTTTGGGGGAATTTTTTTTGCTGTATCCGATAAACTATTTAATGTAATTATCTGCAAGAAGTTTTTCCAACTTGGAAACTTTTTTCAGCAAGTCTGGAACTTTTTTCAGCGCACCTTGCAAACGCAACCAATCTGCATGAGTTTGAATTGGAAAACCTGCGCCGAAAAAATTTTCAGGCATACTTTTTGAAATTCCACTCCGCGCCGCATAAACAGAATTGCCGCCAATTTTTATGTGACCGACCGTGCCGACTTGTCCGCCGAAAGTTACATTGTCGCCGACGACAGTCGAGCCGGAAATCCCGGTCTGCGCGACAATCAAACAATTTGCTCCGATAACGCAGTTGTGAGCAATGTGAACAAGATTATCAATTTTTGTTCCGCGACCGATAACAGTCGAACCCATCGCCGCACGATCAATTCCGACATTTGCTCCAATCTCCACGTCGTCCTCAACGACAACATTTCCGACTTGCGGAACTTTTGTGTGAATTCCGTCCACAGTTGTGAAACCGAAACCGTCCGAGCCGATAACCGTTGAGGCGTGGATAAGACAACGCTTTCCAATTTTGCAATATTCGCGAACAGTCACGCCGGAAAAAATTACAGTCTCCGCGCCAATCGTCGCGAAATTTCCAATGTAAGTGTGCGGATAAATTTTCGCGCCGTCGCCGATAACTGCATTGTCACCGACGTAAGCAAAAGGCATTATCGAAATATTTTCGCCGAGCTTTACATTTTTTCCGACAAAAGCCAAGTCGCTCACGCCGAGAGGAATTTCAATTTTCGGCGTGAAAACTTCCAAAAGTTTTGCAAAAAGCGGTCGCGGATTTTCCGCCTGAATTTTAATCACGTTGGCAGGAAGTTCGCCGGAAAATTTTGCGGGAATAATTACCGCCGACGCTTTTGAATCTTTCGCAAGCGGCGCGTGTGCCAAGTCAGCAAAAGCCAAGTCACCTGCACTCGCCGCGTCCAGTCGATTCAGTCCTGTAATTTTAATTTCGCCGTCGCCGACAACTTCGCCGTCAATCAGCTTGGCAATTTCAGATAAAGTTTTTTCCATTTCCTCACCGCCTACTGAAGTTTTTGAACAACTTCGTCAGTTATATCAATTCCGCCTTTGAAAACTACCGGCGCATCTTTTGAACTTTCAATTACTGCGTCAAGTTTTTTCGTTTCGGAAATTTCTGCAAGAACTGTATCGAGCTTGTGTTTCATCTGCGTATCGTAAGCCTGCTGAATCCCCACCGCTTTCCGCTGAAATTCTTCTGCCGCCTTCGTCATTTCTTCTTCGCTCTTGTTCTCGGATTCTTTCAGCAACTGTTCCTGAACTTCGTCAATTTTTTTGTGTCCCTCGTCAACAAGAGTTTTCATCTGCGGAGTGTCCTGAACTTTTTCAATATCAACTGTGCCTATGTTCATTTCCCCGCAACCTGTCATTAAAAGCGTCGAAGTTAAAATCATCGCCGCCAAAATTTTTTTTGTAAACTTCATTTAAAAATTCTCCTTCAAAACTTTTTTATAAATTAACTCTGAACTTCAAAATCACTCGACAAATCTTTTACAACCTGATTTTTTCCGTGACGCTTGCCGTAATAAAGTTTTGCGTCTGCCTCATCCATCATTTCTTGAATTGATTTTCCACTGCCGTAAGTCGCAAGACCTATCGTCAAAGTCACAGAAATTTTTACTTCGTCACGATAATTTAAAACAAATCCTTCAACTTCACGGCGAATTTTTTCAGCGATCGAAACTGCTTTCCCTTCGCCGGTATTCAGCAGAACTAAAATTTCTTCACCGCCCCAGCGAAAAACATTGTCATCTTTCCTAACGCCGTTTGAAATAATTCCTGCAACAAATTTTAAAACTTCGTCGCCGCAATCGTGACCGTAAGTGTCATTAACTTTTTTAAAGTCATCAATGTCCATTAAAAGCAAGCAAAAAGTCGCCGCACCTTTTTCTGCCTCCACTCTCGCCGCATTTAAATAATTATCCATGCTCCTGCGATTTAAAAGATGCGTCAAGGTGTCGTAGTTTACATATTTTTCCAATTCCTCAACTAAATATTTTCCACCGAAGTAAGTTAAAGTAATCAC
This sequence comes from uncultured Selenomonadales bacterium, assembly GCA_937910665.1. GTDB lineage: Bacteria > Bacillota > Negativicutes > Selenomonadales > Selenomonadaceae > Quinella. Next base: position 3,379 of record CALEPR010000192.1, read on the forward strand.
TGTTGTAGTCGTTAAAACAATGCAAATTATCCTTAAAATGAAGTCAGGCATAAAATATTTACTGTCCGGCATCAAAAGATTTTCGCCATTTAAAATCCAAGAAATTATTGTTGAAATAACAACTCCGCCTGTGACACAAGTTATCATCTTCATATCGAAGAAAAAAATTGCCAGCGCGATAAAGAAAAATGCAAATGCCCACCACTCCCGCGCAGGCACCATGTAAGAAATAAAATTCCACTGTATGATAATTACTGCGCTGATAAAAATTTTTCCTGCCTTCAATTTGTCGTGGCGCAAAATTCCTTGCGCGTCAAAACCTGTTCGATAAAAATAAATTGCAATGATTAAGTAAGTTATGTCCGACAAGTCAAAAATTACAAGTGCGACAGGATTGACCACTTCATACCAGCCGACAATTTTAAAAATTGTGAAAGTCACCGAAGCCATCAAAGCCGCGATTGGTGGAACTAAAATTATAATTTTATAAACTTTGTTGAGATATGCATCGAGTGCGGACATTTCTTTCTGACTGACTTTAACTTCACTGTTCACTTTAAATTTGCACCCTTTAACTCCATTTCCTTAATCAATTCTTTTGTCAAGTCTGTAACATTTTTGTTGAAATAAATCACGCCACCGAGTTTTGAATGAGGAGTGAGGAGTGAGGAATGAGGAATTAAAAAATTACTTTCCAACTTTACATCTTTCCAACTGTCCATCTTAACAAAAATATTTTCCAACCTGTAAAGTGCGCCGAGCTTGCCGACTTCCTCCACTGTCGAGGACAAAATTTTATTTTCAAGTTCTGAAATTTTTGTTGAAACTTCTTTCAATTCCTCCGCAAGTTCACGCCGCCTTTTTTGTCTGGATTCAATTTCTGAATTTATTTTTTCAGTCAAGGCTTTATTTCGCGCCTGAACTTCCTGAATTTTTTTTTCGGCATCGACTGAAGATTGTTCGCGCAGTTTTTTTGCGTCTGCTTTTGCTTGAGCTTCCTCAACCGCCGTCGCCTGTTCGACTCGCTGATTTATTTCTGCCGTCCACTGCTCCAACATTGCCTTTTGCGCGGAATTTCTTTCTATGACAATTTCGTCCAAGTCGGCTTGAAGTTTTTGAATTTCTTCATTCGACAGCCGCAAATTGTCTGCGTTTTGCAATTTCAGAGTTATGTTGAGCGCGGCATTTAAATAAACATCGCGAACTGCATCTCGTCGGCGCAAATATTCTTCGCGAGAGTCGGCAGTAAATTCTTCAACAAGCTGAAGTTTTTTTGCTTTCAGCGTGGAAAATTTTTCCATAATCGCCTGCATATTTTTTTCGCGTGCGGCTTCGTCGAAAGGTTTTTCTTCAAATTCAGGATTTTCCTGCGGAGGTTTGTAAGGTTCAAGTGCCGCCGCAAGTTCGAGCCGCAATCTTTTTTCGCGCCCGACAAGTTGTTTCAATTCTGCGCCGAGCGGATGTTTATTTTTAATTCTGTTCAAGTCCACGACACCGAATCCTTGAATTGGTTTCGACTCGACAATTTTTTTTTGTTCGACTTCGGGAGTTTTTTCTTGCGGCTGATAAAAATAAAATCCGCCGCCGATTAAAATTGCCGATAATGCCGCTGCAGATAATTTATATTTTTTCAGCACAAGTCGTCCCCCCCTTCAAATAAAAAAAATTGTTAGTTTTTAGTTATCAGTTTTTAGTAAAAAAAATTCTAACAACTAACTCCTAACAACTAACCACTAACAACTAAATTATTTTTTCAATGCCTTTACAACATCATCAGTAATATCTTGTCCACCGTAAACAACTGCCTCTTTGGCAATGACGACTGCCAAACCTTTTTGGTCGGCAACTTTTTTCACGGCATCTTCAATCGACTTTGCTATCGGTTCCAAAAGTTCCTGTTCTTTTTGCTGAACTCTTTGCTGACATTGAGCAGCATAATCGCGCTTTTCTTGATCGTTCATGCCGGCAGATTTTTCTTCAAAATCTTTCTGAACTTCCTGAGCGAAGGCTTGCATTTGCGAGCGAACATTTTCTAAGTCGGGATGCTGAGAAAAAACTTCCTGCTGACTGACAACCCCGACGCTTGCCGAACTTGCCGCCGACGCAATATTGCCTGTCTGAGTGAGCGCAAGAGCAACAACGCTGCCAATAAAAACCAATGCGATGAGCACACTGATAATTTTAACCTGTTTCTTTTCCAATTTTATCATTTGAAAAACTCTCCTTTGAAATACATTTTTCGACGCGACGCATTATATCAAACTGATTTTTCTATTGCAAGAAAAGAATTACATTCGCCACATCCCGCTTATCAAAACAAAACACAAAACCAAAAAAACTACGCAACCTATGATAGACAAAACCCAATCCGGTGTGTACTTCCAAATCCAATCGCCGCTGAGTCGCTCGAGCGGTATATCTGAATTTTTGTGAACAATAGGCAGACAAATTGCCGCTCCCAAAACTAAGCCGGTTAAAAAAATCATCACGAGTCCGAGCGCGACTTCCGGCGGCGGCAAACTGCTAGGCAAATCCAATTTAATCCCTCCGCAATTCTAAAAATTTTTTTCTTGTAAGATAATGAAATTCTATGGAAAATTTTTCTTGCTGTCAATAATTTTTTCTGCCGTCATCAAGTGCTTGTCAGATGTATTTCTTCGGAGATTAAAATTTCTCCAAAAATTTTTTATGGTTCTTTGAGTAAAATAAAATTTTTACAAACATATTTGAATTTATGCTCGCCGAAGTAATAGAAAAAATTTTTTATGAAACTCCCGTGATTTTGCAAGACAGTAAAAAAATTTTTCAAGCATAAGTATTCGGTATACATTTTTGTAATTTATTGACTAAAAAATATAACAAAATTATAATAGCAACTGTCAGTCGACCGACAAAAAAATTTTTGATTGGCAGGTGTTCTTTTATTATGGAAACGACAGCGATTAACAGCGGCGATACAGCTTGGGTGCTAATCAGCGCAGCTTTAGTTTTTATAATGACTCCGGCAGTCGCACTATTTTATGGCGGCATGGTCAGGAGCAAAAATGTTTTAACGACAATAATGCAGTCGATGTTTATTCTTGGAATGGTGTCGGTTGAGTTCATTTTAATCGGCTATGCTTTGGCTTTCGGTGATGACGTTAATGGATTTATCGGCGACTTGTCGAAAGTCGGACTTGCGGGAGTCGGTTACAATATTTTGGACGGCACACAAATTCCTGAGCTTGCATTTGTAGCTTTTCAGTGTATGTTTGCGGCATTAACTCCGGCACTGATAACAGGAGCATTTGCGGAGCGAATGAAGTTTGCCGGCTTTGCAGTTTTGATGTTGTTGTGGGCGATTTTTATTTACAATCCGATGGCACACTGGGTTTGGGGCGGAGGATTTTTGGCTGAACTTGGCGCATTAGATTTTGCGGGCGGTTTGGTTATCCACATTTTGAGCGGCGTTTCAGGTTTAACAATTTGTATTTTGCTTGGCAAGCGTCGCGGTTATGGAAAGTCGGCGATAGTTCCTCATAACGTTCCAATGACAGTTATCGGCGCGGCGTTTCTCTGGATTGGTTGGTTTGGTTTCAATGCAGGTTCGGCACTCGGCGCGAATGAGTTGGCGGCAAATGCTTTTCTTGTGACGCAGATAGCGGCGGCGGCAGGAGTTTTAGGCTGGGTTTTAATTGAGTGGCTGAGGCACGGCAAGCCGACAGTTATCGGTGCGGTGTCGGGGGCGATTGCCGGACTTGTCGCGATAACTCCTGCGGCAGGTTACGTGACAATTCTGCCTTCACTTGCAATAGGATTAATCGGCGGCGGCGTTTGTTACTGCGCGGTTGCAATATTAAAAGAGCGGCTGGGTTATGATGATTCGCTTGACGCATTTGGTATTCACGGTATCGGTGGAATGTGGGGTGCAGTTGCGACGGGACTTTGGGCTACCACTTCGATTAATCCCGACGGCGCGAACGGTTTATTTTACGGCGAAACAGATTTATTCTTCGCGCAGATTATTTCAATCGGCGTTGCAATAATTTTCGCGGTTATCGGCTCTACAATTCTCTACAAAGTCGTCAACGCGATAACTGAAATGCGGGCAGATGAAGTCGAAGAAATTAACGGTCTTGATATTAGTGAACACGGTGAGCGCGGTTACACAGAAAGTATTTTCACAGGCGCACCGAGTTTTTTCAGCGACGACACAAGTGCGATAAAATTTTTTCCGACAATAGAAAGTTCACAAAGTTAGGCGGTGAATTGAATGGATAAAAAAATTACAAAAATTGAAATTGTTACGCGTCCCTCGAAACTTGAAGAATTAAAAGATGCGTTGAATGAAATTGGAGTTTTGGGAATGACAGTCAGTCAGGTTTACGGCTGCGGAACTCAGAAAGGACATAAAGAACTTTATCGCGGCAAAGAATATGAAGTTACTTTAGTTCCGAAAATTAAAGTTGAAACTGTGGTCTGTGAAATTCCTGTAGAAAAAGTTTTGGAAGTGGCGCAGAAAATTTTGCGGACAGGAAAGTTCGGTGACGGAAAAATTTTTGTCTATGAACTTTCGGATGCGGTGAGAATTAGAACAGGTCATCGCGGCGCAGAGGCTATTATGGATATTCCCGGCGAAAAGATTTAGATAAAAAATTTGTTTGCGCGACAATTTTTGTAAAAATTTTAAAATTTTCTCTGCGTCAATCGCGGAGAATTTTTTTTTGCTGTCGCTTTATTAAAAATGCAAATTATGTTATAGTTCGGATTGGAAAATATTTTTGAAGGAGGAAAAATTTTTATGAAGATTGGAATTTTAGGTTATGGAAACTTGGGGCGCGGCGTTGAGTTCGCGGTTAAAGAAAATCCCAACACGGAACTTGCAGCAGTTTTCACTCGCAGAAATCCTGCAGATTTAAAAATTGCAACTGAAAATGTTCCTGTCGTGAAAGTTGACGACGCGGAAAATTGGCAAGATAAAATTGATGTAATGATTCTTTGCGGCGGAAGTGCGACTGATTTACCGAAACAAACTCCGCAGTTCGCAAAATTTTTCAATGTCATTGACAGTTTCGACACGCACGCAAAAATTCCCGAACACTTCGCGGCAGTTGATGCGGCGGCAAAAAATTCAAATCACGTCGCAATAATTTCTGTCGGCTGGGATCCGGGACTTTTTTCACTCGCGCGAGTTTACAGCAACGCAATTTTGCCCGGCGGAAATGATTATACTTTCTGGGGCAAAGGCGTAAGTCAAGGTCACTCTGACGCGATTAGACGCATTAGCGGCGTGAAAAATGCAAAACAATATACAATTCCAATCGATGCGGCACTTGATGCAGTTCGCGCAGGAAAAAATCCTGAACTTTCGACGCGAGAAAAACATTTGCGCGAATGTTTTGTTGTTTTGGAGGAAGGAGCGGACGCAAAAAAAGTCGAGCAAGAAATTAAAACCATGCCAAATTATTTTTCAGATTACGACACAACAGTTCACTTCATCAGCGAAGAAGAACTTCAAAAAAATCACAGCGGACTTGCTCACGGCGGTTTTGTAATTCGCAGCGGCAAGACCGGAGAAAATAAAAAGCATAATCACATTGTCGAATTTAATTTGAAACTCGATTCCAATCCTGAATTTACTGCAAGCGTTTTGGTTGCTTACGCTCGCGCAGCTTACAAGTTCAGTCAGGAAAAAAATTTCGGCTGCAAAACTGTTTTGGATATTCCTCCGGCTTATCTTTCAAATTTGGATGGCGCACAGCTTCGCGCACATTTGCTTTAAAAAATGGCTTTGACATTTCCAACGCCGCCGACTGCTCCTACTCCTCCCGCTGTCGATAAAGGTGACGGCAACAATTCGCATGCAAAAATTGATGCACCGAATTTTTTTCAAGTTCCTTTCGTTCAAGGTGGCGGAGTAAATTTTAAAAATCCTGCAACTGAAACTTTTCAGGGCGACGAAGAAAATTTTTCTGAAAATGAAGTCGAGGAAGAAACTCCCGAGCAAAATTCCGCAGTCGGCAAAAAACAAATCACAACGCCTGAAACTTTAGCACGCGACGCAGTCGCAAACGGCGCAGGAGCTTTGACAAAAAAAACTGTAACCAAACCCGAACAACAAAATAATTCCGCGCCTTCCGCAAATTCCGCAAATCAAAACGCAATTCAAATCCCGTCGTCGTCAAATTCATCTCTCAGCGACGCAGAACGAGGTAAGGCAGTTTTGCGAGAATTTCAGGAGGAGGACAGACAACTTGCAAGCGAAGAAAAAAATAATTTCGGAACTTCTACAGAAACTCCGAAAACTTTTCATTTGAATCAACAGCAAGGTCAACAGGGCGGACTTTATTGGATTGTAATTTTACTTTTCGCGGCGGTCGCAGGATTTGTTGTCGTGAAAAAATTTTTGATCAGCGACAAACCAAAATTAAAAAAATCTGATTTGTTTGACGACACGAAGGACAGATTGAAAAAATTAGGAAGGAGGAAGGAGGAATTAGGAATGGAAAGTAACAATTCCTCGCTCCTAACTCCTACTTCCTCGTTAAAAACAAAACCTGCGCGAGTTCCAAAAAAAGATGACGACGACAAAGGCAAACATTTTGAAATTCGCGTCTAGTTGTCATCGACATTACAAAAAAATTCTCAAAAAAAAACTCCGACAAATTTTTTTGCCGAAGTTATTTTTTTTGTAATCTTCTTCATTATTTTTCAGAACTGTTCCGCTCCAAAAAATTTTTCAGAACATCATATTGACTAAGTTGCCAACATTAGTTAAAGCTGCCATCTTTGCGTAAGTGCCGCCGGTGTAAAGTGCCGCGCTTGAAAGTTGATCACCCAACATTGATTTTGCTGTCGGGAAAAGTCTGTCGCGCTGAGAATTTGCGGTTGACACATGACTTTCAGCTTTCGCAGCCAAGCCGTCACTGCCGACAAGCCTTGAAACTTTTGAAGGATCATCCACAATCGCGTTTGCAAGTTTTTCTTCGTCAACAGACAAAGTGCCGTCGCTTTTTACGCTGATTCCGATCGACTCATAATCTTTTGCGCGGTAAGTTGCGTCGCTGAAATCTTTTGCCAATCTGCTGACACGCCCCGAAACTGAACTGTTGTCGTTGAGGAATTTTATTGAACTGTTGTAATCGTCAACAAAACCTTGCACAGTTTTCAAAGCGTCCTTCATCTTGTCGCTGTAAGTTGTCGTCGTGACAGTTTTGCCATCTTCATCTGTCGTTGTGGTTTTTGTAATGGCAGGTGTTTCGACGGTTTCTGTTTCTTCAGCACCTTCAGAAGTTTTGGTAGATTTTGTGACTGCGGCGAAGTCATAATTCTTGACAGCAGTCGCCGACTTTTTGAGTTCAGACATTGCGTCATCGAACTCGGTATAGAAAGTTTCCTTTGCTTCGTCATAACTTGCGAGGACAGAGGAAACTCCTGACTTAATTTCGCTGAGACCTGCAAGCGCATTGAGCGAACTTGAGGAACCGGAACTGTAATTGCTCCACAGCGAATTGACGGAATTTTGCGCGGTGTTGCTTTTGGTTGATGATGAACCGCTGTTAAACAGCCAAGCATTTTTTGTCGCGCTGAAAAGATTGTTCATGTTGATTGACATTTTTCTCACCCTTCCTTGAAAAAAAATCCTAGAACAAAGTTTTTTCCATTCTACACAAATATATCGACAAATGCAACTAAAAATTTAAAACTTGTATTCACAAGTTCGAGGGATAAAGAAGAAGGGGAAAATAAATCCTCCGGGCTAAATTCCCTGAGGCTGTGAATACAACTTCTTAATTCCTGAAGTGCGAAAAAATCTCGCCTTGAAAAATTTTTGAAAAATAATTCTTGACAAAATCTCCAATTTGATTATAATCTCGCCTAGAATCATTCAGTCAAGCATCGAGTAGAGATAATCGCAGATTGAAAGATTTTAGGAAACTTGAATGACGGTAACCTTTCGAGTTTTCGTCGCGAACTTTTTGACAGCCGGTTACTTTGATAAAAGTTTGCGAAGGCTCGGAGTCAGTTGGTGAGACTTCGGCAAAACGCAAGATATATTGGTGAGGTCTTGCGGATTTTTGGAGCTGTGACAGTATACTTTGTCAAGCCGTTTTGAAAATGAAATTGTTTGTTAGTTGGAAAGTTTTTTACTTTGGTTCGGGGAAAGGTTATAGTCCAAAGTAGAAAATTGACAGCAAAGAAATCTGTGGCGTTAAGAAAGAATACAGTTTAGTCGTTTTTGACTGTGTTCGTTTCGAGGCGCTTATTTTATTGCAAAAAGGAGGGTTGCGCAGAAAAAATATTTTTGAAAGAAATTCTATTCAAGGCAAAAAAAAATAACCTCAACCTGAACGTCAATCTAAAATGCTTGAAAATTTTTATACTTTATGGGCTACAATCGCAATCGTTAGTAACATCTTTAAGTTCGAAACTCTGAACAGTAACAAACTAAAAATGTGCGCGAAGTCTCGATTGTAGCAGGTCGGGGCTTTTTGCTTTTGGTGAATAGGTTCCAAGTTTTTTGTAGGAAATTTTTGTAGGGATTTTTGTTAAAGACAAAAAAATACCCTCAACCTGTAGCGGGTGGTTAAGGTTTAGTCGCTGAAAGTCTTATATTTCTGCATCGGCGCAGCTTTCGTGACAAGTCAGCGTTTGTTGTCAATCTTTGTGGCAGTTCAGCCATTTTATGACGCTACATTTGTGGCGACTGTCACCAAAAAGATACTTATCATAGCTGTAACTCTCCTTACCGTTGTTGGTTTGGAGAATTGACAACGTGACCATTCTACACGCTTACAAAATAAATTACAATCGAAATTTTTCTTGAAACTTCTTTAGGTTTATGCTACCTTCAGTTGTAGTTTAGAACACTATCGAAGATTGTGAACATAGTCTTTTCAGAGAAAAGTCTCGATTGTAGCGAGTCGGGGCTTTTTGCTTTTGTAAAATAAATTTCCCGAAAAAAGTTTTAACGTTTTTCAAATTTTGCTTAAGAAAGTTTTAAGTCTGAATCGCGAAAAGTTTTTTGCTAAAGATTTTAATTCAGACTTATTTCAAAGGAGGAAAATTTTTTCCATGATTAAAGATTTTATTTTTGATTTGCAAATGTTTGATGGACTGGGTGATAGTGACGTAAAGGTAGAAGGAGCGACAGCTACCGTGGGTAGCTGGGCCGGTCTTGTTGCCGCATCTACAAACACGTCTGTAACAACCATCAACATCACCATGACTGGGAAGGACGCGTGGTCAGATACAGCCATTAGTAGCGGAACCGAAATTATTGATCTCACCGGGAAAACTTTGAACATCAGCGCGTGGGCCGCAACTACCGAGAATAGTACAGTAGATGACCATGTGATCAAGATCGGCGGGGATGCGAAAGTAACAATAAAGGGTGGAAAGATCGTGGGCTCTGTTACGGGAACCGCTCCTGGAACGGGTGTTTTCAGTGTCGGAAGTAATGCGTCCTTAACTCTGGACGGGGTAGAGTTCGTGACAAGCGATACCTCGATTGGATCGACCGCGGTGGTTGTCGAGGGCGGTACATTAACCATAAAGTCGGGTACAACCGTAACAGGATATTCGAACGCAGGTGCAGGTCTCTTATATGCATGGGGCGGCTCGATCACCATCGAAAAAGGGGCGACCATCGAAGAGGAATCTACGGACGGCTACGCGGTTTCGACCGTAAATGCAACCATCAACAACAAAGGTACCATCAAAGGCACGAACGGCATTAAATTCGGGAATTCTAATGGAAGAGGAGGAGCTATTTCGAACACAGGTGTCGTCGAGGCGACCCAAAATGCTTTCCCGCATGGTAAGTGGAATAGCGGAACAACTGTCTTCAGTATTGGAGGGACCATTTCCGGTGGGGCATTGAGCAACGATGCGGGGTCTGAAAGCGTCGTCGTTTCCAGCGGTACATATTCCTTCGCGGGTGGCTCCGTTATTATGGATTCGACGACGACCATAACGGCTACGGTAAACGGGGTAAGCTTCAAGAGTTCTGCCAGCGGGACGGCAACCGCTTTTACACTCAACGACAGCGTGGTCAGCGGGGTCTCAGGGTTATCCTCCAACACGACAATTTACGGCGATTTGACGGGTCTCACGAGCATCGAGGGAAGTGGGACATCGATTACCGGCGACACAACCATCGAAATCACGGGCGGTTCAAAATTAACCTTCTCGAGCGTGAGCGGCGGCGCGGTTTTGTCGGGCGCAGCTTTAGCAGGGGCAACTGTAAATACAGACAGCGAAGGCAGTTTCACACTTGGCGGTACAGATTTAATTTCTATCTCCGGCGACAAATCGGTGGCTTTCACACTCGATTCGGAGACGGTTGTTTCAGGCATCGGGAATTTCAACGAGGCAGGAACTATCAGCGGCGCTCTGGAGGGCGTATGGGTTAGTTCGGATACGTCAAGTACGACCGCCATCAGCGTCACGGGCGACGACACGATTGCTGTGGTGTCGGACGGCAAAAAGAATTTTTCACTGGAGCAGATTTCGAACGGCGCAACGATTAAGAGCACGGGCGGTATCGCAACTGTCAAGACCGACGAGGCAGGGACGTTCACCTTCGGAAGTGGCGAAACTCAGTCGGTCACGGTCACCGGCGACAGCGACGGGGTCATCTTCACGGTGGACACCACGGCAAACACTGCAACAGCTGTCTCGAGTATCACAGGCGGAACTTTGGCTGTGAGCAGCGAAACGAATGCATTGACGATTAACGGGACGGAGATCGCGTTTAGCGGAACTTCGTTGGGAGCTACATTTGTTCTTGACAACAACGGCAAGATTACTGAAGTCTCGAATGTTTCGGTGGTCAACGAGCTTACTGGAAATGTCACGGTCGATGCGGCGACTAGCGTGACCGTGAATAAAACAAGCATCGATATAGCCGGCGACACAGATTACAAAGTTGCAGTTGTCAACGGCGCAGTCGGAGAAATTTTCGACGTGAGCGGCGGCGCAACAATGGCTGCCGTGAAGAGTGCGACGATCAAGACCGACGAGGCAGGAACGTTCACCTTCGGAGATGTCGGCTACACAATCGACGGCGACAACGAAGTTACTTTCTACACAGACGGCGACGGAAAATTGGCTTCGATTGGAAACTTTGAGAGCGGCTCAGTCAAAACGACCGTGGACGCTGTTGTCCTCAACGGCAACAAGGTTTCAGTCGGTGGCGGCAACAAAGAGACTCTCACGTATTCGGTGGACGAGAACGGAAGTTTGTCGGCGGTTGACGGCTTGGCGAACGGAGTGACGGTTACAGGCGCAGGCGACGCAGCTCTCGGAATGGTTGGAACTTCGAGCGCAAATGCTACCGTGTCGTTGACGGTCGAAGAAAATACTTATCAACTTTTGGGCGACGAAGACGGCGTAACCATCGCGGGCGGCGTGATCACCGGCTTGGCTGCGGACGCAAGTTTGATTGCGGCAAAAGGAAAATACACCGTCAACGGAACGGCTCTGGAACTTTCAGAGGCTGCTACAATTCGCGGAACTGAAGAAGAGACTGCAGAAATTTATGATCCTTCCAACTTGACCACAATTGACAGCGGAGTATCGTCCTTGGTTGCGGAACTCTCGAAAGAAATTATCCCTGCGGCGGAAAACTACTCGCTCGTGGGAGAGACTGATGAAGAAAGAGAAGCGATTGGAGAGGCGCTCAGTGGTTCTACGGATACAGCGGTAACGAGTATTTTGAGCGGCGATGTTAAATTCTCTATCGCAGTTCCAAGTTCTGACGAGGACGGAGTTCAGGATATTGACCTCAGCGAATTCACAGGCAAGAAGAATGTCACATTGAATGATAGCGTTGCAGCGAATACTCAAAACATTACGTTTAACGATGAGGGCGGCAACGTGGCTCAGGTCGACACGGATGCAGCAGGAACGAAGAATATTACACTCGGCGACGGCGGCGACGTTGTTGCAGTCGCGGAAGGAACGAGCGCAGAAGTCAACGTAACGGCAGGCGAAGGCGAAGATACAATCTGGGCAGGTTCGGATGCAAAAGTTGACGTTGGCAAGGGCGGCGCAACGAAACTCCGCGCTATCAGCAAGAAGGCAGTTATCACAGTCGAAAATTACGACCACGACAAGAAAGCCGGCGTGATGACAACCAAGAGCGACATTGCAGCGGCTATCAGGAAATTCTTGATAACTTTGACAAACGCATCAGTCAATGCCGGCGAGGGAACGATTGTGTTCGGTAGCGGAGCAACCAGCTCTGATTTGGAAGTGAGCGCGGACGACGATACATCGACAGGTTATCAGGTTGTCAACCTCTACAACCACGCAGGAACAATGTCGAAAGTCGGTTACACTTATGAGGACGGCGGCACTGTCGATTTGAGCGGACAGAAAGATGGCGTCATCATTCAGGGTAACAACACAAGCGCAAACAAGAGCGACGAGTACACCGGTTCGCTGTTGGGCGGCAAGGGCGACGACACAATCTTTGGCGGCTCTGGCGACGTGATTAACGCGGGCGCAGGAAGCAACACAATCGAACTGAGAGCAGCGGACGAAAGGTCTGAAGGAGCAGAAAAAGGCGCAACAATCGATATGAGAAATTCGAAAGGCAGAAATGTTGTGTCCGGATTCAGCGAAGGCTTTGGCAGTACAAATGACGTTGTGAAAGTAGATTTGTCTTCTGCTAAGTTCACAATCGACGATGGCAACTTGGTCATCACGGACGGCAGCGCGAAAACAACATTGACCTCCAACACATCTTCGGACGACGAGGACGGCACTGTAAAATACATTTTGGTCAACGATACGGTCAAGACAGCTGTTACGGACGACAGCACAATCGCAGTTTCGGCAGACAGCTTGGCAAATCGTTACATCGGCGACGGCGCAGGACTCGACTTCAGCGACTTTACAGGCGACGTTCGTATCCAGTTGCTGAAAGATAGAGAAGGCAAAGCTACACTCGGCGGAGAACTCGCGAGCGTGAACGGTTTCGATTATGTCCAGCTCGGCGAAGGAACATCTACATTGTACGGCTCGAAGGGCAACGAAACTTTGGCGGCCGGCGCAGGTGCGGCGACAATCTGGAGTGCTGCAGGTAATGACGCAATGGTTGGCTCCTACACGGGCAACGAGGATGACAAAGAAAATGCGCTCACCTTCGGATTCTTGAAGGGCGACGGCAAAGATACTCTTTCCAATTTCGAGTTCTTGACATCGGACGGAACAAATTCATTGACTGCGGACGAAATTTACACAACCACAGACTTTGTCTTTGATACTCTTACTTCGGACGGAAGTGTCAGACTGAAATTCGCGGACGACGTGAAAGACAAACTGACAATTACTGACGCGAAGGGTCAAAACATTCAGCTCAGAAAGAAAGACGGCGACACAGAAGTATGGCAGGTTTCGGATTCTGAACTTACCTACGACGGAACAGCCACACGCTATATCGCGACAGAGAATGCTTCCTTGGTTGCGTCCTCCGGAACTTCGTCGGCGAATATCTGGTTGAACAAATCTTCGGTCTATGACAGCAAGATTGTTTCGGTTAGCGCGGCGGATGTTGACGGTGAGGCAACATTGGTCGGCAACAGCAGCAACAACGCTATCGAAGCAGCTCAGGGCAACACAAGCCTGTGGGGCGGCAGAGGAGACGACACGCTGATTGGCGGCGACGGCGACGATGTCTTTGTCTATGGTGTCCGTTCTGATAATGAAGGTGCTGATGTCATTCAGGGCGCGAGTGAGAATGATACAATCAACCTTTATAACATCAAGAATTCCGATATCAACTGGACAAGTTCGGAAATCACCGACAGCACAATCAAACTTGTGTTTAACAGAGGCGGCAGCTTGACTGTGGACAACGTAGGCGCAACTTTCGTCCTCAACAATAACAGCAATTACGCTTACACCTACGACACCGAAAACAGCAAGTGGGTTCGTCAACAGTAAAAATTACGCTTACACCTGACAGAGGGCGGGTTCATGCGTAAGATTCAGAACTTGAAATAAAAAAAATTATCTGAAGTTTTTTTGGAGTTACTCAACTTGGGTAGCTCCTTTTTTTGCAAAAATTTTTTTCGGAAAAAATATTTGTAAATTTGTGTGAAGGGAAATTTTTTTCAGGCAAGAATCAATTTAAACAGAAAAAAATTTTT
>CALEPR010000193.1 GCA_937910665.1 uncultured Selenomonadales bacterium
ATTATATCAAAATCCTTACGGATTCTAATATCAATTTTTACTTTATTATAGTAGGTGGAGTTGTCACCAGCATGGTCGCCGGTCAACTCGGCTCAGACAGAGTTAAATGCATTGCGCTGATGGCTCCTGCGGCTGTTCTTCGCGACGATGCAATTCGCGGAAATATTTTTGACAAACATTATGATTCAATCAATCCGCCCGAGTTTGTCGAAATTTTTGGCGGCAGGAAAATGGGACGCAACTATGTTTTGACGGCGCAAACTTTGCCGATTTATGAAACTGCGGAAAGATTTCACGGAAAAGCTTTTATGGTTCACGGCACAGGCGACATTATTGTTCCTTACACTTACAGTTTGAGGTATCAGCATATTTATCCCGGCAGTAAAGTTGAATTGCTTGATAAATTTGATCACGGTTTCAGTCAAGACGTTTCAAAAGTTGCGAAACTTGTCGCGGATTATTTTGCTAAAGAATTGAAGTAAAAAAATTTTTTTTCTTGGAGCTTCGACGGATTATTTTGCAAAATATCTTTGTTGGAGTTCCAAATTTTTTTAGGAGGATTTTTTTGTTAAAGGAAGTTTTGATAGTCGAAGGAAAAATGGATGTTCGCGCAGTCAATCGCGCAGTTCAAGCCGACTGCATAATTACCGACGGCTTTCACTTTACAGGAAAAACTTTGCCGAACATCAAGGCGGCTTACGAAAAGCGCGGAATAATTATTTTGACTGATCCGGATCAAGCCGGCGAGCGAATCAGAAAATTTCTGACAAAAAAATTTCCAAACGCCAAGCACGCCTACATTCCGCGCGAGGAGGCGACATCTGACGACGACATCGGAGTGGAGCAAGCGTCGCCGGAATCAATTCGCAAGGCGTTGGAAAAAGTTCGGACGCTGGAAATAAATCCTCGCAGTGAATTTTCTGCGTCTGAAATGATTAAACTTGGTTTGAGCGGCGGAGAAAAAAGTTCTGCTCTTCGCGACAAAATTGGCGCAGAACTCGGTATCGGTTACGGAAATGTAAAAACTTTTGTGCGACGGCTGAATAATTATGGAGTGACGCGCGAAGAATTTAATGAGGCGGTGAAAAATGTTTCATCCGAAAATTGCTGACTTTTCGGCTACGCGACATATTTTAAAAACTTTCAATTTGCGCGCGTCGAAAAGATTGGGACAAAATTTTTTAATCGACGCTGAAGTTGTTCAAAAAATTGTCGAGGCTACAGAAATTTCTGAAGGCGACGAAGTTTTGGAAATTGGACCGGGAATTGGAACTTTGACGCAGGGACTTTTGGAAGGCGGCGCGAAAGTCACGGCGGTTGAACTGGATAAAAAATTGCCGGCAGTCTTGGCGAAAACTTTGGAAGGCTACGAAAATTTTAAACTTGTTCAAGGCGACATTTTGAAAGTAGATTTAGAAAATTTAATGCCGCAAAATTTTAAAGTCACAGCGAATTTGCCCTACTACATCACGACGCAAATTTTATTGACTCTTTTGGAAAAAAAATTGCCTATAACAAAAATCGTAACGATGGTTCAGCGCGAAGTTGCGGAGCGAATGACAGCCGCGCCCGGTTCAAAAATTTACGGTGCGTTGAGCGTCGCAGTTCAATTTCGCTCGGATGCGCGAATTGCTTTTGACGTGCCGCCGACAGCATTTTTGCCGCAGCCGGAAGTGACAAGTTCGGTTGTAATTTGCGACGTGAAAGAAAAAATAAAAGTTGCGGACGAAAATTTTTTTATAAAAGTTGTCCGCGCATCTTTCGGACAGCGAAGAAAAACTTTGCTGAACTCGCTGACAGGCGCAGGATTTCCGCGCGAAATAATTTTAAAATCTTTGGACGCAGCAGAAATTTTGCCTTCGCGCCGAGCGGAAACTTTATCGTTGGAAGAATTTGCAAAGTTGTCGGAAAAAATTTTGCAGTCGCTGAATTAAAAAAAAACTTCGGCAAAAAATTTGTCGGAGTTTTTTGGTGGAAAAATTTTTTCGGAAAATTTTTCTGAAAAATTTTTGAAAATTATATGTTCGATTGAAAAATTTTGTGATAGAATAGCGCAGAAGAGGTAAGAGATGGCTGACAGCCAATTACTTTTCACTAAACAGATCGAAAGGAGTTTTTCACAATGTCTGAAATGCTTGCAAATCATTTGCAGGAGGAATTGGAAAAATATTCCAGAGGACGCGAACGCCCACGCTCGCCGCAGACTATCCTTGCAAGATATAATCAAGCACTTGCACACTACAAGGAGCTTTCTTTTGCGTCGGGCGACGTGAGGACGGACAAACTTTTGACGTACAATGAAATAAAAATTTTAGGTTGGACACTCGGCAAGGCGGAGAAAACTGTCATTAAAGATATTGGCGCAAATTCCAACGGCAAACCTTTCGGAGATCTTTTTTGAAATGGAAAAGCAAAAAAATATTGCTGAGGAAAAATTTTCGCGTCAGCCCTTCAACGTCGAATTGTACACGGCAGTTGCATTGATTTTTTTTGTGGTCGCCGCACTTTCAGTAAAATTTTTTCATACAGAAAAAGTTGCAAGTCACCACGAAGAAATTTTCCCAAGTCATGCACTTTGCTACATTGATGAAAATAAACTTGTGGAACTTTCGGACGGAGATTATATGCTTGCGATGCCTGCCGGAGGAACTTTTGTAAATGGAGTTGCGCCGATGCTTTTGGTGGAGGTTGGAGGAAAATATTTTCCGCTCAATATCGCGGACGACTCAATTTTGCCGCGACAAGGCAAACAGTTGCCGCTGAGAATTTTATTTGGTTTCACTTCTCCTCACGCCTCGAACACTTTGCATTACGCAGAAAAAAGCGGCGGCGATCCTGTCGAGGCTTACAAACGCAAAGCATATTATTATCTTCATGTCGAAAATGGTTTTGGTCGCGTCGAGCGATTTTATAAAATTGTTTCCAATTAAGAAGCTGTAGTCACAGTTTCGGGAAAAAGAATTTAGTTTTCTCTAACCCCTAGTTCCTAATTCTTAACCCCCAGAACTTACAAGTTCTAAAATTTTTCTATAGAGTGGTACAAAATTGGTGGAAAATAACAGAAAAAAAGTTCAAAGGCGAATAACCGGATTAGTCGTCTTGATGATGATTTTAATATTGATAGTTATCGGCAGATACGCTTGGCTGCAACTTGTGCAAGGCAGTGAACTTTCTGAAAGGATGCGCTACCAAGTCGGGCAAGATTATCTTGTGCAATCTCCTCGCGGCGCAATCTTGGACAGAAACGGCAGGGAACTTGCAGCAAGTACCATGACTAAATCTTTGTTTGTCGATCCAAATCATGTCGAAAATCCTACGCAACTTGCGGCGGATTTAGCTCCGCTTGTCGGAAAAACTGAAGCTGAAGTTTTGGAAGATATAAATGTTGGCGGCGGATTTTCTTGGGTGAAACGGAGAATGGAGCAGTCTGAGTACGAGGCAATTCGCGCACTTATTCGCGAAAAAGGTTACGCAAATTGTTTAGGTTTCCGCGACGAAGCAAAAAGATATTATCCAAACGATGTGCTTGCCGCAAATTTGTTGGGTTTTGTCGGAACAGATGATAAAGGCTTGGACGGAATTGAACAGGCTCTTGACAAATATATCAAAGGCGAAGTCACAGAATCATTTTTGTACACCGACACGCAGGACAGACCAATTTTAGAATCAATTTTTGTTCGACACGGCTATCAAGGCGACAGGTGCAAAACAATTCAGTTGACGATCGACAGCGCGATTCAATTTATTGTGGAGCAGGAACTTGATCGAGCGATGGCAGAAAATGATCCGCTGTCGATAACTTGTATTGCGATGGATCCGCGCACAGGAGAAATTTTGGCGATGGCAAATCGACCTTCCTACAATCCGAACAGATTCTGGGATTACGATCAGAAAGTTTGGAAAAATCTTTCGGTTTCCTTCGTCTATGAACCCGGTTCCACTTTCAAGGCGATAACGGCGGCAGCGGCACTTCAGGAAGGAATTGTTTCGCCGAATCAAAGTTTTGTTGACCCGGGCTATGTTATGGTTTCCGGAAAAAGGATTCAGAACTGGAATGACGCAAGTTTTGGAACTGTAACTTTTGCAGACGCAGTTAAGCAGTCGCTGAATACAATGTTTGCTTTAATCGGTTTGGATTTAGGCGCGGACAAAATGATTGAGTATGCAAAACTTTTCGGTTTCGGTGAACAGACAGGAATAGAATTGCCCGGCGAGGAGCTTGGAATTTTGTATGATCCTGATGAAATGGTTGACTCGGATATTGCAACGATGGCTATCGGTCAAAGTGTCGCAGTAACTCCGCTCCAACTTATCACGGCGATGAGCGCGATAGCGAATGACGGAATTTTATTGAAGCCGCACATTGTAAAAAATATTAAAAATGCAAACGGCACGACTTATTCAGAAACTCACGTCGAAGAAGTTCGTCGGACGATCGATTCAGCGACTGACAAAACTTTGATCGGACTTTTGGAACAGGTCGTGGCGAACGGCGGCGGTAAAAAAGCATCTGTTCGCGGCTACCGAGTTGCAGGAAAGACAGGTACGGCGCAAAAAGTTAATGAATTTGGAACGACTTATGCGGAAGGAAAATATATTGCATCTTTCTGCGGATTCGGTCCTGTAGAAAATCCTCAAGTCGCTTTGCTTGTCGTGATTGATGAACCTTACGGAAGTTTTTACGGCGGACAAATTGCCGCACCTGTCGCGGGAAGAATTTTGTCGCAGGTGTTCAGATATTTGCGAATTGAACCGAGCAACACGGCTTACATTGACGTTGAGGAACTTGGCGAGGATGTTGGCGAAGGCGACAGCGCAGGTTCGGCGACAGTTTTAAATGAAAGAATTTCGATGCCTGTCGAAGAAATTGAGGAAGTCGAGGAAGAAATTTCTACTCCTGTAGTTGAAGATGTTCCCGACGGCAGCGTTGTCGTTCCGAATTTCAGGAGGAAAAGTATTCGCGAAGTTGCGGGAATGGCTGATGATCTTGGTTTAGTTTTGGAGAGCAGCGGCTCCGGTTTCGCTGTCGAACAGAGTTTAGACCCGGGCGAAGTGGTCGAAAAAGGTACAAGGATTCGTGTTGAGTTCAGTCCATAAAATTTTTATTGAATTCTCAAGTTGATTGTGACAAAATTTTTTGATAATATTTTCAAAGTTGTTAATGTAATTTTTTAGGAGGTTTTTTGAAATGACTTTAGATGAACTCAGAAAAGTTGCAATTTTTCCTGTCGGGCCTGAAAATGTAAACTTCGCACAATTTTTTGACGGCAAGAGTTATCTCGCTCCTATTTCAACCGAACAGGTTTGGATTGGCAGTGTGACTTTTGAACCTGCTTGCAGAAATCATTGGCATATCCATCACGCAAAAAGCGGCGGCGGACAAATTTTAATTGTGACTGCAGGACGCGGTTACTATCAGGAATGGGGAAAACCTGCGCGCGAACTTTTTCCGGGCGACGTTGTAAATATTCCTGCGAATGTCAAACATTGGCATGGCGCAGCGAAAGATACTGCCTTCCAACATTTGGCTGTTGAGTGTGCGGGGGAAGAAACTTCAAATGAATGGTGTGAACCTGTCGACGAACAGGAATATTTAAAATTGAAATGAATCGCAGAACTTTTTTTAAAAAAGCTTTAATCGGCGCAGGAGTTTGCGCGGCGGCGGCAAGCGGTGGAGTTTGTTACTACATAAATCGTCCTGAATTTGGCAGACCTCCGCAAGGCGAAAGATTAAAAAAAATTTTGTCCTCGCCGCACTACTTCGACGATCATTTTGAATGTCTGAAGCCTGTGCAAGTTATGAATGAAACTGACGACGGCGAAAACAGAATTGTTGCCACGCTGAAATTTGTTTTCGGCGACAAAAAAAATTTATTTCCTTCAACGCCTCTCCCGACTGCAAAAACAAATTTGAAAGAAATTCCTGAAAATCTTGACTGCGCGGTTTGGATGGGACACTCGACAATTTATTTGCAACTTGCAGGGAAAAAAATTTTAATCGATCCGGTTTTCTCAGATTATGCGTCGCCAATTTTTTTTATCAACAAAGCATTTCCCGGCAGCAATATTTATTCTGCGGAAGATTTTCCCAAACTTGATATTTTGGCTGTCACTCATGATCACTGGGATCATCTCGACTATCCAAGTATTATGGCTTTGAAGTCGAGAGTAAAAAAAATTATTTGTCCGCTCGGTGTCGGAGAATATTTTGAGCAGTGGAATTTTGATTCGGAACTTTTGATTGAGGAAGACTGGGACAGCGTGATTGATTTCGGCGACTTGAAAATTTGTTTTCTGCCGACGCAACATTTTTCAGGAAGATTTCTGAAACAAAATCCGACCGAGTGGTGCAGTTATGCTTTCGTCACGCCGAACAGAAAAATTTTTTGCAGCGGCGACGGCGGTTACGGCGAACATTTTAAAATGATTGGAAAAAGATTCGGCGCATTTGATTTTGCTTTTTTGGAAAATGGACAATACAATCTTGCTTGGCATGCTATCCACTGTTTGCCGGAGGAAACTGCTCAAGCGGCAGTTGATATTCGCGCAAAAAAAATTGTGCCGATTCACGCAGGAAAATTTGCGCTCGCTCGGCACGCTTGGAATGAACCTTACATAGATTTACAAAATTTCAGTCGCGGAAAAAATTATCAGCTCTTGACTCCGCGAATTGGAGAACTCATCAACTTTGTTTACGAACAAAATTTTTATGACTGGTTCAGTTAGACAAACTTGGAAACTAAAAATTAAAATTAAAAATGACTAAAATAAAATTGATCCGTTTCGGAAAAAATTTTCTTCATCCTCCGAAACGCTCAAAAAAATTTTCTTCTAAACCGTCCTATAAATCAAAAAAATATATTCACCAAAAAATTTCTCAGCTAAAAATTCTTTCGCGATTCAATTTTAATTTCTGTTTTGCAAGCTGAGAATTTTTTAAGTTCATCGCCGCGACAACTTTCTGATCCAATTTCATCACGTCGCTGAAAACTGTGAACATTTGTTTTACTTTAAAATAGGAAAGTTCGCCGACTTTCCCGCCAATCAATGAACCTGTAAGTTCTCCGAGCAAACTGCCGACAATTCCACCGATTACAGGACCGGCAAGAGGAATTATCGAAAAAGCTGCAATTCCTGCCATTCGTCCCGCCGTCGCAAAACCGACAGAAAAAATTGCAGCCGTCGCCACTCGACCAATTTTATCTGCCGCCTCCAGAGAGTTTATATTTCCTTTCTCGCGCTGGACAAGAATTTTAAAACTTTCAATCACGATCACACTCAATGCGGCAATTACTATCAGCGGAGTTGCGCGATTCAAAACAGGCAACAAACCTTTTTCGGCGGCAACTTTCAAAGCCCCGGCAGTCGCGGTTTTAATTCCCTGCGTCGTCCCCGACTGCATTAAAAGTTTTGCAACTTCTGCGCCGCCTTTGCGTTTCAAGCCGCCTTGCATCATGACCGCCATCATGGTTGTTAAAGCCATTCCGCCGATTCCATTTAACGCCGCATTTTTTCCGAGACTCATCGCCAAGTCATCAATGTCATGAGTTCGCAAATTTAAATGTCCCAAGTCAGTTTTCAAAGTTCGCTGGAATTGATTTGCAAGTGCCTTGTGTAAATTTGCGTCCACGACATCTTTGGACAAAAAATTTTTTTCAGCCTTGCCAACTTTTTTTGTCTGCCGAAAATTTTTTCTGCCACCTATTTCAGCTAAATCGTCCTCATCAAGTTTAAATTTCCCTGCGCCGTAAAATTTTATTTTCTTCAAGTCGTCCAAAGTTTCCGCAAGCCAAAAATTTATATCTTCCAAAACTTTATTCCACGCAAAAATTTCTTGTGCAAATTTTTCGTCCGCATCTGCAGATTGCGACAAAATTTTTTTGTACATCCAAATTTCTGCCGAACATTCATACTCAGCCGCCTTTAAAATATTGTCCGTCGCAGAATTTATTTTGCAGGAATTTTGAAAAAGTTCCTCGACAAAAATTTTTACCTTGTCGCGGGGAATTTCCGGCAAATGTTTTGAAATTTTTTCCTCCAGCCAAAATTGATCTGTGACTGCCTTCGGTTTGTCGGCGTAAGAAATTAAAAAATCTGACATAATTTCTTTTGCGGCGACTTCATTTTGTTTCAGTTGCGACATCGGGACTTACCTCCTGCGGAGTTTTTTTCTTGAACAAAGATTTTACTTTTGTTTTGAAATTTTTTTTATCTGCCTCGCTCGGTTTTTTATTGCGAACAGCCTTCCAAACTTTTGAGGCATTGTGTTTCATAATTCCGAAGTGGTAGCCGAGTGCGTCATAAAGGTCTTCATTTTCGTCCGCCTTCGACGCATTTTTAAATTTTTTCTTTTTCAGTTCGTCCATAACATTACTTTGCGCCTGAGAAATGGAATAGGACTGCGCGATTGCCGTTCTGACATGATCGTCCGACAAACCTTTGAAACTTTTTTTTGCAAGACTGATAATTTTTGTTTCAGTTGAAGTTTCTGACGGCATGAAAATTTTTTGCTCAACTTTTTCGATAAAGGCAAGTTCGATAGCTTCCTTGACAACGCCTTCAATGTCCGCGCCGCTGTAATTTCTTGTACTTGCCACAAATTCATCAAGATTTTTTTCAAGTCCTTCTGTGTCTCTTGTCGGAACTTTGTTG
Source organism: uncultured Selenomonadales bacterium (assembly GCA_937910665.1). Classification (GTDB taxonomy): domain Bacteria; phylum Bacillota; class Negativicutes; order Selenomonadales; family Selenomonadaceae; genus Quinella. The sequence continues at coordinate 8,653 of CALEPR010000193.1, forward strand.
AAGTAAATTTCAAAAATTTTTCTGCGCTCTGCGGAGTTCGGCAAGCCGATATAAAAAATTTCATCAAAACGACCCTTCCGCAAAAGTTCCGGTGGCAAACTTGAAACATCATTCGCCGTAGCCACGACAAAAACTGCTTGCGTCTTTTCCTGCATCCATGTCAAAAAAGTTCCAAACAGTCTGGTAGTAACTTCGCCGCTGCCGCCGCCTCCTCCAATTCCTGAAAAAGCTTTTTCAAGTTCATCAATCCAAAGTACACACGGCGCAATTTCTTCGCTAAGTTTCAGAGCACGACGCATATTTGTTTCGGACTCGCCGACATATTTTCCCATAATCCTGCCCATGTCCATTTTCAAAAGCGGCATATCAAAAGTTTTCGCCGTCGCCTTCGCGCTTAAAGATTTTCCGCAGCCCGGCATCCCGACAATTAAAATTCCTTTCGGAATCTGAACGCCAAAACTTTGTGCGTCCTTGATTGAATTAAAAATTTTTGCCTTCCTTTTCAACCAATCTTTTAAATTCTCCAAGCCGCCAATGTCGTCAAGTTTTTCCTTCGCGTCGATCATTTCCAAAATGTTCAGTTTCTGAATCATCTGCTTTTTTTGGTCGAGAATTAAATTTATGTCGGAGCGTTTCAATTCATAATTTCCGGAAAGTGCCAGCGACAAAATATTTATAATTTCAAATTCCGAAAGACCTTTCAGCGCAGTCACCAAGTCATCACAAAAATCTTCGTCAGGAATATTTGCGTCATGATTTTTGCAAAAGTCAATGACAAGTTTTTTTATCTCTGCCTCAGTCAGGTTACCGAGATTTATTATTGTCAAATAATTTTCCAATTCTTTCGGAATGGAAAGCACAGGCGACACGATAATTATGTTGCAGTCTTCAAGTTGTCCGTTGTAAATCATGTGCGCCAAATATTTTAAGTGCGAAACAACTTTGTCGTCGTGAAGATAATTGTGCGCATCCTTTCGCAAAAATCCATGTGCATCCTTCAAAACCAAAACAGATCTTTCAAGATTGTAAGGAAGTTCAGGTTCAGTTTCATCAGCTTTTTTCTGTGACTGTCTTGCCATTTGAACGCGAATTAAATGCTCCAAAGTGTCATTCAAACTCCAGCCGTCCTTGAAAATTTTATTTGAACCATTGAAGTTTGCAGAAAAAGTTTCTGCGTTCCATTCAAAAATTTTTCTGTCCGACGTCGCATCTTTAATAATTTCATCCGCCTTATCTTCCTCGAAAGTGTTCAAATAAATCAGCGGAAAACCTGCGTCCATGTATCGGATCAATTTATCTTGAACTGCCTCGACGCTGTTTGTTTCGCCTTTCTGAAAATAATTTACGCCCTGCGCGACTGACTTCGGAATTTCTTTGGTGATAAAATTTGTCGCGGAGTCGCTCTTATCATTTTCAATTTTCATCATCAAAGAAACGTTGCTGAATCTGTCCCTGTGCGCGGCGAAAAATTTTTCAATCTTGTCGATTTTTTCTTCGCGGTCTTCGCTGTCAGAAAAAATATTTCCGACAATTTTAATTTTTGTTTTTTGTCTGGAATTTTTTGTTTCAACTCCGACGAAACGCAATTTTGTAACTTCGATGTAACTTGCATTCAAAGTGTAAGGATCCGCGCCGTCGCTCAAAATATAAATTGAACTTTGCTTGTTGAAATTTTTTTTGACAAGTTTTTCAAGTTCAGCTTGATCCTCCGCGACCAGGTGAATATTTTTTAAAGCATTTTTGTCAACAATGTCTTGAACAAGTTCATCTTCTTTTTTTGAAAGGCGAATAATGTCCTCAATGTCGTCTTGCTTAAGTTTTTTTCTTTCGGCAGACGGAATGTCAAAAATTTCTTGAATGACTTCCACAGTTTCCTCAGTCAAATTTTCTGTCGATTTACTTTTAACTTTGTACTGATTGCGAAGATTGGAAATTTTTTCAGCTTTATCAAAGTAGTAATGATCTGACAGCCACCTTTCAAGTTTGCCGTCGAAAAAAGAATCCATTATTTCGCGTATGTCAAAAAATTTTTTAAATTCGCTCATCGTCCGAACTTCTTCGTCATCTTTCAAAATCAGCGCGAACTTAATTTTTTTGTTCATCTTGTTAGGTTCAGTTTGTGGCAAAATTTTTCACCTCGTCTAGTATTTTATATCACATCGGAAGGTGTTTTTTCACTTTTATCTACAGTCTGAATCCTCCACAGCGGAGAAAAAATTTTTTTCTCGGGAAAAATTATTTGCCGGCGGAAACTCCGTCCTCAATGAACTTGAAAAGTTTTTCGCTCTCGCGCTCAATGCTGTCCATCTTGGCAAATTCACTCCGACATTCCATTAAACCTTTAATCGCATTGTCAATTTGTTTCAAGGTCAAGAGGTCTTCACTTTCTACAAATTTTTTCAATGACAACTTACAGCTCGTGGAAAGTTTTTCGCGGAATTCTTCGCGACGTTTCTTGCGCTCCTCAAATTCATTTGCCAAGTTCGTCAACTGTTCCATAGTGTGGACGGCGGCAAGATAATCATACTTCATTTGCGCCGTTAAAGGTTTGAGATTTTCTCCATCCTTGAAAGAAATCCCAATCCGCAGCGCGGTTTTAAATCTGTCAATAGTCGCCATTAAACCTCTCTCCCTATCTGAAAAAAATATTTTAAAAAAATGCTTGCACAATTCTATCAACTTGTGCTATTATATGTCTCGACGGCGCTATCGTCAAGTGGTTAAGACACCGCCCTTTCACGGCGGGTTCGTGGGTTCAAATCCCGCTAGCGTCACCAAAAAAGAAATTAACAAGTTCTCCGAAGTGGAGAACTTTTTTGATTTAAAAATCTTTGCGCCGCGAAGATAAATTTGCTTGAGTGAAAAAAAACTCCGACCGAAAAAATATTTATAGAAAAATATTCTCTCGGTGCGGAGAATTTTTTTTTAATGATGGCGAATGACTTCAAATCTCCACAAGTCAACTTTTTCGCGTGAGCCGATATTTGCTTTTTGTTTTGCGATTGAAATTTGTTGCTCAACTGTGTCGATACCTTCCAAGTCGGGAAGGAGAACCCCGCGTCTGCCGCCGTTTTCGACAATCACGCCGAATTTTTTCACGTCCAAATCTTTTGTGTCGAAAATTCTTTCAGGATCGCTCAAAACGTCCACGCTGTAAACAATTTCATCAAGCTCGGAAATTTCTACGGGGGAAAATCTCGGATCTCTCGAGCAAGCCGAAATTGCATTTTGCAAAATTTCTTCTGCCACACTTCCGGTCGTCGGCAAAATTGTTCCGATACAACCTCTCAGATGATCAAACTGATGGATTGAAACAAATACCCCCGCCTGTTTACCAAGCATGTCTTCCGAAACATCATCCGGGATCTGAATATGCCTTCCTGAAATCACGTAACCGTATATTGCCCGCTGGGCAAGACGCACATACGGATCGTCACTCAGCGGCAGACCTGCAACGGAAAGCTCCTCTTCCCTGATCTTAATATCCCTGAATTTTCTTTCGTCAGAGTTTCCGTCCGGATAAAAACTGCAGATTCCGTACCCGACGCCGGTGACGTCCTCATGGGAATACACCCTGCTTTTAACAGTCTTACCGTCAAGGAAACCTGACATCATGCAGAAAGGACGATGTCCGCATTCAGCCGATCTCTGACACAGAAGCTGAGGAAAATCCAGCATTTCTCCCAAAGCTCCGCGCTTACACAAATCCATAAGCCTGTCATCATAAACGGGACCGTCATCATCAAAACCGTACGGTCCATCCTCCTTAAGTTTATGGGACAAATCTCCGCTTGCCACAAACACCGTACGGCGACCGAGTTTTTCGGCCGTACGTGCCATTATTACCCCGAGATGATAGTGTTCAAGCAGGGAAAAACCTGAAATCCCCACGTTCACCACATTAAATTTATCGAGATATCTGCCGATAAACCACAGCGGTATCATGGTTCCGTGATCCAATGGCTGACGGACATCATTTTCGGCTGTTCCGGCCATGACATTTTCCTTCAGACACGCATCTTCAACAGCCTTTACGAATTCCGTATCGCATTTGACTCTTATTCTGATATCAGCCGCTCCGAATTCTTCAAATGAACCTTCAGCATTGTCCTCCCCGTTGATCAGAAAATAATCAGAAAATGTCTCTTTATGCGGACTGCATATAATTATCGTATCGGGTTTAAGTGCGGCTATTTCCCTGGCGACTGCTTCATATGAGTCTACGGTTTTTTGAATCTTTTTTTCTTCACCCTTACCGATCTCCGGAATAATCAGCGGGGGGTGAGGGACCATAAATGCAGCAAGAACGGACATAATACTCTCCAGCGAATCGGACATTTAAATGAAATATTCCAATGAATCATTCGACGCTTTCATGCTCATGACTTTTATTCTTAAAGTCTGACATGTTTTCATGGTAGCATATCGTACGTTTAAAAATTGTAATCATTACCACATTTTACGCCGGGCCGGATATTTGGTTCACAGTGCCCGTACGGTATATATGACATACACGGAATAAACGGTGATGAATCTCCGTCAGAACCAAAAGAGAGACTGCATCAGTCTCTCTTTCCCCATTCTCTGAATATTAGAGCAAATAATAACGGTTCCGTCATACAGGATGTTTCAACAGAACCGTTATCGGACTGGTTCCCTATGTATTCTGCTTTTCGTCTTTTTTGGGGAACCCGCGTACACACATTTTCAGGGAAATCGTCGTAAACCGTTACTGAACCTCGGTAAATGCATAACTCATGTCAGCATCATTTACACTGAGAACATAAGTTCCGGAGAGACCTGTGTATTCATCCCCCGAAGTGGAGGTATTTACGGCAAGCTGACCGCCGGTTCCGGAGGAACCGTAAATGGTGCTTCCGCTCCATGAACAGCCGTCCACCACCTTAAAGCGCTGATTTTCAGAACCGTCAAGCGTTACCGTTATATTCCATAGTCCCGTAGAGGAATCAAAG
>CALEPR010000194.1 GCA_937910665.1 uncultured Selenomonadales bacterium
GGGGGGGGGCGTTAGAATTAAAGTTGAATTTTTTTGGTCGGTTTTCGGAAAATATTTTTGTCCTGTGAAAAATTTTGTTTGCATTTTCTATTTTTTTTCAACCAACTTTTTAAGCAAAAAAATTTTGAATTAAAAATTGATTATAAAGTTTTAGTCGAAGATAATTTTTGTTTAAAGATTGGTTAAAAGTTTCCGAACTGCCTTGACAAAATGGTCGTAAGGTGGAAAATATGAAAAAGGACATTAGCTTTTATGGAGAAAAAGGAGGTTGTTTTCCATGAACTTATTTAAAAAAATTTTTTTGTTGCTGATGTGTCTGACAATATTCAGTAGCGCAGAGGCGGCGAAAGAAAAGCCGGTTTTTGTTTGGAGCCATGACACCTATGTAATGTCAATCGCGGACGACTACAAAAATGCAGAAAAAAAGCGTTCCTATTCGCTCATGAGAGCTGGCAGCAAAGAAGATCAAGCAAAACGCGCACAACAAATTGCTGAGGCACTTGCCGCAAAATTTAAAGCTCAGGCATCGGTTTTGCCGTTCACTTTGGAAACTTCAATGTCAGAAGATGACACCGCCGACCGAAACTCAGAAATTTCTGATGCGACATTTGGAGATCAGAGCAGAATCCAAATTATTCCGATAGTCATAGCAGATATTCAAATTCCCCAGAAGTACACAATCAAAGGAAAAGATTATTACAAGTACACTTTAATTTCTGCTGTAGATATTGCATTTTGCAGCGAGGACAACAACGGTGCTTTGACAATTCTTGCAAACATTCCGCTACACTTTCGTACCACCTTGCCCGATTCTAAAGAAAGTTCCAGTTTGGAATCGATGACGCAGAGAAGTGATGAAGATTTGGCAAGAGTTTTTACAAATTTCACTGCACAACGAATTGAAGAAGAATTGGATTTCACAAAGTACAAAAAGTTGATTGAAGGCGTTATCGACAAATCTTTGGCGGCTGAAACTTATCGCGTGGAAAATGTCACCTACACTTCAAAAAAATGTATGGAACTTTTGGGAAGGAATAAAAGAGGCGAGGAAGTCAAATTGATGCAGCGCATTTGTGGAAATATTTTCACGAGTGATTATGCCGCACACACAGGGAAAGTTGTTTATCCCATGATTTTGCCCGGCGATACTTCAAGTTGGACACAAGATGCCACGAAAAAACTTTATGCCGCAAAAATTACTTCCTCTCATTCAGGGGAAAAAACTATCACCATGCCGGAAAAAGTTGATCATCAAATTACTTTAGATGTTCCCGGAGTTGGTACTCAAGAATTACAAACAAAACAAGTTTCAAACATTAACGGTTTCAAACTTTACAAACTCAGACTGCTCAGCACAATCTCGGGAAAAAGTCCTATAGAAGTCGAGCAGCACATTCAGCATGAGTACACAAAAAATCCGGATTTACTCTCAAAGATCGAACCCAGCGAGGAGGAAATTTTTGGAGCCCTGTTAATCGGTGCTTCTGTTAAAGCGGCAGCCGCTCAAGCAGGAAAGAAGGTTAAGTGATGAAAAAAATTTTTTCTTTACTGCTGTTGTGCCTTGTGATTTTAAATTTAAATTCACAAGCAGAGGCGACCATTGTTAAAGGTTATGCTGCGATTATGAATGGCGACATTTCTGCGGCAAGGGCAGAGGCAAGGCGGCAAGCTATGCGCGAACTTGTTGAACAAGTTGTGGGCGTTAGAGTTCAAAGCTCAGTCGAAGTTGTAAACAATATGCTCGTGCGCGACGAAATTCTTGCAAAGTCTGACGGCTATGTCACGATCAATAAAATTATCAAGGAAGAAAATCGCGGAGATGTTTTTTACGTCGAAATGGACATAACAGCCGACGCGAATAAAATAAAATTGGCTGCCATAGATTTAAAATCGCGAGTTCAAAATAACGTCACCGATTCAAATTCGCGCGGAGGAATTTTTACTGCGGTTGTTCTGCGAGACAGAGGAAGATACAGCTATGACAAAGAATTTGCTACCTACATCAATGATAAATTGAAACTTGTCGGTTTCGATGCAAAAGTCAATGATGTCGTCGCAGGATATTTGGAAAAGAGCGGCGATGCTCCCAATGTCGGAATTCAGGCTCGAACCATGGCCAGACAAAGCGAAGACCGAGGGGGTGTAAATGCACTTCTGCGCGGCGTTTTGGCGATTGAGGAAGTGAAAAAAATTCAAGGCGGACAGTATCAAGCTATGGTTAAAGCATCTTTTGAGTTGATTGGTCTGGATTCAGACAGCGTCGACGTTTTTAGCAAATATTTTAAATCAGTTAAAGATTCAGAATTTGAAGCTATCGAAGAGGCAAAACAACGCGCGACTGAGGAGGCGATGAAATCGCTTGCCGAACAGGCACTTGAAACTGTCCAGCAAGAGAGGCAAGGTGGCTATACAAACATAAAGACAACTGTAATAGTTGACGATATTTCCGATTACTCCAGTCAATTTCCGCAAATAAAAGCTGCTTTGGAAAAAGCGCACTGCAGAATAATTCGCGTTGCAAGACCGACTCCTACAAGGATAAGTCTCTACGTTTCCTCCGACGCATATTCGAGTGTTGGCGAGTTAGGCGCATTTTTAAGTGCTATTAAGGGATTTGAAATGGGACTCGAGCAAACGGGAGCAGGTACAACCAAAATTCAATTACTGTTCAAAGGAGGAGCATAATGAAGAAATTTTTTGCAATAGCTTTGGCAGTTTTCCTCTTGCTCGGTCAAAGTTTTGCGCTTGCCGCCGAACCGCCGAAAGGTATTCCTGCAGGTGGAAAAGGAGAAACTGAAGTCGCCGCGATTGAGGACATGAAAACTTCTACCATAAAAAGAGTTTTGGCTCAAATAACTTCGAGAAGCGAAGATCCTGCGTCGCCTTATCAGCAACTTTTGAAACGCTACAACGAATTTATCGACACGGCGAAAGTTGAAAAGAAAGGAAAAACTTCAAGCGGTTCATTCGTGACGGGCAGAGTAATAATCAAGTACAAGGAACTTCAGGAAGAACTGAAAAAAATTATTAAATCTGCAAACACTGACGAGGACACACGCAGAGTTTTTGTATTTGTTCGGTTTGTCGGCTCGGGAGTCAGTGAAAATCAAGCGCAAACCGCAGAGGCAAGAATTTTAGAAAGATACATTACAAGACTCGGCGAAAATAATTTTGATGTGGCCAATGCTGACGAAGTAGTATCAAAACTTTCAGAAACTCGCGGCATGAATTTCAATCAATTTGTCGGCTGGGTAAAACAGCAGGCGTTGGAAAATCCTGAAATTTCTACGGCGATTGTCGGAGAAATAAAAATGGAAAAACTTGAACAAGATGACGAAGGTTACACTGCCTCTTGCGACATATTGATTCATGCGATGGATTGTTTTGAAAATTTTAAAGACATCGACAATTATGATGGCAGCGACGTTTTGCGAATGAAAGATATAAACCGCGTCGGTCAGATGATGCTTGAAAAGGCAGCGGTCACTTCTTCAAAAGCAATTACGGACAGTTTGGTTACTTACTGGACCAAAAGATAATTAACTCAGTTAATCCCAACCAATTTGGTTGAGGAAATATAAATTTTACTTTTAGGTATTTAAGGAGGAAGATTTTCCATGAAGAAAATCACAAAAAAATTAGCGGCGGGACTTTTGGCAGTCAGCGTTGCAACCACAGGATTGGCAGTCAATTTTTCGACGGCAGAAGCAGGTTTGCTTGGCGGGCTTGGCGATGTTGTCGGCGGTGGCAAGAGCGGCGGATCTTCTGTCGATGTTTCCGGACTTAACAAGAGTCAAACTTTGTTGCTCGCAAATCTTGCGGTTTCAGCCGGTTTGATGCAGACAGCTTTTTCAAATGCAGAAAATGCAAAACTCGAAACTATTGAAAATGCGGAATTGATTACGACTGATGTCGCAAGAAAATCTTTCGCGACAAATGACTTGGGCGTAGCTACCAAGATGAAAGAGGCGGCTAACAAAGCAGATAAAGAAAAGACAGCCGACTCAATCAAACAAAATCTTGCTGCTGCCATGCAATCCGGCGACGAAGCAAAATTGAAACAGATCGACAAATTTATTAAAAGCGCAAATGAACAGCGTATGCTTTCAGACACACTCAGCGTTGTTGCCGGAGTTCAGGCAGCGAAAATTATCGCAGATACTGCTAAAGGCGGTTTGTCACTCAGCAACGCAGGCAACATTGTGAAATTTGCAAAAACTGCTCAACAGGCACAATCGCTCTTGAAAGTTCGCAGTACCTTCTCAAAAAGTTTGTCGGCGGCTACAGCTGAATACAAAAAAAATCGCGGCTTAAAAGATCCTTCCAAAGCTGAAATCGACAAGCAAGCCAAGACTATGGAAGCTAACGAATAATTCAGACACTTGAAAAAAAAATTGTTGATGGTTGAACTTAAAAAAATTTTTTCTGTTCGACTATCAACTTTTTTTTTGCATAAAGGAGTTTCAGAACTTACACTCACGACTTCTTCAAAAATATTTACTGAGGAATTTTTTTCGCCGCGACTTCGAAAATTTTTCCTGTTTGACAAATTATTTTAAAAAATCGTCAAGTTCATCAAAACTGTGAGAAAAAAATTTAAAAAATCAAAGTTATCTGTTTTTTCGCTCAAGTTCCTCCAAACTTAAAATCATTTCACCAAGTAACGCAAGCTCCTGCATATCTTTCGCAGAAAATTTTACAAATTCAGGCAAATATTTTCGCGGAATAAATTCTGCAACTTTATCTTTAACTTCTTCAAGGTCGGGAGTCATATCACTTCGCAAACAAATTACTTCTGGATCAACTACCGAAATTCCAATTCTGATTTCAACAGACAAACTTTCCAAAACTTTTTCTGGATTTACCATAAAACTTTTTTCCCAATCTTCTTTTGTATGAAAACTTTGCATCGCGTATCGAACTTCGCCAGCCATATTGTGCGCTCCGTCAAAAACTTTTCCATTCAAAACCATTCCAATTCCGCCTGACCTGAAACCGTAAGGTCGCGACAAAAATAAAATATTTTCAAATTTATCCTGCTGAACGTAAAAGCCAAGCGACGCGGCTTTTAAATTATTTGTTATCGTCACAGGCACTTGATATTTTTCTTCCAAAAATTTTTTCAAATTAAATTCCGGCGAAATCTGCTCCTTCATATCCAAATGTCCGTCGTGAATTGCTCCCGCCGTTGCAATTCCTACAGCTTTAAATTTTTTTCCGCGACAGCCGACCGTGTCCAAAATGTCGCACAAATCGCTCACAAGATTTAAATTTTTTTTGATAACTGTTTCCTCAAAAATAATTTCGCCTTTCTTGTAAATTTTGTAGGCAATGCGATTGTCTTTTTTGCTCGGCAAAATCGCTATCGACAAAATTTTTGCGTCGGTGATAATTCCTTTCTTGACTTTCGCAATAATTCTTTCAGCCACAGTTTTTTTCCAATTTTCAAGACTTTCGCGAATAAATTTCAACATTTCGCCACTGTCATAACTTGCAAAAATTTTCGCAGGAATTTTTAAAACCAATGACTCGGACAAAATTTCTGAAACTTTTTGCGCTTGATAGGCAATTTGCGGCGCAAGCAAAATTACTGAATAATCCTGCGCGACTTCATAAAGTTTGTGGAAAGGTACAGCGTCAATTTTGTAATCAAGTTCCAAAACTTTTGCAGTTTTATTCAATTTATCTGCAAAAAATCCTGTCGTCAGTCCGCCTGTGCACGAAAGCAAAATTTTTAAAGTCTGTTTTGATTTTAAATCTGTAATTGTCGAAAGCATTTCTGCAAAAAGTTCTTCAGCATAATTTAAGTCGCGAAGTTCAAAATGCAGATAAAATTTATTTTCGCCGTCCGACAAATTTGTTACCGACATTTCGCAAATTAAAACGTCGAGCGGATAAAAATTTACTTTGCCTTCTGCGTATGAAGTTTTAATTTCAATATTGCCCTCGACTTCAGAAATTTTTCCAAGTTCAAAAGTTGTCGACAAAATTTTTTGCTTGAAGTCAGCTAAAATTTTTTCCTGTTCAGTTGTCATAAAAATTCCTCCCAAAATTTTTTTATTTTTCTACATCGCCGAGCAAAGGACTTTCTGAAAATTTTATCAGCAAATTGTTTGTTCGCTCGACTGTGAATTTATTTTCCAGCGCAAATAAAATTATGCTGTCCCAAGCTTTTTTTACATAAAGTTTTTCCAATCCCGCGCAGTACAAAAGTTTTTGTGTTTCTTTCGGCGTGAGTTCCATTGCCAACGCAATAGATAAAATTTTTTGTCGCGAGGGATTTTTCTTTCTGCCTGCAAAGATGTGATAAACATAAATCTGATTCAGCAAAGATTTTTTTGCAACTTCTTTTTTCGACAAATTTTTTTCTGCAAGTAACTGCTCCAAGTACTCGGCAAGCGAAAAATTTTGAAAGACTTCCCTGTTGTCCTCAAGAAAATTTTCAATCTCCTCCACCTCCGACAATTCATTTTCAAGTTGTTGCGTGTCTTTTTCAGTCATTCTCATCACCAAAAAAATTATACTTTTCGCTTGAAGTTTTTGCAAAAACTTTTTGTAAAGTTTATTCCTCACGTTCAGTTGTAATAATTTTTTTCAAGCCGTGATATTTTGCAAACAAAATTCCGCGATTGCCTTTCACGTCAGATTCCAAATCTCCGCCCCACCACATTGTCAAATTATCCCAAGTGCGTGTACCTAAAACAATTTCAGACCAACTTGGAACTTCAAGCGGCGGCACAATAATTAAGTCGTCGCTTTTATGTTGCAAAATTATTTTGTCGCGTTCGGCAAGCTGATTTTTTATATCATTTTCTACCGCGACACAACCCAGCATACTAAGCAAAAAAATTCCGCAAAAAATCACCGCTGCAAAATTTAAAATTTTTGTTCGACGCTGATAAATTTTTTGTAACTGCGGCAAAATTTCTTTCAGTGCGGCAGGCGACGCAATCAGCAAAAATATTGTTGAAGGAAATCCTGCGCGCTCAGGAAATTCAGGCGAACACAACATCATTAACAGACATAAAATTGACGCGCTTGAAAATGCTAAAATAAATTTTGAAATTTTTTCTGAAGTTTTGAACTTAACGAAGTAAAAAATTATCGGCGCAAATAAAATTATCTCGCGCAAAAAGTCCGGCAAAAATCCTACAACAAAATTTGTCAAAAACATTTGCAAAGTAAATTGTTCGTCCGGCGGAACTATGTCGTCAGGCTCAAGCGTGTTTGTCAGTTCCATTCTGTAGAAATTTCCCGGCGCAAGCATTAAAATTGCAAAGCCGACGCATAAAAATATAAATCCGACTTTCTGCCAAGTTTGTAATTTTTTTTCACGCCAAGCATTTACCACAAACAAAAAAGTTACAAAAACTGTCAATGCTCCGCCAGGTTCAATCGACCAGCCTGCAATTAAACCTAAACACGCCATTAAAATTTTTTGCCAAGTTTTTTCCTGCGACCAAAAATTTTTATTCCAAAACTTCAGCGCGAACGGCAACAAAAATAAAATTTCAAAAAAGCTCATCCACAAATAATTACATGCACCTGTCAGCCAAATTGTCGTGATTAAAAATGACGGCGCACAAAAATAAAGTCCGGCAATAATCCACAGCAAATAAATTTTATTCATCTCGCGCAGTTTTAAACCTGTGCCGACTTTGAACAGCAAAAAAATCAATGCCGCCATTACAAAGACATTTGCAAAGTCAAATAAAATTTTTCCGCTCCACACAAAAAATTGTACGAAAATATGCGCGATTGTTCGCCCACCCCAAGTAAAATAATGCTGCCACTGCGAAATAAAAATGTCTGAAAAATTTTCGACGCGCTGAAGGTTGTCGGGATTTATTCCATCAATCAAATTTCCCCAGTGCGCTCCGTCCCAGATAAAAGCGTAAGAATAATCGTCCGCAATTAAAGGCGTTAACAAATTTCGCACAAAAAAAATCAGCAAAAAAATTAGCAAAATCACCTGCCAAGAAAGTTTTTCAAAAATTTTTCCTGCTGACAAAGTAAACTCCTCCTTAAGTGTAGTGCCGATAAATTTTCGACTTGTAACAATTCTTTTCCTGCCTGCAAAAAAATTACCACTATACCTGTCGCTTGAACTTTTTGCAAAAATTTTTGAAAAAAAGTTGCGCTGCTTACCTGCCGGGTAAACAAAAATTTTTTGCCTGTGTTATACTTCAAAAAAATTTGCAGATAAATTTTTTAGCAACAGAAAATTTTAAAAATGAAGGAGGTAGTTTTTTTATGCCTATTGTATTACAATCATCTGCACCAATTCCTTCAAAAGTCGGTTGGACGCGCTGGGCTTACATAATTTCACTTTTTTTAGTAGCTGCAGGTGGCGTAGGTGTTTTGGGGATAATTGGTACTTTCATAATTGAACATTTAAAAATGTCTTTTCATAAAGACAAAATGCGCAGGATGAAATTTAAATTTCTTGGTGGAGTAAATTCCGATGAAATTTTTAATAAACTTCAGCCTGCACTTACACAAAAATATGGTGATAAAATAGAGTTCGACAGAGAAGGCGAAACTCTTTCTGTAAAATACAACAAAATTTTTTATGATATAAACCTGCAGGAAGATGAAACTTTCTGCTTATGGTGGAGAAAAAGTTTTGCAGGTGCATTTTTTTCTTGGAATGAATGGAAGGAATATAAAAAAATTCGCACCGGAACCGCACTTATTGCTTATGAATTGCAACAAGCCTTTGGAATAAAGTAAAAAGTTTTTTTCTGTTGCTGAAAAATTATTTGCAAAAATTTTTTCTGCCTGTGTTATAATTGAAAAAAATTTTTTGAGGAGGTTTTTGGAAATGGCAGGTGTGCGAAAAATAATTCTTGTTGTGGCAGTAATTTTTTCTGCGATTTCGATGGCGAATCTTGCGGAGGCTGCTTGGATACAAGATTACAGGGGCGTTATGTTGTGGAATCCTCAACCGACTGACGGAGAGTCGATAGAATGGAGTGGCGGCTACGTTCAAGAAGGAAATTACCGATACGCCGAAGGACGGGGAACTGTTGTTTGGAGACGGTATGGCAAAGTTGTTCAAATTGACGAAGGAGGTTTTTCACGCGGCAGACATCACGGTTGGTTTAAGCATCAATTTTTCCCGAGCGGAAGGATTGAATACAGTAATTGGGATCACGGCAGAGAAATTTAAAAATAATTTTTGTTTGAACAATAAAAATTTTTCAGGAGGTTTTTAAAAAATGTTGAAGAAATTTTTTGTAGTAACTTTGCTGGCAGTCGCAATTATTTTTGTCGGAAATAATTCTGCAAGCGCAAAAGATGTTTATGTTGGCACGTCAAACACAACCGGTCGCGATTGCTACTTGATGACTGAAACTATCCATGATTATTTCAAAGGTGCACACGCTCATTACATTGACGCGACTTTGAAAATGATTCGTCGTTCGGATGGAAATGTTCAGTATCTCGACTACTCATTTGTTGACTCACCGCATCCATATTTCAGAAATTCACAAGGTTTTGAAGGCACTGCTGACAAGTACAAAACGCCGATTGAATGGAATATGTTTTGGGAAATGCAAAATTACTTATAAGGAGAGAATTTTATGTTGAAAAAATTTTTTTCTGTAATGATTTTGATTGCAGTAATTTTTTTCTGCGGACAAAATAAAACTTCTGCGGCTGACTATTACGTCGGAAATTATGACAGCGGACTTCGCGCCTATGTTATGACGGAAACTTTGCATTTTTATGGTAATTACAGATGGTACACAGTCAAAGTAAAAGCTACGGACGGCAGACAAATTGTTTACGTCGATTATAGCTTTGACGGCGGAGCAGGTCGGCGTGAAACTTTCAAAAATTCTCAAGGTTACAGCGGTGTTGTTGAAAGTGGCACTGTCGAAGATAATATCTACAGCTATGCTTTAAAAGTTTGGGGCGATTGGGTTATGGGCAAAGGAAAGTCAGGTGCAACTTTTGATTGAGGAGGTTTTACAAATGAAAAAATTTTTGACAGTAATGTTGTTGGCAGTTGCAATTATTTTTGTCAGCAACAATTCTGCAAACGCCGCAGTTGAAAAAATCGACAGCGGTTTAAATTTTCAGCAAATGGGCATTGGCAGTATCTACAACGCAACAGTAGTGAATTGTAATGAATGGATAAGTTTGCGCGAATATCCTTCAACTTCAGCGGCAAGACTTGCAAAAGTTCCGCTTGGTGCGAGAGTAGAAATTACAGTTGGAACAGGTGAAACCAGTGCTTATGACAGTCCGCAAAATGGATTTTACTACACAAAATACAATGGCATCTGGGGTTGGTGTTTGCAACAGTACATCAGCAGAGGTTCTTATATCACAGGATATGCAGGATAAAAATTTTATATAAACAGTAAAATTTTTCAACGCTTCGGCGTAATTTTTTTTGCAGAAAAATAATTCTTGTGATAAAATCTGAAAAATTTTTGTGGAGTTGAAGTTGTGGAAAAATTTATGCCGACTTATAATCTTGAGGAATTTAAAAAATCTGATTTTGAAATTACAAAAACTGCTCAAAAAAATGCTCGTGATTTAGGATTTAATAAAAAGTCTATTTATGAAATTGTTTCGACAATGGAAAGCGAACATTTTTATAAATCAATGACTTCATATGCCAATCACAAAATTTGGCAGGACGTTTACCATGTTCCTTGCGGAGATTTAATTTTGTATGTAAAATTTACGCAGAATGTAATTTCAGAATTTACTTTGCTGTCTTTCAAAGAAAAATGAGGTGAGAAAATGGAAAAAATACATCCCGAAACAGGAGAAATTTTACATCGCGACATTTGTTCAGTTGAGTATGAGTATAAAGGTGAAAAAATTACAATAAATCAACCTGCTTGGTTTAATGACAAATGTGACGATTGGATTTTGAACAGCGAGGATTGGGATATTGCTGATAAGGCATATGAAATTTTAAAATCGCGTTATGAAGCAAAAATTCAGGAAAATAATTTAAATTTTTCCAACGCAGCATTTGCATAAAAAATTTTTCAACGCTTCGGCGTAATTTTTTTTTGCAAAATTTTCTGGTAAAATATTTGAAAAAATTTTTCGCGCGAGGTGAGATTTTTTTTGGAAAAAGATTTTGAAATTTTTTTGAACAAGAAGTTTGAAAAAATAAAATTGATTCGACAAACTGAAAAAGGCGAAGTCTGGCTGGCGAATGATTTGTCCGGGAATTTTGTAATTTTTAAGCAAATAAATTTTGTCGGTCTGCCTTACAAAATTTTGAAAAATAATCCTCACGAACTTTGGGCGAAAATTTTTTTCTGCGTCGAGGACGATGATAAAACTTTTGTGGTGGAAGAATTTTTCAGCGGCGAAAATCTTTCTGCAAAAAATTTGACTGAATCGCAAGCAAAAAATTTTATTCTGCAACTGTGCGACGGCTTAAAAATTTTGCACAATCTCGGCATCGTTCACCGCGACATTAAACCTTCAAATTTAATTCAGCAGGGCGACAAAATTAAATTGATTGACTTCGACGCGGCGCGAATTTTTTCAGCCGATAAAAGCGAAGATACAAATTTTCTCGGCACGAAAGGTTACGCCGCGCCTGAACAATTTGGTTACAGTCAAACAGATGCGCGAAGTGATATTTTTTCGCTCGGCAAAACTTTTCAAAAACTGCTTGGTAAAAATCTTCGCGGCGATTTGAAAAAAATTTTGCAAAAATGTACTGAATTAGATCCTGCGAACAGATTTCAAAATGTCGATGAATTGAAATTTGCACTTCTTCAAAAAAAATCTGCGCCTTATAAAAAAAATATTACCGCAACTTTAATCTTGTCGGCGATTTTTATTTTTTTATTTCAAAGTCAAACTGTAGAGGAAAGCAACGTGACGTTGCATCCAGTTGACGCGACTAAGTCTGTTGAAAAAGAAAATTTATCTCCGCGTTCAAGGGGTGAGGAAAATAAAAATTTTAAATTTCCTGAAATAAAAATTCCTGAAGCTCCGCAAAAAAATATCGAAGTTCCTGAAAAAATTTCCGAAACTCCGCAAGAAAATATTGTTGAAAAAATTCCTGAAAAAAATTACAAAAATTATGTGAAAGTAAGTTACTTTTGGAATGGCGGTCGCGTGAACAGTTGGGTTGATAAATTTGATTATGATGTTACAAATGCGGCGTGGGGTGTTGAAGTGAATGATTTAAATAATTTTCAAAAAGTCGGCGACAGTTTTAAATTTCCCGCGTGGAAAATCGGCGTGAAAGTTGAAAATTTTACTGCGAATAATTTTTTACCGCAAATTGAAATAATTTTCGACGACGACGGCAGGATTGAGAAAAAAAATTTGCCAACGTCGGCTGTCGGAGTCGGTGCGGAGAAAGATTTTTTTATTGATTTAAGTCAATTTAAAATTACAAATCCTCGCGCGGCAGGAAAAAATTTTATGTCGAAACACAACTTCAAAATAAAAGTTACAGGCACAGGCGCAAAAATTCGCGGGACAGTTATGACATTTGATTTTGTTTTTCGGCTTTAAAAATTTTTGCAAAAAAAAAACTGCCTTACTCTGCAGTAAAATTTTTTTGCTACTCCTGTAACGCTCAAAAAATAATCTGAAACATTTGATGGAATCTGCGCTAACTTTTTAAAATTTTTTAATTTGCGTAGTAATGAGTCGTCAAGTCGACAAGTTCGTCAATCACGAGAGAATGAAATGCGGCGAAAGAAATATTTTCGACATGAGCGGAAAAAGTATATCTGCCCGACGACCAAGCTGCGACGTGCGAGCGTTCATCTATCTTCGCGATGTAAACCGCCGCGCCGCTTGTCATATCAATTCTCCACTTTACTCCCTGAACTCCGCTTATATCTTTCAATCCTTCGCCTTCAGGTCGTTTGTAAGTTCTGATTGTCAGAGAAACTTCCGGCTCCCATCTTCTGCCATATTTTATTTCGGCAATTTGGTTCGCGATTGAAAAAAGTTCGCTCACCGCATAGCCGGATTTTTTTGGAATGTAGAGCGGAGTAAAATTCAATGCTTTGGCAAGCTCTTCAAAATTTGCGTAACTTGTCACAGGATTTGACAGACTTGCAGGTTGAGAAATTTTTTCTTCAGGTTGCTGGGAAATTTTTTCTTCAGGTTGCTGGGAAATATTTTCTTCAGGTTGCTGGGAAATTTTTTCTTCAGGTTGCTGGGAAATTTTTTCTTCAGGTTGTTGAGAAATTTTTTCTTCAGGTTGTTGAGAAATTTTTTCTGCGTCCGATTGATTTACTTCTTCCTCGACGATTGAAATTATTTCTTCTGTCGGCTCGGAAATATTTTCTTCTGCGGAAACTTCGGAAGTCGGCGCAGAATTTTCTTCAGCTTGCGATTCAGTCGTTACATCTGTATGAAAAGTTGCGCTACTTTTTTTTTTGTCGTCGCCTGAAATATTTTCCAACGGCGCAGGATTTTGCGCAGGAGTCAAATAATCTCCGCTGCCGCTGTCTTGTTCGGCGGCTATGATTGCAAGTTCGGTATCAATTTCCGCCGCCTCGACTGCTTCGCCGAAATTTATAAATTGAAATGCAGTCAAAGCGATTATCAAAGCAAATTTATTTTTAAGTTTCATAAAAAATTTTTCTCCTCAAGAATTGGACTTCGCAAATTTTTTCATGAAGTCAGCCAAAGTTTCCACGCCTTCGAGAGTCATCGCGTTGTAAATTGACGCACGCATACCGCCAACAGATCTGTGACCTTTCACTCCGACTAAATTTTTTTCTGCCGCCTCCGCAACAAATTTTTTTTCAAGTTCTTCGCTCGGCAATCTGAAAGTTACGTTCATAAATGAGCGGCTGTCCTTCACTGCGTGACCGCGATAAAAATTTTTTGATTCGTCAATTACATCATACAAAATTTTTGCCTTCGCGGAATTTCTTTTCGCCATTTCCTCAAGTCCGCCGGAATTTTTTATCCACGCCGCAACTTTTCCAACCATGTAAATGCTGAACGCCGGAGGAGTATTGTAGAGCGAATTTTTTTTGTAAAAAGTATCGTAGCGCAACATCGTCGGCAAAGTTTCCAAACTCTTTTCGACAAGATTTTTTTTCACGACGACCAAAACAACTCCCGCAGGTCCAAGATTTTTTTGAACTCCTGCGTAAATCAGAGAAAATTTTTTGAAGTCGATCGGACGGCTCAACATATCGCTCGACATATCTGCGAACAGCGGAATATTTTTTGTTTCGGGAATGTAATGAAATTCTGTGCCGTAAATTGTATTGTTGTAGCAAACATGAAGATAGGCGGCGTTGTCGGAAATTTTCAATTCGTCTTGACGAGGAACGCGGCGAAAATTTTCTTCCTTCGTCGAGGCGGCAACTTCACCCACGCCCAAAATTTCCGCTTCCTTGTAAGCGTTTAAGGAAAAAGTTCCGCTCAAAACATAACTGCCGGGATTTTTTTTTGTCGCGAAATTCAGCGGAATCATGGAAAATTGCAAACTCGCTCCGCCTTGAATAAAAAGAACTTCATAATCTTCTGCCGAAAGTTTCATCAATTCCAAAATATCTGCCTTCGCTTGGTTGTGAACTTTTTCGTAAGCCACCGACCTGTGACTAATTTCAATTATTGACATCCCCGTGTCCGCGAAGTTTAAAAATTCTGCCTGAGCCTCCTGCAAAACTTCCAAAGGCAAAGTCGCCGGGCCGGGATTAAAGTTGTAAACGCGTTTCATAAAATAAAATGCACCTCCAATTTTTTATAATTTTATAACGCCGCTTTTACTTTTGCAACGACAAAAAATTTCTGCGCCAAAATTTTTACAAAGTCTGCAGAAAAGTTTATAATCTGCTCCGAAGAATTTTTTACAAAAAAGAAAGTGAGGCGGTTTACCTTTGATAAAAAAATTTCCATTCCACTACGGCTACATTGTGGCGGCATGTTGTGCGCTGGTAACAACTTTTAACATTGGTTTGGTTTTGAGTTGTGCAGGAATTTTTTTCGTTCCTGTCAGCGAAGAATTAAATGTTGCGGTCGGGCAAGTCGCGATGTATCTGTCATTCAATTTAATCGCGTCGGCAATTTGTCTGTCGTTCGCAGGAAAAGTTTTGGAAAAATTTGGAGCGCGGCTAATGATGACAATTTCCTCTGCAGTCATGGGCTTGTGTTTAATGTCAATGTCAAAGTTTGATTCGCTGTTGCAATTTTATGCGGCGGGAATAATTTTAGGCGTGACATTTACTTTTTTGATGTATCTGAGCTTTCCAACTTTAATTCCGAAGTGGTTCAAAAAACGCGTCGGACTTTTTATCGGAATCGCGGCGGCAGGTTCAAGCATTGGCGGAGCAATTTTCAATCCTGTTTGCGGAAAGTTAATCACGCTCTACGGCTGGCGGACGACTTATTTAATTTTAGGATTGGTAATTTTATTTTTTGTAACTCCTGTGATTGGATTTTTCTTGCGGAATAAACCTGCAGATGTCGGCTTGAAACCTTTCGGAGATTCTGATATAAAAATTTCTGCCGCAAAAAAATCTTCGGCAACAGGAATTGACTACAGCAGGGCGATTAAAATGCCTGCGTTCTACAAACTTTTTGCCTTTGGATTTTTGATGTCGGCAGTCGCAAGTATCTTTCAGTACATTCCAAAATATTCCGGCACACTAAATTTTACTCTGGAGGAAGCGTCTTTCGCGGCGGCGGCGGCGATGCTCGGTTCGACGCTCGGCAAAGTCGGCTTGGGAATTTTAAATGACAGAAGCATTTATTTAGGAATTTCCGCGACGCTTGGATTTGGAATTGCAGGTTTAGTTTTGATAATGTTTGGAAATTTAGGACTGGCAATTTTAATCGGCGGAGGATTTTTGTTCGGCTGGGCGCACGCAGGAGTTTTTGTGCAAACGCCGCTTTTGGTTAGAAAAGTTTTCGGTGGAAAAAGTTACTCGCAAATTTATTCCAACATTTCAATGGCGATAACCGCCGCGTCTGCTTTGGCGATTGGTGGAATTGGTTTTCTTGCTGACTTCGGCGGCTACAATTTAGTTTTTGTTCTGGGAATTATTTCCTTGATAATTTGCGGCGCACTGAGTTTTACAACAATTAAAAATTAAAATTTTAATTCCTAATTCCTAATTGAAATCGCCTCGAGTGCAACTTCTCTGTCGTCGAAGTGAATTGTTTTGTCTTTCAGAATTTGATAATTTTCGTGACCTTTGCCGAGAATCAAAATTATGTCGTCAGGCTGTGCGAGTTCGACTGCGCGGAAAATTGCCTGTCGCCTGTCGATGATACATTCATGAACTTTGTCGGAAATTTTTTCTTTCACGCCGACTTCAACTTCAGCCAAGATTTTTTCAGGATCTTCGGTTCGCGGATTGTCTGAAGTCGCAATTACAATGTCAGAAAGTTCTGCGGCAATTCGTCCCATAATCGGACGCTTTGTATTGTCCCTGTCGCCGCCACAACCAAAAACTGTAATAATTTTTTTCTTGGCAATTTTTTTTGCAGTTTCCAAAACATTTTTCACGCCGTCGGGAGTGTGTGCATAGTCGACAATGATTGTGAAAGGAATGTCGGCAAAAATTTTTTCAAAACGACCGGGAACAGATTTAAAATTCTCCAGCGCGATTTTAATATCAGTTGGAGAAATTTTTTCTGCGAGCGTCGCACCAATCGCCGCCAAAACATTGTAGACATTAAAAATTCCTGTCAGATGCAAATTTAAATCCATTTCGCCAAAATTTCCGCGAACTTTAAATTTAGTTCCGTCCGCTTGAACATCGACGTTGACTGCTTGAAGGTCAGAATTTTTTTCTATGCCGTAAGTAATTTTGTCGCAGGTGGAATGATTCAACATTTCGGAGCTTGCTGCGTCGTCGAGATTTATAACGGCGGTCTTGCCAACTTTTTTTCCTGTGCGCGAAACAATGTCGAAAAGTTTTGCCTTCGTCTTGCAATAATTTTCCAGCGTCTTGTGATAGTCCAAATGATCCTGAGTCAAGTTTGTAAAAATTGCCGTGTCGAATTCCACTCCCGAAACTCTGTGCTCGGCGAGTGCGTGACTTGAAACTTCCATGACAACAAAGTCAACATTTTTTTCGCACATTGAAACAAAAATATGTTGCAGGTCTATGACGTTCGGAGTTGTATTGTGAATTGGAAAAATTTCTTCGCCGATCATCATCTGGATAGTTCCAATCAAACCGACTTTGTAACCTGCCTGTTTCAAAATTGCGCGAATCAAATAAGTTGTCGTCGTCTTGCCGTTCGTCCCCGTCACTCCGATAACGCGCATTTTTTTTGAAGGATAATCATAAAAGTAAGGAACCAAAATTGCGAGCGAGTTCAGCATATCTGGTACGACAAGTGCGGAAATTCCTTCCGGCGGAGAAATATTTTCGCGGCAAGTTAAAATTGCAGTCGCGCCTTTTTCCTTCGCTTGAGAAATAAAATTGTGTCCGTCGAAGTGTGCGCCTTCCATGCAAACAAATAAACTTCCTTCGCTGACTTTCCTGGAATCGTGCTGAATATTTTTTATTTCAATTTTGCCGTCGCCAATAATTTTTGAATCTTGGATCAACAGCGCAAGTTCTTCCAAAGTTTTCATCAGTCAAAAACCTCCTGAAAAATTTTTTCCTAAACTTCGCCAAAATAAAAATTTTTTCCTTCAAACGTTTGTTAAAATCTCCAAGCAAAATTTTAAAAAATTTTTTACCGAATCGCGAAAAATGCTTGTCCTACACAAATTCCGCCGTCATTCGCCGGTATCATTCTGTTCAGCAAAATTTTTAAATTTTTTTTCTCCAACTTCTCAACAACTAATTCTGTCAGTAAAATATTTTGAAATACTCCGCCACTCAATGCCACTGTAAAAATTTTTTCGCGCTCCGAAATCTTCAAAACTTTTTCAAAAATTATCTCAGCAAGTCCTGCGTGAAAATATTTCGCCAAAAAATTTCTGTCTTCGCCTAACAAAACTTTTTCCAAAATTTTTTCAAAAAGTTCCTCAGTCGAAAAAATATTTTTTACTTCAACTTCGCCGACAAAATTTTCTGCAAAACTTTCCAATTTCATCGCCGCTTCGCCTTCGTAAGAATTTTTTTCGCAAATTTTTAAAATCGCCGCAACTGCATCAAATAATCTCCCGCAACTTGTAGATTCAATGCAATTCAAATTTTTCTCCAGCAAAAATTTCTGCGCTTTAACTTTTTCGGCTGTAAAAATTTCTTCTGCAAAATTTTTATTTTTCATCATAGAAATTGCATTTCGCCAACAATCCACCGAACTTTTATCGCCGCCTGCTTGAATAAATTTTGAAATGCTGTCCACACGCTGATAATTTTTCGCGTCGCAAATAAAAAATTCGCCGCCCCAAATCGTGCCGTCGTCGCCAAATCCTGTGCCGTCCATCGCCACGCCTATCACTTCGCCAAAATAATTATTTTCCGCCAAATTACTCAAAATATGCGCGTAATGATGCTGAATTTTTTCAAGAAAAATATTTTTTTCTGCAGAAATTTTTTCAGCAATTTTCACGCTCTGATAACGCGGATGTTTGTCGCAAATTATTTTTTCAGGAAAAATTTCAAGCAAATCACTCATTCGACGCACAGATTTTTCAAAAATTTCCGCAGTTTTTATATTCCCAAAATCGCCGATGTAGGGCGATGCATAAATTAAATTATTTTTCGCCAGCGCAAAAGTATTTTTCAACTCGCCGCCGACTGCCAAAACTGAAATTTTTTTGCTTTTTTCGATAAAAATCGGTAATGGCGAATATCCGCGACTCCTGCGAATCATCGACGGCTGATTTTTAAAAAAATTCATCACAGAATCATCTGCGCGGAGCAAAATTTTTCTGTCGTGCGTCAAAATCGCGTCGCAAAAATTTTTGTCAAAATCTTCCTCGTCAATTTCAATCGGATTTCCTGAAAAATTCAAACTTGTCATAATCAAAGCGTCGGGGAAATTTTTAATATCGTCCGGCAAATCGAAAATCAGCAAATGTAATGGCGTGTATGGTAAAAATGCGCCAATTTTATTTATTTGCGGAGCAACATTTTTGCTTAATGAGGAATGAGGAGTGAGGAGTGAGGAATTATTTCTTTTTTTTAATAAAATGATAGGTTTTTGCGGACTGTCTAGAAAAATTTTTTGTTCTGAATTTAAAAAACAATGTTCCTCAACGGCGGAAATATTTTTGAACATCACGGCGAAAGGTTTTTGCGGACGAAATTTTTTATCGCGAAGTCTTTGCACGGCTGAAAAATTTTTCGCGTCGCAAGCAATATGAAATCCGCCAATGCCTTTAATCGCGACAATTCCGCCTTGCAAAATAATTTTTCTGATTTTTTTAATCGCGTCGAGATTTTTTTCAGGCGAATTTTTCAAAAAAATTTGTGGACCGCAATCATTACAGCAAATCGGTTGCGCGTCGAATCTTCGCGAATTTTTATTAAAATATTCTTCAGAACATTTTTCGCACATCGGAAAATTTTTCATGGAAGTTCGCTCGCGGTCGTAAGGCATATTTTCCAAAATTGTAAGTCTTGGACCGCACGCAGTACAATTTATAAATGGATGCAAATATCTGCGATTATTTTTGTCGAAAAGTTCGCGCTTGCAATCTTCACAAATCGAAATGTCCGGCGAAACAAAAATATCTCCGCGTTCATGAGTGCTTTCGATAATTTTAAAATCTGAAAAAATTTTTTCAGTAAAAATTTCAGTCGCATCGATTTTTAAAATTGCGGAGCGCGGCGGAGAATTTTTTTTAATCGCGTCGATAAAATTTTTCAAAATATTTTCTGAAGTTTGAGCAAAAATTTCGACGTAAGAACCTTTGTTCGCGACAGTTCCAAGAATAAAAAAATTATCGGCAAGATTTTTGATGAAAGGACGAAAGCCGACACCTTGCACGATACCGAAAATTTTTATGTTGAAAGTCAAGTAAATCACCTCGCAAATATTTTATCACAGCGCAAAATTTTTGTAGAGGAGATTTTATGGCAAAAATTAAATCATGCAGGAAAATTTTCTTTCGCGTCAAAATAGATAAAAAATTTGTTGGAGACAGTCGATTGATTAAGATTGAAAATTTGCAGAAATATTTTGTTGAAGATAAAATTTTTGTGACAGAACATGCGTCAGAAAGATTTCGTCAACGCGGAATAAGAATCTCAGATATTCGGCGCGCAGTAAATTTTGGTGAGATTATCGAACAATATCCTGAAGATTATCCATATCCGAGTTGTTTGGTTTGCGGAAAAAATAAATCAGACAAAATAATTCACGCAGTTTTGAGCGACGAAGGAACATCAAGTAGAATTATTACTGCATATTTTCCTGACGCTGATAAATGGAGCGAAAATTTTAAAATGCGGAGGTGATTTTATGAATTGTTTGGTTTGCAAGAATGGAACGATGGCTGACAGTTTTGAAACATATTTTGCGAAATTGAAAACAGGTTATGCGATTATTGAAAATGTGCCGTGCAAAAAATGTGAACAGTGCGGAGAAATTTTATTTTCAGCGTCAGTAATTGAAAAAATTGAAAATTTGATTGAAAATATTGAAAAAATTTCGAGCAAAATTTTTATTTTTGACTACAAAATAGCGGCATAAAAAATTTTTGTAGAGGAGATTTTATAGCAAAAATTAAATCTTGCAGGAAAATTTCTTGACACAACCGTTTTTTTTAAATTGCTGCGAAAAAATTTTTAACAAAAATTGCAACGATTTTGAAATGCATCGAAGACAAAAAAATTTCCTCCGGCGTTGAGGAAAGTAATGTTGTTATGTTCAAAAAAAATTAAAAAATTTTTCACTCCGCATTGTCGGAGATTTTTTTTGCAAATTTTTTAAAAAATCTTGCGTCGAAGTCTGAAATAAATTTCAATGCAAAAAATCCAATTTTTCAGAATGTTTTCAGGGGGGGCGTAGAATAAATTTTAAATTCAAAATTTTTTAAAGGAGGCGGATTATATGAACAGAAATTTTAAAATTATAGTGGTATGTGCATTTTTATTTGTTGTTTCAATTACTTCGATAATTACTGTTCTTGTAACTAAGTCAGAAGTAAAAAATAATAAAGTTGCAGATAATCAAATTCGGGAGTGTAAATTTTTTTGTGTAAGTGATTTTGAGACTGGCGTGCTGACGCACTTTTTGATTGAACTTACACAAAATTTCTGACACAGTCTCAAATTCATGAAAATTTTTCAAAAAATGATAAAAAAACTGAACCTAAAAAAAATCAACCTAAAACTTCGGACAATAACAAACAAACAAAAAGCAATGAAAAAACTGCTTATAAAAATTTTGATTCCGAAATTACGAAAGGTACTAATTTAGCAGATAAAAATTGGAAAGAATGGATTAACATTTTAGAAAATTATGATGCCGGAATGATTGATGAAAGTAAAATGATTTACAAACTTGAAGAAGTTGAGCGACAAATGGATTATTCAAAATCAATTATTGCAAATGCTCCTGTTGATTTATCAATCAGTGACAAAACTCAAAGTCAAATGAATGAAATTAAGCAAGGCTATCAAAACTGGATTGACGAAAGAAAAAAATGTATGCGAAATTATTTGAATGACTTTACTACAGGAAATTTGACTGAAGAAACAATTTTGAGAACTCAAAGAATTATCAGTAAGTCGAATGAAATTTTGTTTGATGTTGCACAAAAAACTATTGATTTGGAAAATAAATTTAACTCGTTGTGGGGGTAGATCAAAAAATTAAAGATTTTATATTGTTGGAATTACTGATGAGCAGACAAAAATTGAACGCAAGAAATTTTGTTAAAAGTCTTGCACAAAGACCTTGAAATTTTTTAGCTAAAACTCTTTCAACATTAAATTGCTCTGTCAGTTGAGAGAAATCGGTTTCAATTCGTCTGCGTATTTTGAAAATCATTTGTCTGAATCGGTTCGAATAATTTTCCCGAGAATTTTTTCTACGCAAAGTCAAAAGTGAAATACCTTTATCTGAAAAAATTTTTTCAAGAGTTTTCGATTGGTAGCCTTTATCGCCGATGACTATAGAACCTGCAGACAAAATTTCGGAAAAATCTTCAAGACTTTTTCTGTCATCAACATTTGCCGGAGTTATTTCGAAAAGTTTTACCGCTCCACTTTCGGTAGTCAGAACGTGAACTTTATAACCGAAAAAAGTTTCTTTTTTGGAAGGATTATAACTATATGCCGCTCCTTCCTCACGGAATGATTTGCAAAAATTTGTTCTGCCAAACTTGCAAACTTCAAGAGGTGTCAACTATCAAAACATCGTCTTGAAAATTTTTGAAGCTGTATTCACAGGTTCTTAATTCGACTTATCGGCAACTGAATAGTCAACGCTCGGTCTTTTCCAATGATACGGCACTTTTGAAGGCTTTGTTCCTCGCAACGCAGGAGGTTATCAAAAAAAATGGATCATGCCGATTCAAAATAGGGGATTGATTTTTGGCTAACTTTCTATTATGCTTGAGGGGCGTTTGCCGATATAAATTTTGATGTGGCGAGAATGAATTTTTTTATGAATTTGCGGCTCGGCTTTGAGCGGAGGAATCTGCTTATTTTAATTTCTCACGACTTGGAGAAGGTAAAAAAAATTTGCCGTTCAAGTTATCTTGCTCGACAAGCGCATTTTAAAAACTGGCTCGGCTGAAGAAATTTTCCGATCGGAGGAAAAGAAAAAAATTTAGCTTTTAAAAAATTTTTCAGTAAAATAGGAGGAAGTTATGGCGGGAGGAAAGTTTGACAAAATTATCATCGGTGCCGGAATTTATGGCTTGTATTCCGCTCTTGCATGTGCCGAGCATGGAGAAAATATAATTGTCTTGGATTGCGATGCTACTCCTTTTCGCCGAGCTACTTATATAAATCAGGCACGCGTTCATCAAGGTTATCATTATCCCAGATCACTTTCCACCGCAAAAAAATCTGCAGGCTATTTTGAAAGATTCAATCGCGATTTTGATTTTTGCATCCACAAAGAATTTAAAAAAATTTATGCAACTTCAACTAATTTTTCTTGGTCAAGCGGCGAACAATTTAAAAATTTTTGTCGTGCGGCAAATATTTACTGCGAAGAAGTGCCGATAGGAAAATATTTTTATTATGGCACTTGCGACGGAGCATTTTTGACGCATGAATATACTTACGACGCAAAAATTTTGTGCGATTACTTCATGGAAAAACTTTCAGACTTTGCCGACAGAGTGAAAATTTTTTTTGGCGTAAAAATTCAGTCTGTAGAAAAAAATTCTTCCGATTATCTTCTACGCACAGAGGATGGACAAATTTTTCAAAGTTCCTATATTCTTAATTCGACGTACGCCGGGACAAATCAAATTCTCGCCATGCTCAATTATGAACAGTTCAAAATTAAATATGAACTTTGCGAAATTATTATTTGCAACGTGAATGAAAAGTTGCGCGGGTACGGTTTCACGGTGATGGATGGTCCTTTTTTTTCAATCATGCCTTTCGGAAAAACAAATTTGCACTCATTGACCGCAGTAAGTTTTACTCCGCACACGACAAGCTATGATTCCGTTCCGATTTTTGACTGCCAAAAAGGTGTGGAAAATTTCTGCTCGCCATTCAGGCTTGGAAATTGCAACGACTGCATGAACAAACCGCAAACTGCATTTCCATACATGTCCGCTCTCGCAAGAAAATATCTTTTGCCGGAGTATGAGTTCAGTTACAAGGAGTCACTTTTTTCCATGAAACCGATTTTGATGAGTTCCGAAATTGATGATTCTCGCCCGACAGTTATTCGCGTTCATTCTCATAATCCAACTTTTGTCAGTGTACTTTCGGGTAAAGTAAATACTATTTATGATTTGGATGAGGTACTTTTCAATGATTGAAAAAGAAAAAAATTTTGTTTCTGCCGTGATTTATATCCACAATGACGGAAAAAGAATTTTAAATTTTTTTGACATGATCCTCCAAACTTTTGAGGAAAATTTTTTGTCGTCAGAAATTATTTGCGTCAATGACGCTTCGACCGACGAAAGTTTAGACAACATAAAAAAAGTTAGTCAGTCCGCAACGAGTACAAATATTTCCGTGATAAATATGACACATTATCACGGAGTAGAGCTTGCCATGAATGCCGGAGTGGATTTGGCGATTGGAGATTTTGTTTTTGAATTTGATTCGGTGGCTCAAGATTTTTCTGCCGAAACAATTATGCAAGTTTACAGACGTTCCCTGCAAGGTTATGACATTGTCAGCGCATCGCCGAGTGGCAACCGTGAAACTTCGTCAAAATTTTTTTATTGGCTGTTTAAAAAATTTAATCCTGAATCACTGAGCTTGGACACAGAAAGATTTAGAATTTTGTCGCGTCGTGCCATCAATCGCGTGACCAGCATGAATAAAGTTGTGCCATACAGAAAAGCAGTTTACGCCGCGAGTGGTTTCAAAACTGATGTCATTGACTACAGTCCGAAAGAAAATATTTCCATCGTCCGCACTTCGGAGGAAAATGATTACAGGGAACGACTTGCTTTGGATTCTTTGTTGCTGTTCACAGATGTTGGCTACAAGTTGACCATGAATTTGACAAAGATAATGATGTTGTTTACTGCTTTTGTCGGAATTTACGCCATAGTTACTTATTTGTTCGGAGCACCCGTCGCAGGTTGGACGACGACGATAATTTTTTTGTCGTTTGCCTTTTTCTGTCTGTTTGGAATTTTGACTGTGATTGTAAAATATTTGCAGTTGGTGATGAATTTGATTTTCAAGCGCAAGCGTTATAATTTTGAAAGCATAGAAAAATTGACAGCGAGGTAAAAAAATGAAATCATTAGTCGGTTACACAGGTTTTGTCGGCAGCAACTTAGATGCCGCAACAAATTTTGAAGGCAGATACAATTCAAAAAATTTTTCCGACGCTTTTGGAAGCAAGCCGGAGTTATTGATTTATTCCGGTGTACCTGCCGCAAAATATCTTGCCAATTCCGCTCCTGAAAAAGATTTGGAAATTATTCTGCAGGCAGAGGAAAATATTAAAAAAATTTCTCCGAAAAGGCTGGTTTTAATTTCCACAATCGACGTTTTCAAAAATCCTGTCGAAGTTGATGAGGACTCGACGATTGACATGGAAAATTTACAGGCCTACGGAAAAAATCGCCGCTTACTGGAGCTTTGGACGCAAGAAAATTTTTCTGACGCTTTGATTGTTCGCTTGCCGGGACTTTTCGGAAAAAATATCAAAAAAAATTTTATCTATGATTTCATTCATAAAATTCCCTTCCGATTGACAGAAAAACTTTTCAACGAACTCAGCGCGAAGGAAACGGCTTTAAAAAATTTTTATGTTCTGCAGGACAATGGTTTCTATCAGTGCAAAAATTTAGTCGGCGACGAAGAAAAAAATTTGCAGGAAATTTTTGAGCAATTAAATTTTTCCGCGCTGAATTTTACAGACAGTCGGAGCGTTTACCAATTTTATCCGCTGTCAAGATTGTGGAGCGACATTGAAATTGCTTTGAAGAATGATTTAAAAATTTTGCACTTGGCGACCGAACCAATTCAAGTCGGTGAACTTTACAAATATTTGACAGAAAAAATTTTTGTCAATGAACTTCCCAGCCAACCTGCAAATTACGACTTCAGGACGAAATTTGCAAATTTATTCGGCGGCGAAAAAAATTATCTGCTGAATAAAATTTCTGTGATGAAATCTGTAGCTGACTTTGTAAAAAATTTTGGAGATTGAAAATGTTGGAATCGATAAGAAAAAATAAATTTCTGCTGTTGACTTTTGTCGTTATGTTTTTTGTTGGCAGAAAAATTTGGTTTATGGATTTTCCAATAACCAATTTTGAAAATCTCACCTTAGGAATGGCTACGGCAAAAAATATTGACATATCGAAGTTAATCGGGTGGTATATTTTCTACGCGATACCTCTTTGCCTTTTGTTTGCTTGGCTGTTTAATAAATCTGAACTTTACTTCAAGGCAAAAAATTTTTTTAGCAAAATAACATTTCACAAAGATGAAACTAAAACATTTCTTGCGGTTATTGCGTTGGCTTTTATTATTCTTGGCAAACACAATTTATCCGCTTATGTTTATGCAATTTGTCTGGGGTTGATTTTATTTTTCGGACGTGAAAAAGAAAAAGCTGCCGCAGCTTGGTTGGCGACGATTTATATTTTTATCGCCCCCATCTCCTATGTTGCACAATTTTTTGGACACGTTGACAATTTAGTTTTAACTTTTGTAGTTGTCGCGGCAATTTTTTTCTCCGCACAGAAAAATATTTCGCTGTGGTTTGCAAGATTGTATCCATTTCTGATTGCAAGTATTGCCGAACTTATTTTGCTGAACTTGTTGGAAATTTTAGCGGTGCGAGGTCATGCGCTCGGCGATACAATTTTAATTTTGCCTTACGTTTGTGCGGTGATAAGTTTATTTTTTTTCAAGCCGCCTGAAGAAAAAGATTATTGCAAAAAAATTTTGCGCGGCAGTTTAATTTTGATAATTTTCTCCTATAGCCTCAATGTTGCCGGACTGAATTATATTTTCAATTTGAATTTTTTTGAAGGTGCCAATAGCGGATTAAGTATTTCGGAATTTATTCGCGGACAAGGTTTGCCGGTGATTGATAATTTTGATGCACACATGTTGAGTGCTACTTTGCCCGGAATAATTTATTTTTTGCTCACCGGCGATAGTACAGGCGCAGTAGTTTTCACTCCATACAATCACTTTATATGGAACGCTCTTGCTATACCGGGATTTTTTTGGTTGTTGAGAAAATTTTTTTCTGAATGTCAGTCATTTATTATTTTGACGATCTTTCCTTTCGGACAAATTTTTTCCTATCATTTTGGAATTGTTACTTTGCTTGCGTTTTGGTTCTGGAAAAATAATCCATCATTCTTGAAAAGTTTAGCTGTGCAAGTCTTGATTTCTATTATTTGTCTGTTAAGAATCGACTTGGGAGTTCAGTGGGGTTTTGCATTGTTTTTGTCTCCAATTTTAGTTTGTTTGTTTCGCAGGGACTACAAAAATTTGAGGCAATATATTTTTGCGGCAGTTTTGTATGTTTCACTATTTTTTTGCGTTGTATTTTTTGTATTGGACTTTAAATTTGCGGAAGAATTTTTGACGGCATTCAATTCAAATCAACATTGGGCTTACGGGGCATTGGGAAAATTTTTGAGAGTTTTTTTATTCTACCTCGTGACTCCCATAGTAATATCAATTTTAATTTTTCCAACATTTCAGCGGCTGTTTGAAAGGCGAGAAATGGAATTCGATTGGATATTTTTATTTCTGTATGCGGTTTTCTTTTTTGGATTGAATAGAATATTGGTTCGCTACACTTTAATTCATGTGACTATTTTTAATATTCGCGCTTTTATGCCGGAATTTTTTCTTCTCGCGCTCTTGATTGTCAGTCTTTGCAAGCGTCACAAGGCTACGGTTTTTGTCTTGGTGTTTTCTTTCTTCGTTTTAGCTTGCACTCACGTGAATATAACTTCTACTATTTCTTCAGTGAATAACATACCAAAAATCGTCCGTTCAGTTCATACCAATCAAGACAAAATTTTTAAAAATTTTACAAAAGAAGATGCCGCGCAAATGGCTGAAAGTAAAAAATTTTTTGATGCAAATCTCCGAGGCGACGAAACTTATTTCGATTTCACAAATCAGACTCTATTTTATGTCTTCAACGAAAGAAAAAATCCTCTTTATATAAATCAACACCCGGGAATGATTAACGGCGTTAAGGGGCAAATACAAGCATTAGAACAGCTAAAAAAATCCAAGATTAAATTTGTGGTCATGCCTTACCTTCAACGCAAAGCCCAATTATATGATGCGTACACTCAAATTGATGGTATTTTGAATTGCGACAGATATTATCTCCTGACAGAATGGATCGCAAAAAATTATCAGCCTTACCGGAAAGTTGGAAATTTTTTTGTCTGGGTTGAAAAAAATTCTGCGCCTTCCAAAAATTTAAATTACACTTATGAGCCGGAGAAAAATCATATTCATGAATTGGGATATATTCCATTCCTCTGGGGAAAAAATTCTGCTCAGGCGAGGAAGATAGAAATTTCGCAGAAAAATAATGATTCTTGGAGTTTGGAAAATGTTTCAGGCAAAATAGGTTTCATTACTTTAAAAATTTCTGCTGCTTACAATTCAGATGCAAAAATTCTGATCAAAGGCAAAGGCATCAATGACATTGTTTACAAATTTAATATCAAGGAAGGAACTCATAATTACAGATTGAGAGCAAGTAGCGATATTTTGTGGCACTCAAATTTAGTTCGAACTTTGAAAACTCAAGATGTCGCTGTCGAAGAAATTTATTTTGAAGAGGTGGAAGAATGAAACTTTCAATTTCAAATATTGCTTGGACTGCTGATAAAGATTTGCAAGTCTATGAACTTATGAAAGAAAAAAATTTTATCGGTTTGGAAATTGCGCCGACAAAAATTTTTCCGAAAGCTCCTTATTCGCAACTTGAAAATGCGGCAAGTTGGAAAAATAATTTGCCTTTTGAAATTTCTTCCATGCAATCTATCTGGTACGGCAGGACAGAAAAAATTTTTGGCAGTTCGGAGGAACGCAAAATTTTATTGAACTACACAAAGGAAGCTATCGACTTCGCCGAAATTTTGGATTGCAAAAATTTAGTCTTCGGCTGTCCGAAAAATCGCAACTTGCCTGAAGGTACAGATAAAAATATCGGAGTAAAATTTTTTCAAAATATTGCCGAATATGCGCTCAAACACAAAACGGTTATCGGAATGGAAGCTAATCCGACAATTTACAACACAAATTACATAAATGAAACTTCTGCCGCACTCGATTTAATTTCAGAAGTAAATTCCGATGGTTTTAAATTGAACTTGGACATTGGAACCATGATTCAAAATTCCGAGTCTGCAGAAATTTTGCGCGGCAAAGTCAACTTAATAAATCATGTTCATGTCAGCGAACCATTTTTGAAACCAATTCAGAAAAGAAAAGTTCACGGTGAACTTGCAGAAATTTTAAAATCTGAAGGATATAAAAATTTTATTTCAATCGAAATGGCAACGGTCGAAGATTTAAATATTTTGGAAAAAGCAATGGACTATGTGAAAGGAGTCTTCGGCGATTGAAAATTTTTGAAAAAAAAGTTGGCGTTCCAAATTTCACTGCCACAGAATTTTCCGACAAGCAGAAAAATTATGTTTTGCTGATTCCGATAATCAATGAAGGCGAACGAATTATCAAAGAACTTCAGCGCGGACAAGCGGCAAATATCTCAAATTATGTTGACATTGTAATTTGTGACGGCGGCTCGACTGACGGCTGCACGGAAGAAAAAAAATTACAGCAACTGAACGTGAATACTTTGCTTGTCAAAGATGATGCAGGAAAACAAGGAGCGCAACTCAGAATGGGAATTTTTTGGAGTTTGCAGCGCGGTTATAAAGGTATTTTGACAATCGACGGCAACGACAAGGACAGCATTGAAGATGTTCCGAAATTTATTGAAAAATTGCAAAGCGGTTTCGATTTAGTTCAAGGCAGTAGATTCATTGAAGGCGGCAGAGCGATAAATACTCCGATGATCAGATATTTTGCTGTGCGACTTATTCACGCTCCGATAATTTCCTTGACGGCGCGGCATTGGTTCACCGACACAACGAACGCTTATCGAGCTTACTCTTCAAAATATTTGCTTGATGACAGAGTAAAACCTTTGCGCGATATTTTTTCCGGCTACGAACTTTTGGCATATCTTTCGGTTCGCGCAACTCAACTGGGCTATAAAGCAGTGGAAATTCCTGTCACCCGCCGTTACCCTCCGAATGGAACAGTGCCGACAAAAATTTCTTTCTTTCAAGGAAACTTTTCATTGATGAAAGTTCTGATAAAAAATTTGTTTGGACTTTATAAGCCGTAAGAAAAAAATTTTTTCTCCTCGACAATAAAGAAAATTAGTTCTTCGACAGAAAATTTTGTCGGAGATTTTTTTTACTGAAAACTTTGCAAAAAATTTTTCGAGAGATTTAGAAAAAATTTTTTGAAAAAAGTTTGCAGTTCATGGAAATTATTTTACAAAATTTTTCAAAATAATTTTTCCGTGCGGAGTCAAAATACTTTCAGGGTGAAACTGAACGCCGAAGACAGGAAAATTTTTGTGCTGAACTGCCATAATTTCATTGTCGGAAGTTTTTGCGGTGACTTCAATAAATTCCGGCAAAGTTTTTTCGTCGGCGGCGAGAGAGTGATAACGCCCGACCAAAAAATTTTTCGGACAGTCTTGAAAGATTTTTGAATTGTTGTCGCAGAAAATTTCAGACTGCTTGCCATGCATAAGTTTTTTTGCGTAAGTAATTTTCGCTCCGAACGCCTGACAAATTGCTTGATGACCAAGACACACGCCGAGAATTGGAATCTTGTCGAAAAAAATTTTCACGACTTCCAAAATATTTCCCGCGTTTTCAGGTCGACCGGGACCGGGCGACAAAATTATTTTCTCCGGCGAAAGTTTTTCAATTTCCACGACAGAAATTTTGTCGTTGCGAACAACTTTTATATCGGAATTTATTTCGCCAATCATCTGATACAGATTGTAAGCAAAACTGTCATAATTATCAATCAACAGAATCATAAAAAATTTCCTCCAAAAATTTTCAAACTCAAAAGTCAGTTTCAACAGAAATTTTCAGCGCAGTCAACGACGCTTTCGCTTTATTCAAACATTCTTCAAATTCTTTTTCAGGCACAGAGTCGTAAACAATTCCCGCGCCGCTACGCACAAAAATTTTTCCATTCTTCTTGTAGATAATCCGAATTGCAATCGCCGTGTCCATATTTCCGGTGAAGTCGATGTAACCGAGTGCGCCGCCGTAAATGCCGCGCTTATTTTTTTCCAATTCGCCAATGAGTTGGCAAGCGCGAATTTTCGGAGCACCCGACAAAGTTCCCGCAGGCAAAACAGCTTCAATCGCGTCGAGTGCGTCAAAATTTTTTTCAATCTCGCCGCGCACGACCGAGCCAATGTGCATGACGTGAGAAAATCTTTCAATGCTGTGAAGTTTTTCAACTTGAACCGAGCCGAACTTGGAAATTTTTCCTAAATCATTTCTGCCTAAATCAACAAGCATATTGTGTTCAGCAAGTTCTTTTTCGTCGCTCAACAATTCTTTTTCAAGCTGTAAATCTTCTGCAGGATTTTTTCCGCGCGGTCTTGTTCCCGCCAGCGGAAATGTGTGCAAAATTCCATCCTCAAGTTTGACTAAAGTTTCGGGACTTGCTCCGGCAACTTCCATATCAGTTCCCGAAAAATAAAACATATATGGCGAAGGATTTATCGTCCGCAAAATTCTGTAAGTGTTCAGCAAACTTCCTTCAAACTTCGCCGAAAGTCGATTTGACAAAACAATTTGAAAAATATCTCCTTCGCGAATAAAATTTTTTGCGCGGTCAACCATTTCGCAATAATTTTTTTTGTCGAACAGCGGAGTAATTTCGCCTGAAAGTTTTCCCTGCGGTTCAGAAAATTTTTCGCCATGCTGAATCAAGTCAGCAATTTTTTTCAATTCCTCGACTGCGCGAAAATAATTTTTTTCTGCGTCGTCAAGTTGCACATTCACAATCAAAATAATTTTCTGCCGAAAGTTGTCGAAGGCAATAACTTTGTCGAAAAGCATCAAGTCAACGTCCTGAAAATTTTCTTCGTCGTCCAGAATTTTTTTCAGCGTCGGTTCAGAATAATTTATGTAGTCGTAGGCGAAATAACCGACAAGTCCGCCTGTGAAAGTCGGCAAATTTTCAAAGCGCGGCGATTTATAATCAGCCAAAACTTTTCTGATTTCTGCGGAAGGATTTTCTGTAAAAAAATTTTTGTCGCCAATTTGCATTTCGCCATTTGTGCAAGTGATACAAAGTTTCGGATCGAAGCCGAGAAAAGTATAACGCCCCCAACTTTCCTTTTCGGCGACAGATTCCAAGATATAACAGTGCGCCGAAACATTTTTTAAAATCCTCAGCACTTCGATGGGCGTTGCGATGTCTGCCAAAAGTTCACAGCTCAGCGGAACGGTTTTAAAATTTTTTTCGACAGAAATTTTTTTAACTTCCTCCAAAGTCAAATTAACTTTCATAAAATTTTCTCCTTTCGATTTATGCACTAAAAAATCCCCGACAGAATAAAACAACTGTCAGGGACGAACTTTTTAAATTTATATCTTCAAAAAAAATTCGCGGTGCCACCCTGTTTCACGATTTGACTCGTGCGCTCTGCGGAGTACCTTCATACTCCCGACAACTTACGTATGCCTCACGTCGCAGAATACTAAATTCGGAAAGAATTTTTCCTCGCGCCCTCCGCGGTCCATTTGACAAATTGTTTCTGATTCGACTCTCAGCCACGCGAACTCTCTGTGCAGTCATCTTTGCCGTTATCTCCGCATCATCGGTTTAAATATGAAATTATTTTTCCACAATATAACTATTTTTAATTTTTTTGTCAAGATTCAGTCAACAATCCAGCACGGGCGTTTCATAAACTTTATATTATTTCGATGACCATAAATGCAAATCTGTTTGTAAAAACTTTATTTTACTCAAAGAACTATAAAAATTTTTTGGAATTTTAATTGCCGAAGTAATGAAAACATGATTCGCAAAAAAATTTGTCATATTGGCAACTTTGTTATATAATTCCTTGCGTATGTTTGGTTGGAATTTAGTTGGAATTTAAATGGGGTGTTAGTTTTGAATCATGTTCGATTAAAAAAATTTTTAGCAGCTTTTTTGGTCGGCGCATTTGCTATTTCATTTCCAATCGCTTCGGACGCGAGGAGACTCCACGATCCGAAAGTGGAAACGAAATCGGAGGTGCGCGATTTTTCTGCGGAAGATTCTGAGCAAAATGTCAGATTGACTGAGGAGGAATCGAAAATTGTCGCGCCGGAAGAAAATTATTCTCCCGAGTCTAAAATTTCGCAACTTTTTTCAGCTCCTGTGATGTCGGACGATTCAATTTTAGGATTGCCTGTCGCTACTCAAAGGCAGTGCGTAAAATATTTGACCGCAAACAATCCAAATCCCAGCTTGGGAGTTTCGGCTGAGGAAATTGTTGCCTTCTACTATGAGGAAGGTATTCGCGAAGGTATTCGTCCCGATCTTGCCTTTGCTCAGGCTCTGAAGGAAACAGGTTTCTTTCGTTACGGCGGTGACGTTGTTCCCGAGCAAAATAATTATTGCGGACTGGGGACGACGGGCGGCGGAGTGAAAGGAGTTTATTTTCCCGATCCAAGAATTGGAGTTCGGGCGCATATTCAACATTTGCTTGCTTACACTTCGACAAGGATGCCGACGACTGAAATAGTCGATCCGCGCTATCAAATTGTCCGCGCTCGATATGGAACAAATATTTTGTCGCGGTGGTATGATCTGAACGGACGTTGGGCAGTTCCCGGTTATCACTATGGACAGGATATTATTGCGATGTTCAAAGATATTTTGATTCAGTAAAAAAATTTTTGTAATTTTGAATTGGTGATTGAAATGATTTCGGAATGGGAATTATTTTTCAGATTAACTTTGTCCTGCATACTCGGCGGGATTATCGGTTACGAAAGACAGAGTCGCAGAAAGTCGGCAGGACTTCGGACAAATGTTTTGGTTTGTCTTGGCTCTTGTTTGATAATGGTTTTGAGCGAGGCACTTTATTTCAATGTCGAAGGAAGGACGAATGCAGATCCTGCTCGACTTGCCGCACAGGTAGTCAGCGGAATTGGTTTTCTTGGTGCGGGCGCGATCATGAAAGAAGGATTGACTGTCACAGGTTTGACGACGGCGGCTTGTATTTGGGCTGTCAGCGGAGTTGGTTTGGCAGTCGGTGCGGGATATTATTCAGGAGCACTTTTCACGACCGGTTTAATTTTTGCGACGCTTGGAACTTTGTCCAGAATTGACGAATGGGTTATGCATGAAAAAAATTTGTATCTGACAGTTCACACAAAAGATAAACCGGGACAACTTATGCACATAAGTTCCTGCATTGATGATCTGCAATTAAAAGTTCGCGGCGTAAAAGTCAAAGCTGATGAAGAACATTCAGATACTTTGTGCATAGATTTTGAAGTTTATAATCACCGAAGTTTGAAAAGCGTCATCGTCGTCGATGCGATAAAGAGAATTGACGGAGTTGTTCGCGTCGATGTGAATTAAAAAATTTTTTTGCGACTCTTTCAAAGTTCAAAAATTTGCAAACAAAAATTTTTGTGATATAATTTTTGCGTCAAGCGGTTGTAGCTCAGCAGGATAGAGCAACTGCCTCCTAAGCAGTAGGTCGCGCGTTCGAATCGCGCCAATCGCACCATGAATTTTGCAAAAAATTTTTTCAACGTAAAATCTCTTTTCATTCCATGATAAAGTGTCATGGAAATTTTTTTTATAATTTGTAGCCGCGAAAAATTTTTTAATGACATTTTTGCAGGAAAATTTTTCCGAACAAATAAAAAGAGGGATAAGGGATAAGGGCGATTAGTTGTTAGTTTTTTTTTCTAATCACTAACCACTCCCTTTAACCCTATTCCCTGAAACTGTGAATACAGCTTTTAAAATTCAGTTCTTGGAAAGTTTGGAGGGAAATTTTTTGAAAGTTATCAGGAACGGAAAAATTATTTTGCCGAACTCGGACGGGAAATTTTTTTTCGCGGAAAATAAAGAAGTCGCTTTCGATGAAAAAATTTTGCAGATTGAAAATAAAATCGACGCAGAAGAAATTATCGACGCTGAAAATTTTTTTGTCGCGCCGGGATTTATCAACATACATATTCACGGCGCAGCAGGTTTCGACACAATGGACGATTCCGCCGACGCGCTGAAAAATATTTGTAACTTTCTGCCGTCCACAGGCGTGACAAGTTTTTTGCCGACGACAATGACAATGCCGCTCGAAAAAATAAAAAATGTCTTGAAAAAAATTCGCGCACAGTCAAAAAATTTTTTTGGCGCAAAAATTTTAGGCGCAAACTTGGAAGGTCCTTTCATCAGCGAAAAATTTTGCGGCGCACAGGACAAAAAAAATATTTTGCAAGCCGACTTTGAAATTTTTTCCGACTTCGCAGACATTATAAAAATTATTACAATCGCTCCTGAGGAAATTCCCAACAAAAAATTTATCGACAAATGTCTTGAAAAAAATATTATTGTGTCGATTGGACACAGCGCGGCGACTTATGAAACTGCGCTTGAAACAATTCAGCGCGGAGCAAGTCACATAACGCATTTATTCAACGCTCAGACAGGTTTGCATCACAGGCAGCCGGGAATTGTCGGTGCGGCGTTAAATTCAAATGCACTCGTGGAATTGATTGCGGATAATATTCACGTCCATCCTGCGGCGCAAAAAATTTTGTCGAAAGTCAAACCGATTTCAGAAATTATTTTGATAACCGATTCTCTCCGCGCCTGCGGACTTGGCGACGGCGAAAGCGAACTCGGCGGTCAAAAAGTTTTTGTGAAAGGAAATTTGGCAACGTTGGCTGACGGAACTATTGCGGCGAGCGTGGCGAAGATGAATGACGTTGTAAAAAATTTCTATAACAATACAGATTTTTCTTTGCCCGAAGTTATTGAAACCGTGACAAAAAATCCTGCGTGCGAGTTGAAAATTTTTGACAAAGTTGGCTCGATTGAAATCGGCAAGGCGGCTGATTTTGTAATCTTCGACAAAAATTTTTCAGTCAAGAAAACTTTTGTAAACGGCAGGGAAATTTTTTGCGGCTGAAAAATTTTTCTTTCAAATCAGTTGCAGAATATTTTTTTTATTTAGTTGAAGAATTTAAATTTAGGTGGTAAAATTCATTTTAGATTTTATGGTGGAAAGGTTTTTATTTTTTTCGGCAAACTGAAAGGTAAGTGATGCAAAAGTGTTGGGACAAGTTTTTGGTGAAGGAAATTTTGATTATCTGCCGCGTGCAATGACGGCGGCAAGCATGAGACAGGAAGTAATTTCTCACAATATTGCAAACGTCAACACGCCGAATTATCGCAAAACAAATGTAGAATTTGAAGATATGCTTGCGCGGGAAATTTACGGCGACGAACCCGACGGCACTTTGCCGATGGTCAGGACGCACGACAAACATTTGCCTTTCAAGCCGTCGGAATTTCATGCCGAGCCGACGATGATTGAAGATCACACAACAATTATGCGAGTGGACGACAACAATGTTGACATTGATATTGAAATGGCGACGCTTGCAAAAAATCAACTTTATTACAATGCGCTTGTCACTGAATTTGGCGCATACACTTCAAGACTGAAAAACGTCATCACCAGCGGACAAGGTTAATTTCAATTAGGAGTTAGGAGTTAGGAATGAGGAATTTTTACTTTTCATCTTTTCATCTTACTAACTTTTCATCTGAAAAAATTTCGACGAAGGAGAAATTTTCATGGGAATGTTTTTGGGAATTGACACTGCGGCAAGCGGATTGACTGCCGAGCGTCTCAGAATGGATGTAATTTCAAACAACATCGCAAATGCAAATACAACGCGCACAGAAAACGGCGGAGCCTACAAACGTCGCTACGTAGTTTTCACTCCGCGCGAACGTCAGCCGCTCGACTTTGAACAAACTTTAATGAAAGCTGTCGGCGCAAGACAAAATACAGGCGAAGGTGTTCGCGCCGTCGCCATTGCCGAAGACCCTGAACAAGGCCCATTGGTTTACGATCCCGGTCATCCCGATGCAAACGCCGAAGGTTACGTCGAAAAACCTAATGTAAACATCGTTGCCGAAATGGTCGATATGATTACTTCTCACCGCGCTTATGAGGCGAATACGACGGCAATTAACGCGGCTAAGACGATGGTGATGAAAACTTTAGAAATTGGTCGCTGATTAGCTGAAAAATTTTTTCGCGCAGGAATTTATTTTTTTGTGGCAAATATTATTTTTGGTGTTATAATGTATCAACATTTTTTTTGAAGGAGTCGGGCTTGTGGCGAGTAAACAAAAATCTTGTGCAGAGGACAGAACGATTAAGGAAATTTTTTTTAGAACTTCCGGCAGAATCAATCGTTGGCGTTACTTCACGCGCAGAGTAATTTTGTCTTTGTTGACTAAAATTTTTTTGTTTATCGGCTACAAGGTCATGGGTTATGAGTACGGACAGACTACGACGGCAGCAGGAATTTATAACAGCATCATTTCTATAATTTTCTTGATCCCAATTTTCTGCCTGACTGTTCGCAGACTTCAAGACATGGATCAAGGCAAATTGCTCGCCGTTGTTTACGTGGCTTTGAATGTTGTCACGGCGGTAGCTTTCACCGATATTACTTTCACTGAATTTAAGCAAATGGATACAATCTCTCCGTACCTTGTTTTGAGTTTAGCTACTTTTTCAATATTCTTGGATATGTATTTCATGGTTTCGCCCGGCAGTTACGGAAGGAATAAATATGGAGCAGATCCTCTCGCCGTGAAGAAAGTTGAAAAAATTCCTGAAGTTGTTAATACTGAAAAAAAAGTTGAATTAAAAAAATCAACTGATAAATGATAAAAATTTTTTAGAAAGGAAAGGTGACAATATGGAGGTAACGCCGTTGGAAATGATGCCGGTTAAGATGAGCGCACGCAGCCATTTAGGCGAAAGCAAACACATTGAAGAAGAACCGGTAAAAAGTTTTGGCGAATATTTAGTCGATGCCTTGAAAAAGACAAATGAACTTCAACTTGAGTCCGACAAAATGAATGCGGCTTTGGCGGCAGGCAGAATCGAGGACGTTTCACAAGTTGTCGTGGCGGCTCAGAAAGCCGAAATTTCAATGCAGCTTGCTCTTCAGCTGAGGAACCGCGCAACTTCTGCGTACCAAGAAATTATGCGTATGCAAGTTTAAATTATTTTTTGGAATTATATTTGTTGTTAAATTTGGCGCGATTCCGAAGGGAATGAGTTAGAATTGGCGGATTGGAGGGCGCGATTCCTTGAATTGTGGAACAGGTACACGGCGCGACAACGTTACATTGCAATAGGCGTTGTCGTCGCAGTTTTAGCCGCAATTTTGGGTTTCAGCTTTTGGTATGGCAGTAAGCCGGACATGGTGCCGCTTTACACCAATTTAGAGACTAAAGATGCCGGCGATGTCGTGAACAGTCTGCGCGAGTCGGGAGTTAATTATCAAATTGATGAGAACAAGCGCGGAACTACAATTTATGTTCCCGCAACTCAAGTTCACGATGTTTGATGGGTTCTATTTCCAACCAGATGTCGCCCACCCAGCGGTCGGCGGTGTTGTTGGGATGTGCCATCTCGATAATGGAGAAGGGGTTATAGACGTTCTTGAAGTTTGAGCTGGCAGCGATGCGACCGCTCATGTCATCACCATTTTTGTTGACGCTGCCTTCGGGATAGTGGGTGGGGTCCCACGGAGCCATGCGAAGCGACTGGGAGAGGACACCGGCATTGGCGTTGT
Source organism: uncultured Selenomonadales bacterium (assembly GCA_937910665.1). Classification (GTDB taxonomy): domain Bacteria; phylum Bacillota; class Negativicutes; order Selenomonadales; family Selenomonadaceae; genus Quinella. The sequence goes on from CALEPR010000194.1 coordinate 38,450, forward strand.
TGTTCGAAGCGTCGTTGTGGCTTGAGTTGGTCATGAACGACAGATGTTCGCCGATTTTCAGCCACGAGCGCACCTCATAGTCTGAATTGAAACGCAGGGTGAGACGCTTATAGTCTGATCCTTTCAGCGTACCGTTCTGGTCGAAGTAGCTGGCTGAGAAGCTGTAGTGTCCCTTGTCGTTGCCGCCATCGATAGAGAGGTTGTAGTTGTGCATGAAGGCGTTCTTGCGGAACACCTCGTCTTGCCAGTCGGTATCGACGCTTGAGTAGTCAAAGCCATTGGGGTTGGCAGCCGTCTTGATGACGGGATAGTAGATGGACGAGCCGGTATTATAGACGCGCATCCACTCGTTGAAGCCGTCGGCATAGTAGTCGCCAATCTGGCTGGCACCATTCTTCATGGCATCAATGGCGAGTTTGGTCTCTGCCATCTCTTGTGCACCCATCAGGTCAAGTTTGCGCCAGCGGTTCTGGATGCCCCAATAGGCATCGAAGCTGATGTTGGCTTTGCCCGTTCCACCGGTCTTGGTGGTGATGAGAATCACACCGTTGGCACCTCGCGAGCCATAGATGGCTGTGGCAGAGGCGTCTTTCAGAATTTCCATGGCCTGAATGTCGTTGGGCGAGAGGAACGAGATGTCGGTCGTTATCACACCATCGACGACGTAGAGCGGGTCGTTGCCGCTGTTGATGGAGCCGTTGCCGCGGATGCGGATCGCCGGGGCGGAACCCGGCTCGCCGTTGACCTGCTGGAGGGTGATACCGGCGGACATGCCGGCGAGGGACTGGGCCATCGTCGAGTTGGGCATGTCAGCAATCTTGTCGCCCTTGACCGTGGAGATGGCCGTCGAGACCGACCGCTTGGTGATGGAGCCGTAACCCACGGCCACGGCCTCTTCAAGCAGCAGGCTGTCATCCGCGAGGACGACGGTAAGATTGGGACCGGCCGTTACGCGCTGGGTAACGTAGCCGATACAGGAAATCTCGAGCACCGTTCCCGATGCCGCGCGGATGGAGAAATTGCCATTGATGTCAGTGATGACACCATTGGTCGTGCCAGGCACGACGACGGAAGCTCCGATAATGGGTTCACCCTTGGCATCCAAGACTTTGCCACCGGTCGGCTGCGCTTGGAGCGCTCCGCCGCCGACGAACAAAGCCAGGCAGGCCGTGAGCGCAAACAGCACCCGACGGCCGGTTGAGAAGACAGATCTCATCAGTTGTTTGGATTATTGGTTATACTATATGGTTGCCGGACAGAGGGAAACACGCAGGCTCCTGCACCATCCTAAGTACAAAGATAAGCAAAAAAAAAGAAAATACACCTGCGCATATGATGGTTCCTTCGTAGTATTAAATTATCCACACTGCCCTATGTACGACAAAATCCGGGCGCCAGCACAGCTGACGTCCGGATTTCGTCCGGCCGGACCGGAGCGGGGCCAAGCCTCAGAAGCGGTAGCGCAGACCCAGAGCTGCATTGCCCCAGACGGTGCCGAGGGAGTTGAAGTAGTAGCCCGGCATCCAGTCGATGGAGATGTTCATCGGGATCGAGGGAATCTCGAATTCGAAACCCAGTTGGGCTACGATGCCCGGGAAGAACTGCAGGGAGCTGGTATTGCCGTCATTGTAGTTGTAGAAAGCCAGGGAAGCACCCGGGCCTACATAGAAGTTGACGATGCCGGCGCTGGCGAAGATGAAATCATAGGTGCCGGTCAGGCTGAGGCCGAAACCATGGCCCCAGGCGGCGCCCAGGTCAAACTCGGCGAAGTTGTTGCCCAGACTTTGCTGATAAGAGAGTTCTGCGCCGTTTCCACCGACACGGATACCCAGTGCGCGCGGCTGCGCGGAAGCGACGGCGGCAAAAGCGAGCACGCCGACGAGAATAGCGATAATTTTCTTCATGATTGATTAAAATTGATTAAAATAAGTAAAAATAAATAAAAAGGTTAAACAATTCCGGAGAAGCCGAGGAACGCCATGGCCATGATGCCCACGGTGATGAGCGCGATCGGCAGGCCCCTGAAAGCCTTGGGCACGTCGTTGCCCGCCAGATGCTCGCGCAGGCCGGCGAACAGGCACATAGCCAGGCCGTAGCCGAGCGAAGTGGCGAAGGCATAGACCGTGGCCTGGCCGAGATTCAGCATGTGGGGCGCAGCGCCGCCGAAGGCGAAGTCCTTGGTCACCACGGTGATGGCCACGCCGAGCACGGCGCAGTTGGTGGTAATCAGCGGCAGGAAGATGCCGAGAGCCTGGTAGAGCGAGGGGCTGATCTTCTTCAGGACGATCTCCACCATCTGCACGAGGGCGGCGATCACGAGGATGAAGGAGATCGTCTGCAGGAACTCCAGGCCGAAAGGCACCAGCAGGTACTGGTTCAGCAGGTAGGTCACCACGGTGGCGAGCGTGATCACGAAGCAGACCGCTCCCGACATGCCCGTGGCCGTGGAAAGCTTGTTGGACACGCCCAGGAAGGGGCAGATGCCCAGGAACTGCGCCAGAACGATG
>CALEPR010000195.1 GCA_937910665.1 uncultured Selenomonadales bacterium
TCCCGAAATTGCCGTTGAGTCACATAATGTTCAAGTGCTTGATGAATCCTTATTTTCTCATGAAACTCATATTCAAAAATTGATTTCCGTGGGTTTGATATTGTTTTATTGGTTTGGTCAGCGTAACTTTTTTGCTTTTGTGCTTATTGGCACTCGCCTTTATGTGCGTAGAGTCAATAAAAATTGCACTCGCATCTACATATCCCGACTTTTGTGCTTCCTCTAAAATTTTCTTGAAAATCCGCTCGAAAATATCTGTGTCTGCAAATCTGCGAACGTAATTTTTTCCAAAAGTTGAAAAATGCGGCACAGGTTCTGTAAGCGAATACCCGATAAACCATCTGTACGCTACATTTACTTCGATTTCTTTTATCGTCTGACGCATTGAACGGATTCCGAACAGGTACTGAATGAAAACAATCTTGAACAAACTCACGGGGTCTATGCTGGGACGACCTTTCTCGCTGTATAAATTTTCTACTTCGTCGTAAATAAAATTGAAATCTATTGCCTTGTCTATAATTCTCAACAAATGATTTTCTGGCACTAGTTCTTCCAAACTGACTGTCACATTTTCTTTTTGCAACTTTCTGTCTTTCTTGCGGTACATAAAAAACACCTCCCAACTATTTTATATCACATCGGAAGGTGTTTTTCAATTTTTGTCTACAGTCTGAGTCGTGGACTAAAGAAGTTCACGGCTTTTTCCATTTCAGAAAAAATTTTTTTATTTAGCGTCTGACAAAATTTTTACAAAACTTTCCTCGACTTCACGAACATAATTTTTTGAATCCATCAGCGGAGAATTTTTCATCATGCGCCGAAGATTTTTGTGCAGGATTGAAAGTAATTCTGTATCGTTTGCAAGACCGACTGCGCGAGAAATATAGTCATCAATATTTTCTGTGGCAAGTTCATCGAGTCCGACATTTTTTAAAATGCTCAAGCCGAATCTTGTTCCCTGCCTGTCGCCATACAAACTTACTACAGGAACGCCGGAAAAAAGTGCCTCGCAGGTCGTCATTCCACCGGTGTAAGGAAAAGTATCCAATGCGATATCAATTTCGGAATATTCTTCAAGATAATTTGCAGAATGACCACGCATTTCAATTCGCGAAAGATCAAAATTAAATTTTTCCAAACGTGCGGCGACAATTTTTTTTCCTTCATCGTTGCCAAAAATTTGATGTTTTAAAATCAATTTGCTTTTCGGAACAGCATCTAAAATTTTTTTCCACGCCTTCAACATTATATCTGAAACTTTGTTGTAGTTATTGAAACAGCCGAAGGTCACAAAATTATTTTTCAGACAAGGAGCATCGCTCGGCTCGGGAAAATTTTGCAGCGGCGTGTAGCAAAAATGACTATGCGGAAGTTCAATAGCTTTTTCCACAAAAAATTTTTCCCAGTCACCTGAACAGCAAAATTTATCTGACAAAAAATAATCGAAACATTTCAGACCGGTCGAGTTCATGTAACCAATGCCGGAAACTTGAACAGTTGCAGGACGATAAGTCGCAGTTAATAATCTGTTGTTGCTCGTGTGCCCTGAAAGATCAAATAAAATATCAATTTCATCTGCGCGAATAAGTTCCGCCGCCTGTTCATCAGTCAACTTTGAAATGTCGCGCCAACCATCAGCCTCTGCAGAAATTTTTTCTGTCACCCAGTCGCGCTTGTTACTGGAGAAGTAACAATAAAGTTCAAAATTATTTTTGTCGCGACAAAAAAATAAACTCCATGCAAATGTTGACACAGGATGATTGCGAAAATCTGCCGACAGATAACCGACGCGAATTTTTTTGTGACTATAAATTTTTTTCGGAAAAGTTTTTATGACAGAAATTTTTTCCTGATACAAAGAATAAAGTTTTTGAAAATCTGCGGCAGAAAAATTTTCACAATCATTTGAAGCAAAAATTGCGTTGCTGATTTCTACACATGATCTTTCAAAATTTTCTTCCAGCTCGGCAGACTTTACAAAAAATTTTACAGCTTTATCAGGCTCGGCAATAATTCTGTAAGCCGCTGCCAGCAAACTGTAACCCGCCGCCGCCAAACTTTTTTCTGCAGAATCTGTGAGGTCGATGTATGGCAAAAAATTTTCCAATACAGAAATTTCTTTCGCATTTAAATTTTGTTCGCGATAAATGTAAGCCTCAAGCAAAAGATTTTTTGTCCACGAGGGATTTAATTTTTTCACTTCGGCTTGCAGTTCCAGTGCCTTCTTAAAATTTTTAGCCTTGTACTCGGCAAGTGCTTCGGCGTAAATTTCAATAATTTCCATTTCATTTCACGGCAATAACTTCAATTTCGCAAAGTGCGCCTTTAGGCAAATCTTTCACGGCGACACAACTTCGCGCAGGTTTGCTGATAAAAAAACTTTCATAAACTGTATTGAAGGCTTGGAAGTCGGCAATATCTGCCAAAAAACAAGTGGTCTTGACGACTTTGTTAAATTCTGAACCTGCAGCTTTCAAAACTTCGCCAAGATTTTTGCAACACTGTTCGACTTGTCCTTCAATGTCAGTCGCGACAATTTTTCCTTCTTTCGGATTGATTGCAATTTGTCCTGAAGTAAAAATCAATTCTCCGACCTCGACAGCTTGGCTGTATGGACCGACTGCTTCGGGTGCTCTGCCTGTGTAAATATTTTTCAAAATAAATTCCTCCTCAAAAAATTTTGAAACATTTTTATTTCTGTCTGCATCAAAATTCAATCGACAATTTTTTTGATGCACCGTCGGAAATATTTAAAAAATCACTGAACCCTGTCATATTCAAAACGTCACGAACTTCCGACTGAACATTTTTTATTTGCATCTCGCAACCATTTTTGTCAGATTGTTTTTGGTACTTCAATAAAATTCTCAATCCTGCCGACGCAATATAATTCAAGTTCGTCAGATCAAAAATAATTTTTTTAATTCCGGCGAATGAATCTTTCAAAACTTTATCCAGTTCCAACGAAGTGACAGCATCCAATCTTCCAATCAACTCGACTGTCAAAGTTTTATCTTCAACAAATTTTTTTATTTCCAAATTGCTTCCTCCTTTCGCAAAAATTTTTACGACTGAATCCAAAGCCGCTGATATTTTTCCATTTCTCCGAGCGTGTGAAGTAAAATTTTGTGTTCGACGCCGGGAAATTCCTGCAAAAATTTTTTCATCGCGTCGAGAGGAATTGACATTAAAATAGCCTTTTCAGTCAAAATTTCGGCGGACATTTTTGCCTTTTTATTTTCAAGCAGAACAGTTTCATTCAGCCAACAATTTTCTTTCACGATGTCGAGCGTGTTGTACCAACCGTCGCCGGTTTCCAAACTGCGAACAAGTTTTCCTTCCGCCACGAAAAAAATATTTTGCTCAATATCCGCGCCGCCGATCCTGTCGCCCTCAAAATAAGTTTGAAGTTTTGAAATTTTGATAAGCTGTTGAATTGTACCTTCTGTTTCGCCTTGCAGAAGATAAAGTTTTGAAATGAAATTTCTCAGGTAACTTGTATCTGTCGGAATCTCCACAGTTTCAGCTTTAAATCTTTCCGCAAGTCGCTCCATAAAAGTTTTGCTGTTCAAGTTCCAATCCAAGATCATTTGCTGGAGTGTCAAATAAAATCTGCGCGAAATAAGTTCGCCGAAGTTTGGAAAAAATTTATTCGCGTCATACAGAATTGAAATTGAAATATTGTCGTCCCTGTAATTGAAATAAATTCCAAGTTTTGTGTTCTGTGCATTCCAAGAATTTTGCAAGACAAGTTGACCGTCATGACTCGCCTGCGCCTCTGAAAAAAGTTGCGTGTCTTTCATGAAGTCGCCGAAACTTAAAAAGTGATCGAAAGTTTTATTTTGCGGCTGAAGAACTTTTTTTATTGCGGAGAAACTTTTGCAAGCGTAAGGTTGAGAAATTAAAAGTTGTTTAAAATGTGCGTCGACTAAATTTTGCAAAGTTTCTTCGCCTGAACTTTTGAATCGAACAGGAATTGAATTTATATCTTCGGAAGTTCTGTCGGGAATCAAAGTTGAAAATGCTACGTCGTTCGATTGATTGAAACCTTGCAACAAAAGTGCCCAAGCAGATTGTAAAATTGCCATGAGCATTATTTTATTTGACTTAGATTTTTGGCGAAGATCTGAAATTATTTCGGCAGGAATTGACATTTTGTACGCCGCTTGTTGATAAAAAGTTTTTGAAATTTTTGCAAAAGGTAAAAGCGGCATCTTCGGCAGGTCTTGAAAAATTTTTGACCAGTAGTTGATAATCGGTTCAATGTGTTGGACTTCGACAAATTTTTTTTCTGTCGGCGGCAGAGTTTCCAAACCGAGCGCAGCGCGGAATAAATTTTTTACATCAAAACTGTTTTCGAGCAACTTCGGCATCGTGATCAAGACTGCGTACTCTTCCTCGCCTGTGTGGAAAACCGAAAAGCGAACAAGATTATCATAGCGCAAATCAAAAGTTCGGCGCATATCCGCTTCAAAAATATTTTTTAATGTGTCATCAATGTCGGGGACGTTGGTTAAATTTCTGTAAACAATTTCAGGCAATTCACTCCGCGAGTCAAAAATAATTTTCAAAGTCCGAGTATCGACCGCGCAATAATTTGTTCGCAACGCATCATTTTTTTCAATCAAGCGACTGACTTCCAGATTAAATTTCAGCGGCAAAATATTTCCGGAAACTTTATAAAGTCTTTGCACAAAAAAATTCGGTGACAAAGTAGTATCTTTGTCGAAAAAAATTTTTTCATCGTCATCAAGTTCGGCGACGTAAGAAATTTTTTTTGCGCTGTAACCGACTTGCGAGCCGTAAATTTGCGTCAAAATTTTTTGCTCGGTCTGCGACAATTTTTCAAAATCAATTTTTTTTGTCATAGAAAAAATTTTCCTCCTCAGCGACTTTGACTGCCTCCGACAAGTCCAAAACATTTTCATAAAGTGCCTTGCCTATGACTGCGCCGATAATTCCTGCAGACTCAAAATTTTTCAGCTTGCGAATATCTTCCAGAGAAGAAATTCCACCGGACGCAATTAAAGAAATTCCGGACTTTTTGGCAAGGTCTGCGAGGTGTTCGGCATCAATTCCTCCCAACATTCCGTCGCGAGAAATATCTGTGTAAATCATCGTGGAAATTCCAAGATCGCCAATCTGCATCGCCAAATTTTCAGCTTTAATTACGCCCAAATCATTCCAACCGTGAACCGCAACAATTCCGTCGCGAGCATCGACCCCGACGGCAATATTTTCGCCGCCAAATTCCTCAGCCGCTTCTTTGACAAGTTCAGGATTTTCTACTGCCGCGCTGCCGAGAATAACTCTGTCAACGCCCAAGTCAAGATAAGTTTCAATGTCGTCCATAGTTCTGATGCCGCCGCCGACCTCGATAGGAATTTTTACATTTTCCAAAATTTTTTTCACGGCAAAAAGATTTGTAGGAGCTCCTTCCCTCGCTCCGTCCAAGTCCACGACATGCAAAAATCTTGCTCCGCCTTCCTGCCACTTCAATGCCTGTTCTTCAGGAAAGTTGGAATAAATTTTTTCTTTGCCGAAGTCGCCTTGCGTCAAGCGAACACATTTTCCTCCGCGAATATCTATTGCCGGTAAAATCAACATAAAAATTCCTCCTCAAAAATTATTTTAAAAAATTTTTACTTCGCAAATTCCGCAAAACTTCCGCGCTGAGATTTTTTTACTTCCAGTCGCGCAGGCACTCTTTGTTTCAGTTCATCGACGTGAGAAATTATTCCGACAAGTCTGCCGTCTGCCTGTAAATTTTCCAGAACTTCAATCGCCGCATCGAGAGCGTCCGAGTCCAAAGACCCAAAACCTTCGTCAATAAAAAGTGTATCCAACTTCACGCCGCCGGAAATATTTTTCACGACAGCCGCTAAACCCAAAGCTAAACTTAACGCCGCCAAAAAACTTTCTCCGCCTGAAAGCGTCGTTGCAAGTCTCGCCTTTCCTGTGTATGCGTCAAAAATTTTTATGTCCAAGCCTCCGGACTGAACGCGATTGTTGACACGCTCCTCCGAAACAATAAATTTATATCTGCCTTCGCTCATCTTGTCAAGCCGCGCATTTGATTCTTCTACAATGTCGCGGAAAATCGACTGCAAATAACTTCTGCGGAAAGAAATTTTTGCTGAGGAAAATTCTCCGCTCGCCACGTCGGACAAATATTTCCACAGTTCAAAATTTTCCTTCGCCGTCGCAATTTCATTTTCCAGTGCATCAATTTTATTTTTTGTTTCGGTGAGCTGATTTAATTTTGCTGAAAGTTGCGTTGCGTCTGACAAACTTTTTTCATAATTTTCCTGCGCGGCTTTAGAATTTTTTCGGAGCGATTCAATGTCTGGCTTGTCTTTGTCTGCAATCTTCGCCGAAAGTTCCTGAAAATTTTCCGATTCAGATTTTATTTTACCTTCCTGTTCAGATTTTTGGTTCAGCAATTTATTGTATTCAGCGTCAATTTTTTTCCACGCCGCCGACAAAGTTTCCAACAAATTTTTATTTTCGCGCAGATCTGCAGAAAGTTTTTCGGCGTTGTTTAAATAATCTTGAGGAATTTGATTTTTTTTCTCCGCGACTGCGCCGCGCAAATTTTCCACAACCTTCGACAGAGTTTCGAAATCTTTTTTCAGCTTGTCAACTTCGTCGCGCTTTTTCTGAGTTTTATCTCTGCCGATCTGCAAATTTTTTTTGTCTTGATTAAGTTTGTCGAAATTTTTCTTCGCCGCCTCAAAAAATTCCTGCGCTTCAGACAAATTCAAAACTTCAGCAAGTTTTTCAACTTCGGCTTGCGCGGAATCAATTTTTGCGTTGAAGGCGGCAAGTCCGTCCGACGCAGCTTTTTTTTCCAGTTCGCGGCGTTTCAAAAAAATTTCAGCATTTTCAATTTCTTCGTCGCTGGGAATCGACGTTGCAGACTTTGCAAGGTTCGGGTGATGAATCGCGCCGCAGACCGGGCAAGGTTCGCCGTCCTCAAGATTTTCAGCCAAAAACGCCGCCGCTCCCGCTCGTTGCAAGTTCCGAAGTCTTTCAAGTTCTTTGTAAGCGTCGGTGTAGTTTTTGTCGGCAATTTTTAAAGTGTTTTGCTTGGCAATTAAATTTTTGTTCAAGTCGGCAATTATTTTAAGTCGCGCTTCTTTGTCCTGCGAAGATTTTAATTTTTGTTCGGCATCTTTAAATTTTCCTTCCGCGCCTTGAAGTTTTTCGATATCGTTTTCAAGTTCTTCAACTCGCGCCAAAAATTTTTTCAGCAAAATTTCTTCGTCCGCAATTTTTTTCCGAGCAACTTTTTCATCCTCAAAAACTTTTTCAAGTTCGGAAGATTTTTTTTGAAAATCTTTGACAGCGTCAGAAATTTTTTGCAAGTCGCTGATTTTTTTCACTAAATCTTGTCGAGCGACTTCTTCAGCTTTGCGCTTTTCAAATTCGACTTGTGCGGGAGAAATTTTTTCTGTGATTGACTTTAAATTTTCTTCTGCCGCCTGCAATTTTTTTTGACTTGATTCAGCTTGCAAAAATTCGCGCAACAAAACTTCTCCTGCAGTTAAATTTTTCTGCGCGGATTCGGCAACAATTTTATTTTTCTCGACAGAAATTTTTAATTCCTCGACCTGCGCGGAAATTTTTTTCAAAAAGTCTGCAAAATTTTCTTCGCCGACTTCAGATAAATCTTGCAGATAATTTTTCTGAACAGTTTCCAACTTTTCTAAATCTGCCTTCGCAAGTTTCGATTTTTCTTTCAAGCCGTTTTCGACAGCCGCATAAAATCCTGCGTTGAAAATGACGCTCAAAAGTTCCTCGCGCTTTTGCGAAGTCGCAATCAAAAATTCTCGAAACTTTCCCTGCGGCAAAAGTACAACCTGACGAAATTGCGCCGCATTAAATCCAAGCAAATTTTTTATGTACTGATTCGCCTCTCTCGCGTCGCCGGTCTGCAAGTCGTCATCTTTGTAGAGTTCGACAATTTTTTTTGCGGAACTTTTCAGCGGAGGCGTTCTCTTTATTCTGTAAACTGAATCATTCATCGCGAAAGTAAAATCTACAGACATTTCTTGATCCGCGTCCGCAAATTCAGATCTGAAATTTTTTTTGTCGCGTCCGCCGCCGTCCGCGCCGCCGGAACTTTCTTCATAAAGTGCGTAACAAATTGCGTCGAGCAAAGTTGTCTTTCCCGCTCCAGTCGGCCCGTGAATCAAAAAAATTTTCGCGCCGTCCAAACCTTTTTCAAAATTTATTTCTGTCGGTTTTAAAAAACTCCCGAAGGCTGACAATTTTAAATTTATCGGTCGCATAAAAATTTTTCCTTTCTGTTTGTCATTGTTCCAAAATCGCCACGTTAAAAAATTTTCCCTCCGCGCGGAGGGATTTTTTTATTTCTGCATCAAATGACTTCACCTGTTTTTGCTGTGAATTTATTTGCCGAATATAAGCAAAAAATTTTTTCAAGAAACTTCAGTGCGACAAATTCTCCTCCATTGAAAAAATTTGTTACATTATACCTAACCGACGAAAAAACTTCAACGAAAAATAATTTTTTATGGACTTGAGAGTTTTGAATAAGCAGGTGCGGCAGATTTTTTTTCTAAAATTTCTGTGCTATAATGCAGGAAAAGTTTGGAGGAAAAATTTCATGACAAAAAAAATTACTTTGGCTCATGGTGCGGGCGGAAAATTCAGCGCGGATTTGATTCAAGAAATTATTTTGCCGGAGTTCGACAATGAATTTTTAAATGAACTTCACGACGGCGCGAAACTTGGAAAGCTGGCGATGACTACTGACAGTTATGTTGTTCGACCAATTTTTTTTGCGGGCGGCGACATTGGAAAACTTTCTGTTTGCGGCACGGTGAATGATCTGGCAGTTACCGGCGCGATTCCAAAATTTTTGGCGGCGGCTGTTATTATCGAGGAAGGTTTTGACTTCGACGACTTGGAAAAAATTGTTCGCTCGATGAGTGCGGCGGCGAAGGAGGCAGGAGTTAAAATTGTTACAGGCGACACAAAAGTTGTCGGCAAAGATCAGGCAGACGGAATTTTTATCAACACTGCGGGAATTGGAGAACTTATCGACGGCGTAAATATTTCTGCGAAAAATGTTCGCGCAGGAATGAAAATTTTAATTTCCGGAACTGTCGGAGATCACGCGACAACAATTTTATCTGCGCGACACGGTTTAGAAATTCCCGAAACTTTGAAATCGGATTGCGCTCCGCTGAACAAAATGATTTTTGAAATGTTGGAAGTTGAAAAAAATATTGCGATGCTCCGAGATGCGACGCGAGGAGGAGTCGCGGCGGTCTTGAATGAAATTGCAAGTGCGGCAAATGTCGGAATTTTGTTGGAGGGAGAAAAAATTCCTGTGCGCGAAGAAGTTCGAGGAGTTTGTGACATTTTGGGTTTTGACTTTTTGGAATTGGCGAACGAAGGAAAAATTATTGCGATTGTTCCAAAAAATTCTGCAGAAAAAGTTTTGGAAGTCATGAAAAAAAATCCTTACGGCAAAAATTCTGAAATTATTGGCGAAGTCACAGAAAATTTTGTCGGCAAAGTCGGCTTGAAAACAAAAATCGGCGGCGTTAGAATTGTCGATATGCCTGTCGGAAATTTAGTTCCGCGCATATGTTAGAACTTGTATGAACAAGTTCTAGGGATAAGGGAGAAGGAAAAATTAAATTCTATTTCCTGAAGCTGTGAATACAGTTTCTTAAACAGGAAAAATTTATTTGTTTGGCGAATTTTAGAAAAAAATATTTTTTAAGAAGGTTTAGTAAAATTGGCAGAAGAAAAATTGAAACGCGGTTTAAAAAATCGCCACTTGCAAATGATTGCGCTCGGCACGGCGGTCGGCACGGGACTTTTTTATGGATCAACTTCGACAATCGCGTTGGCGGGGCCGGCGGTGTCATTGAGTTATTTAATCGGCGGAGTAGTTGTCTTTTTGATTGTGAGGATGCTCGGAGAAATGTCTGTTGAAGAACCTGTTTCGGGATCGTTCAGTTATTACGCCGACAAATATTGGGGAAAATTTCCGGGATTTTTGGCAGGTTGGAATTATTGGTTTTTATATATCTTTGTCAGCATGGCGGAACTCACGGCGGTCAGCATTTATGTTTCTTATTGGCTACCGGATTTGCCGCAGTGGATCAGTGCGTTAATTTGTCTGGTAGTGATTACTTTGATAAATTTAATCACGGTCAGTGCGTACGGAGAAATTGAATTTTGGATGGCGTTGATAAAAATTTCCGCAATCATTTTTATGATTTTGCTGGGAGGTTATTTTATTTTCACGGATGCGAAACCTTTTCCGCAGAATTTTGAAAATCTTTGGATTCACGGAGGATTTTTTCCGAACGGAATTTTTGGAATGTTTATCGCGCTTGTTCCTGTAATTTTCAGTTTCGGCGGAATTGAATTGATTGGAATTACGGCGGGCGAGGCAGAAAATCCTGATAAAACTATTCCCCGCGCAGTCAATCAAGTTGTCTACAGAATTTTAATTTTTTATGTCGGCACGATGGTTGTGCTGATGACTTTATGGCCTTGGAACGAAGTCGGAGCGGAGGCGAGTCCTTTCGTCCAGATTTTTGAAAATGTCGGCTTCACGGGTGCGGCAAATCTTTTAAACTTCGTTGTCTTGACTGCGGCTGTCAGCGTCTACAATTCGGCAATTTATTCCAATTCCAGGATGCTCTACGGCTTGGCAAAAAGTTCCAATGCTCCAAAATTTTTTGAAAAACTTTCTGCGCGAAAAGTTCCTGTCAATGGAATTTTAGTTTCTTCCGGAATAACTTTGCTTGTCGTAATTTTGAATTACATTTTGCCGGGACAAATTTTTATGTATCTGATGTCGATAGTCACCGGCGCAGTTTTAATCAGCTGGGCGATGATTATTTTGACGCATTTAAAATTTAAGTCGCAAATAAAAAAAGTCGGCAAGGTTACAAAATTTCCCGCGATTCTCTATCCCGCGTCAAATTATTTTTGTTTGGCGTTCGTGGCGGCGGTAATTGCGATGATGTTGACGATGGAAGAAATGCGCCTTGCAGTATTTTTGATGCCGCTTTGGGTCTTTGCAATTTGGATTTTCTACAAGTACAAATCGAGGTGAAAATTTATGCGTAGAATTTTTTTGGTAATCCTTACGCTTTTGATAATCTGTTCGGTAAATTTGTTTGACGCGAAGAATTTTTTCGGCGGGGAAAATTTTAATCTTGCCGACGCTCAGGAAGTCGAAGTTACTGAAAATTTTGCCGAAGAAGTTTTGTACTATGTAAATGTCGAGCGCGAAAAAGTTGGACTGAATCCTTTAAAACTTTCTCCGAATCTCATGAAGGCGGCAGAAATTCGCGCCGAAGAATTGCCGGAAAAATTTTCGCACACGCGACCGAACGGAAAACCTTGTTTCACGGCTATAAAAATTCCTTACAAATATGTCGGAGAAAATATTGCCGCAGGTCAGCGAAATCCTCAAGCAGTCGTGGAGGCTTGGATGAACTCGGAAGGTCACCGCAAAAATATTTTAAGTCCTAAATTCGGCAAACTCGGAGTGGGTTACATTTATGTTCCTGAAAATGAGTACAGACATTTTTGGGTACAACTTTTCAAAAACTAAAAAATTCTGCAGCGATAATTTTAAAATTTATTGCCGCAGATTTTTTTCTCGGAAAAATTATTTTCAAAATTTAAATGTCGGGAATTTGCCAGTCGATTGGTTTTTCTCCGACTGAAATCAAAAAATCATTTACTCTGGAAAATGGTCGCGTTCCGAAAAATCCTTTGCTTGCCGACAGCGGACTTGGATGCGCGGATTCAATTATGTAGTGTTCGGGATTTGTTATCATAGATTTTTTTTCCCGCGCAGGTCTTCCCCACAAAATAAATGCGAGCGGTTTTTCTCGGTCGTTGAGGACGGAAATAATTTTGTCTGTGAAAGTTTCCCAGCCGTGTCCTCTGTGCGAGTTCGCCAAATGTGCGCGGACTGTCAAAACTGTGTTCAAGAGTAAAACTCCCTGCTCAGCCCAAAATTTTAAACAGCCGTTGTTTGGAATTTTGCAACCCAAGTCGGTTTGAAGTTCTTTAAAAATATTTATCAGCGAAGGCGGCGGAGAAACTCCCGGCAAAACGGAAAAACTTAAACCGTGCGCTTGCCCAGGTTCGTGGTAAGGGTCTTGACCGAGAATTACAACTTTTGTATCGGCGTAACTTGTAAAATGTAACGCATTAAAAATGTCAAACATATCGGGGAAAATTTTTCTGCTGCGATATTCCGAAATTAAAAACTGCCGCAACTCTTGATAATAAGGTTGCCGCAATTCTTCAGACAAAAAATTTTCCCAGTCGTTGGTAAAAATTTTTTTCATAATTCAATAAGTCCTGCGGCGCGGTCTGTAAGGAACAATTTCATCAATTCTTAAAATTTTAACGTCGCCTTCCAAGTCAGCCAAAATAATTTCTTCAACTTCAAATTCGAGCAAAAATTGATAAGTATCTTCGTCCGGCGCGTAAATTCCATCAATGTCGGCGACAATCGCCACAGCATCAAAATCGCGTTTGCCGTCCGCGATAGCGCGGAGCATCGCAACAGTTTCCGCCGAGTAACTCAAATGAGGTACAGGGTGATCAACCGTGCAGCCGCTGTAAAGTGTTCCGTCCGCAGTCAAAACGCAAGCACCTGCCGCAATTCCGCCGTGTTCAAGGTAAGCGTTGCGGATCGAATCCATCGCCGTCCTGACCATTGTATCAATAATATCAAAATTCACTGTTCATTCCTCCTCCAAAAAAAATTTTGTCTGTCGAGAAAAGTTTTTTGAAATTATAGCATTTCCCTTGCCGAAATGAAAGATATTTCCGTCCGAAAGAAAAAATTTTTCCTCGACCAATTTACAAAAATTTACAGACTTTAAGCGGAAAAATTTAAATCGCAGGAACTTAATTTCTCAATATAATTTGTCGTCTCTTGTGTTTAGTCACGACTTGTAGAATAATATTTTTGCTTGAATTTTTTTACTCTCACAACGAGTCAAATCAACTGATATGTGGAAAAATTTCTTGAGCTAGATTATTTGAAAAGAATGTTGAAGGCAATTTAAAATAAACAGCGAATTACTAAAAGAAGTTTTATTGAGGAGATGATTTGATGGACAAAAGCAACATTGAACACAATTCACAAAATATTTACTACCGCTCGACAGTCGGAGCGGCAGAGGCAGGCAGTATTGTCAGACTTGGAATCAGAATCAGAACAGGTGAAATTATTCGCCAAGTTTTACTTCACACTTGGTCGGATGACACCGGCGAAAAGTGGTGGAATCTTTCCACTCGCGACAACGAACAGGCGCACGAAAAATTTTACTCGACTGAAGTCACAATGCCTGAGCGCGGAGGACTTGTCTGGTATTATTTCATCATCGTCACGGCTGAAAGAACTTACTACTATGGAAACAATCCTGAGCAGCTCGGCGGAATTGGCGAGGTTTATTTCGATTACGCTCCTCCTGCATTTCAAATTACAGTTTACAGGAAAGGTGCAAAGACTCCGGACTGGTTCAAACACTCGGTGATGTATCAAATTTTTCCTGACAGATTTTGTCGTGAAGGAAATGCAATTATCGAAAAGCGCGGCGCAGTTTATCACGCAAGTTGGAAAGATGAACCTGCTTACTACAAAGATCCCGACACAAATGAAATTATTGCTTACGACTTTTACGGTGGAAATTTGCGCGGAATTGAAAGCAAACTCGACTACCTGAAAGATTTTGGTATCAACGCAATTTATTTTAATCCTGTCTTTGAATCTGAAAGCAATCACCACTACGACACAGGAGACTATCACAAAATTGATCCGATTCTCGGCACGAATGAAGACTTCAAGCACTTGGTTGACACGGCGAAGGAAAAAGGTATCAACATAATTATCGACGGCGTTTTCAGTCACACAGGCTCAAACAGCATTTATTTCAATCGCAGAGGTCAATATAATTCTGTCGGAGCATTTCAGTCGAAAGATTCGCCTTACTTTGATTGGTACAGTTTTAAAAATTATCCCAACGACTATGACAGCTGGTGGAATTTTGATACACTGCCGAACGTCCGCGAAGTCACGCCAAGTTACATGGACTTCATTATCCGCGACAAAGACAGCGTTTTGCATCACTGGCTGAATGAAGGCGTTATGGGTTGGCGACTTGATGTTATCGATGAACTTCCTGCAGAATTTTCGCAAGCATTTTTTGCCGAGCTGAAAAAAACTAATCCCGATGCAATTATGATTGGTGAAGTTTGGGAGGATGCGTCGAACAAAATTGCTTACGGAGTTCAGCGTCAATATTTTTGCGGCTATGAAATGGACAGCGCGATGAATTATCCTTTCCGCGAACATATGTTCAATTTTATTTTGGGACATATCGACGGCAAAACTTGTATGCGTCGCATGGAAAGTTTGCGCGAAAATTATCCTAAAGAAAATTTCTACGCGATGATGAATTTGATTGCAAGTCATGACATTATGCGACCAATTACAATTTTCGGCGAGGCTCCATACTTCGACAAAATGCCCGCCGTCGAACAGACAAGATTTAAACTTGATGCGGAACATGAAAAACTTGGAAAAGCAAGATTGAAAATGGCTGCGCTGTGGCAGATGACTTATCCCGGCGTTCCCTGCATTTATTACGGCGACGAACTTGGCATGCAAGGTTTCAAAGATCCGACGAACCGCAGACCTTACAAGTGGGACGACGGAGATTTTGAGTTGCGCGAACTTTACAAAAAATTTATCGCGATGAGAAATGAAAATATTGTTTTGCAGACTGGAGAATTTTTGCCGCTGCCGAGTCACGGAGATATTTTTGCTTACGCCAGAGTTATTCGCAACGGTCACGATGTTTTTGATCAAGAGGCGGAGAATAAAATTTTCTTGGTTGCCTTCAATCGTTCCAGACATGAAGTTAGAGAAGTTTCTTTCGATGTCAGCGACTTTGCGAGCGGAATTTTTGTCGACGCTTTTGATCCCAAAGACGAAAAGAAACAATTTCCTGTGATTCGCGGCAGAGTTTCTCTTAAAATTCAGCCGCTTGAAGGAATTTTGCTCCTCCACGTTCCACCGAAACAAAATTACGACAGACGCGCAGGAATTTTGCTCCACCCGACAAGTTTGCCGTCGAAGTATGGAATCGGCGACTTGGGAAAAGCGGCGTTTGAATTTGTCGATTATTTGAAAGCGGCGGGACAAACTGTCTGGCAAATTTTGCCGCTGAATCCTGTCGGCTTTGGTTATTCGCCTTATCAATCGCCTTCTGCCTTCGCAGGAAATCCTCTGTTAATTTCTCCCGACGATTTGATTGAGCGCGGACTTTTGAGCGAATATGATATTCCTATCGCCCGCAAACCGAACGACAGCAAAGTAGAATTTGAAAAAGTTATCGCGCTGAAATTGGCGGCTCTTTCAAAAGCATTTCAAAATTTCAAAAATAAAATTGCAATCGACAACAAATTAAAAGTTGATTTTGATCAGTTCAAGAACAGAGAATCTTATTGGCTGAAAGAGTACGCATTTTTCGCGGCGATTAAGGATAGATTTAATGATGTTTACTGGATTGAATGGGATGAAAAAATTAAACAGCGTGATGAAAAAACTTTAGATGAATGGCGCGAGATACTTAAAGATGAAATTTTCTTCTTCGAGTTCGAGCAGTATATTTTCAATTTGCAGTGGCAAAAACTTCACAGGTACGCGAATGAGCATGGCGTGGAAATTATGGGCGATATGCCTTTCTTCGTCTCGGCTGACAGTGCTGACGCTTGGGCGAATCAAAAACTTTTCCAACTTGATGAGCAAGGAAGACCAAAAAAAGTTGCGGGAGTTCCGCCGGATTATTTCAGCGCGACAGGTCAACTCTGGGGAAATCCTCAATACGATTGGCAGGCGATGGAGCAAGAAGAATATAAATGGTGGAAGTTAAGATTTAAAAAACTTTTCGACTTCGTGGACATTGTGAGAATAGATCATTTCCGCGCTTTTGAATCTTACTGGTCGGTTGACGGCGATGCAAAAGATGCGATTAACGGTGAATGGCACAAAGGTCCCGGTATGAAATTTTTCAACACTATCGAAAAAGAATTTCCAAATGTCCACATTGTCGCGGAGGATTTGGGAATCATCACGGACGCAGTTGAAGAGCTTCGTCAAGAGTGCGGTTTCCCGGGAATGAAAGTTTTGCACTTTGAATTGCATTTCAATGAGGACGGCAGAATCGGTTTCATTCCTCCGGAAAATTCTATCACTTACACAGGCACTCACGACAACAACACAACTATCGGCTGGTATCTTGAGGACACGGACAGATCGAGCCGCGCGACAATCGCCGCACTTCTCGGAGCAGATGTTCGCCGTCCCGATGACGTTTGCGAAAAATTGATTGAATTTGCCTACGCCTCCGACTCAAGATTCACAATTATTCCAATGCAAGATATTTTGAAACTCGACAGCTCCGGCAGGATGAATACGCCCGGCACTGTCGGAACAAATTGGTCTTGGAGATTGGAAACAAATTATCAGGCGGATGCCGACGCAGAAAAATTGAAACAACTTTGCCAGAAATATTTGAGATAATTTTTTGAAAAAAATTTTGACAGACATTTCACGGCAAAAAAAATTATCGTTCGCGAAGAAGATTTAAGAATTTTTTTTCGGCGGACGATATTTTTTTGAAAAATTTTACAGCTTTTGTCTAAGAAGCTGTATCCACAGCTTCAGGTAATAGGATTTAGTTCAAAGATTTACTTTCCTCTTATCCCTTAACCCCGAAACTTGTGAATACAAGTTCTAATTTTAATTTTTAGTTTCAGATTTTGTCTATTGACAAAGAATATAAAAGGCTGATAGACTTTCACAAGATTTGTAAACATTGGAGGAATTTTTGATGAGCAAAAAACTTGTAGCTTTTTTTTCAGCGAGCGGTTCGACGCGCAAACTTGCAGATAATCTTGCCGAAGTCGTCGGCGCAGAAATTTATGAAATTAAACCTGAAACGCCGTACACAACGCAAGATTTAAATTGGAACAATCCGCAGTCAAGAACTTCAATCGAAATGCAGGATAAAAATTCGCGTCCGAAACTTGCCGACAAAGATGCAAAAATTTCTGATGCGGAAATTATCTTTCTCGGTTTTCCAATTTGGTGGTATGTCGCTCCGCACATTATCAACAGCTTTCTTGAAAGTTACGACTTCAGCGGAAAAAAAATTGTTTTGTTCGCGACTTCAGGCGGCAGCGGTTTGGGCGAAACTGCAAAAAATCTTCAGCCTTCCGCGCCGAATGCAGAATTTATTGAAGGTCAAGTTTTCAGGAGCGGAATAGACAGAGCCGCTTTGAAAAATTTTGTGGACGATTTGAAATTTTAACTCAATACAAAAAAAGTAAAAAAAAGACTCGGCGATTTAAACCAATCTGTCGAGCTTTTTTTTCAAAAAATTTTCTCCTCGCCTCTGCCGAATCGGAATTATTTTCGTCGACAAACTTTTAGTTTTCAAACTTGTCTGATAAAAAAAAGTTAAATGTTTGCATCGACATTATTTTTCGCAAAGACTGAAATAATTTCTGTCAGCTTGGTTTTTTTCGGATCATAGTCAATGACAGTTTCGCCGTCATGAGCATGAATATGAACAAACATAACTCCACGCAAACCGAGAAGATTTTTTTCAACTTCTTTCGCGTTGTTTTCTGTATAACCTTCCGCAAAAAATTGCAATCTGGTATTTCCGTTCGTTTCGCCGCATCCACATTCTTTACACATAATCTTTTCACCTCAAGAAATTTTTCCTAACTTAGACATATCTCCATAATCGCGAGGAGGTAAATTTATTTCGTAGCCGTTATAAAGACCTTGACAAACTGCGCTCATTGTTTTTTCCAAAGTTACGAGCGATTCATGTTGGCGATTTTCTTCAAACGCCTCCAGAAGTTGAAAATTGGAAAAATTGATCCAGTCCACAATAACTTTACGTCGCAACTTTTCATCTGTTATAAAAATTTTTTTATCAACTGCTGTCTTTATGAGTTGTGCCATGCTTGTCGCAAAGATTGCCTTCATATTATCTGCATTTGTCGTCTGCTCACCATGTTGACGAAAAGCACTCATCGGTTCACTTGCAAAATAAAACAAATCGCCTTTTTCAAAAAGTTGCAACCAAGTTGAAATAGCTATCAGCGCAAACCAACCTTTTTCATCTTCGGTCCAGCACATATCATTATCACGCAGACATTTTTTTCTGATGAGCGAAGTTGTCGGTTCGCCGACATAATTTTGTATTCCCCATTCAAAAATAAGTCTTCCTGCCGTTTCTCCGCTTATCAGCATATCTTTTGTAAAATAATCCGGATGCGAATTATGTGCCTGAACTAAAATTTTTCCATTTTCATCAATGGCATCTCGCACTGAAGTCACCAGCGAAACATTAGAATAATTTCTCATAATGTTCACCATTTTTTCTAACTTTTGCGGATAGAATAAATCATCATCCAAAAGCCAATTCACAAATTCTGCGTCAGGATTATTGTAACCGCGCAAAAAATTCCAGTTGTCGTTTGCCGTAAATCCTTTGTTTCTGAAATATTTTATACAGGAATATTTTTGCAAGTAAGGTTGGATAAATTTTTCTGTTTCATCATTTGTGCCGTCGTCACTCACGACAATTTCAAAATTTCTGTAAGTTTGATTCAAGGCAGACTCAAGCGCAATTTTAAAATATTTCGTTCTGTTGAAAGTCGGGATGATAATACTTACTAAAGGATAAAAATTTTTATAATCTTCCATGAAAATTTTCTGCGCCTGTTTATCGACTGAAAAATCGATTGACCTGTACCAAATGCAAGGTGTCTGTTGGGTTATGACAATCGACTTGTAACCCTCGCGCTTAAAGTCCAAACAATGCGCGGCGACTGAAAAAATTTTTAAATCTTCGCGCCAAGAAAAATCGTACTGAGTAGCAACAAAATATTCATCGACCGCTTCAACTTCAACAAATTCTTCTTCGCTGTCGCCAAAATTTTGTAATTTTTTTTCTGCGTCATAAAGAAGTTTTCCTGTGTGTTTCGGTGAACCCAAGCAAATTCCATCTGTCGCAAGTTTAATCGCTCCGCTTGTTCCGATTATTCCAATTTTGTCATCAGATTGAAAAATTTTCACAATCTCCGACAAAATATTTTTTTGCAGAACAGAAACCTTTTCATCAAGATAAATTTTGTATTTCGCGTCTGAATCTTTCATCGCAAAATTATATGTGCGAAATTTTTCTTCGCCTTGAACAGGAAGAATATCAACAGAAAAATTTTCCGGCACTTCCAAAGTTTGCAAACTTTCTGCAGTTTCCTGAAAAAATTTTTCGTTCGTCACATGAACGATAATGGCAATTTTTTTGTCGTCCAAAAATTTTCACCTCATTAAGAAATTCTGCCGAGCTTTGTTTTTTCTCCGTAATCTCGAGGCGGCAAATCAATTTTATAGCCGTTGTAAAGAGACTGGATCATTGCGTTCAATGTTTTTTCCAAAGTTGTAATTGCTTCGTCGTGATAACCTGAATCATTTGCAGTTTTCAATCTCAGACATGCACTGTAAATCCAATTTAAAACTCTTCCTCGCATTTGTTTTTCATTTTTGATTATAAATTTTTTCTCCCAAGCCGTCTTAAAAATCCATGCCCAACTAACTTCAAAAATTGCTCCCATGCTACCGTCCAGATTGGTTGTTTGTTCACTATGTTTCCGAAAAGCACTTAATGGCTCACTTGCAATATAACACAAATCGCCTTTAGTAAAAAGTTGTAACCAAGTTGAAATGTCTATAAGCGCAAACCATCCTTCTTCCTCATCTGTCCAGCACCAGTCATTATTACGCAGACATTTTTTTCTGATGAGTGGCGTTGTAGGTTCACCAACATAATTTTCGCCTATACCGAACATAAGTGCCCCTGCATCTTCGCCTTTAAGTATGACATTTCTATTTAAAACTTCAGGGCGAGGAAAAAGCATCTGACCTGTAACTTTTCCATTTTCATCAATGGTATTACGAACTGAAGTAACCAGCGAAACATTTGGATTATTTCTAAGAACCTCAGCCATTATTTCAAGTTTTCTCGGATAAAATAAATCGTCGTCCATAAGCCAATTTACAAATTCAGCGTCGGGATTATTATATTGGCGTGCAAAATTCCAGTTATCATTCGCAGAAAAATTTTTGTGGTGAAAATATTTTATACAGGAATATTTTTGCAAATATGGCTGTATAAACTTTTCTGTCTCATCATTCGTGCCGTCATCGCTTACAACAATTTCAAAATTTCTGTAAGTCTGATTTAATACAGATTCAAGAGCCAATTTGAAATAGTTTGTCCGATTAAAAGTTGGAATAACTACGCTGACAAGCGGAAAAATATTTTTGTAATCTTCAAGAAAAATTTTCTGCGCCTGTGCATCGATTGAAAAATTATCTTTCCTAACCCAAGCGTAAGGTTTTTTCTGACGCAAAACTACAGATTTATAACCTTCGCGCTTGAGATTTAAACATTGAGCCGCAACCGAAAAATTTTTTAAATCCTCGCGCCAATCAAAGTCGTACTGCGTGGCAATAAAAAATTCATCGATCGCTTCGACTTCCTGAAAATTTTTTTTATCGCCGCCAAAATCTTTCAAACTTTTTCCTTTGCCGAGAAAAATTTTTCCGCAACGTTTTGCCGAAGTAAAACTATTTCCATGCGTCGAAAGTCTAATCGCTCCGCTTGTGCCGACTATCCCAACCTTACTGTTCGACCTAAAGACAGAAATTATTTCCGACAAAATATTTTTCCGCAAGACTGAAACATTTTCATCAAGATAAATTTTGTACTTCGCATCCGAATTTTTCATTGCAAAGTTATAGGCGCGAAATTTTTCTTCGCCTTGTGCAGGAAGAATATCAACAGAAAAATCTTTAGGTGTCTCAAGTTCCTCCAGACTTTTTGAAATTTCCTGAAAAATTTTTTCGTCTGTCGAATGAACTATAATCGCAATTTTTTTGTCGTCCAAAATTTTCACTTCCTAAAAAAACAGACAGTCGCAAACTGCCTAAAAAATTTTTATGCCGGTGTCGGCGAAGGAGTTTCTGAATCAAAAATCGGCTCGGAGATTTTTTCTCCTGCCTTCGACAAATCTACAGAACTTTCTGCAGGAAAATTTTTCGACAAGTCAATCATCGGCGTTTCTTCTTGCTTGCCGAAAACAATTTCTTTCAACTCTGCCGCAGTCAAAGTTTCTTTCTCAATCAAAGCCTGCGCGATTAAATCCAGTTCGTGGCGATGTTCATTTATAATCTGTCGGCAAGCGTCGTAAGCCTCCTCCAAATATTTGTGAACTTCTTTATCAATCTCGCTCGCAACTTCTTCAGAATAATTGCGCTGATTCTGTCCGCCGAGCAAAAATTGTTGCGTCTGATCGCTGCCGTAAGCCACAGGTCCCAAAACTTCACTCATGCCATACTGCATAATCATTGAGCGAACAATTTTACTTGCCTGCTGAATATCCTGCGACGCACCTGTTGAAATTTCATTCAAGACAATTTCTTCAGCAACTCGACCGCCCATCGAAACTTTCAACCTGTCCAAAAGTTCAGAGCGCGTTGCATAATTTCTGTCCTCTTTCGGCAACATCAAAGTGTAACCGCCTGCACGACCGCGAGGAATTATTGTAACCTTGTGAACAGGATCTGCATGTTTAAGCATCATTCCGACAAGTGCGTGACCGCCTTCATGATAGGCAGTCAATTTTTTTTCGTCGTCGCTCATGACTTTCGACTTGCGTTCAGGACCCGCCATAACTCTTTCAATCGACTCTTCAAGTTCAAGCATATTTATCTGGCGTTTATTTCTTCGCGCCGCAAGAAGTGCCGCTTCATTTACTAAATTAGCCAAGTCCGCGCCGGTAAATCCAGGTGTCCGCCGCGCCAAAACATCCATGTCAGCGTCAGAGGCAATCGGTTTGCCTTTGCTGTGAACTTTTAAAATTGCCACGCGACCTTTCACGTCAGGTTTATCAACTACAATTTGTCTGTCAAATCTGCCGGGACGCAAAAGCGCATTATCCAAAATGTCAGGTCTGTTCGTCGCCGCGATAATGATAATTCCTTCGTTCGCCGCGAAGCCGTCCATTTCAACCAAAAGCTGATTTAAAGTTTGTTCGCGTTCGTCGTGACCGCCGGAAAATCCTGCGCCGCGTTGACGACCGACTGCATCAATTTCATCAATAAAAATTATGCAGGGCGAATTTTTTTTCGCCTGTGCAAATAAATCACGAACTCTTGACGCACCGACACCGACAAACATTTCAACAAAGTCAGAGCCGCTGATTGAAAAAAATGCAACTCCCGCCTCGCCCGCGACAGCTTTTGCAAGCAAAGTTTTTCCTGTGCCCGGAGGACCGAAAAGCAAAACGCCTTTTGGAATCCTCGCGCCCAAGTCATTGAACTTTTTCGGATGCTTTAAAAACTCTACAACTTCTTCAAGTTCCTCTTTCGCCTCGTCCGCGCCTGCCACGTCGTTAAAAGTAACTTTAACTTTATCGCCGTTTGACATTCGCGCTCGACTTTTTCCGAAAGACATAACTTTACTTCCGCCGCCGTGAGTCTGATTCATTATGAAGAACCACACGCCGATTAAAATTAAAATTGGCAGGAAGGAAGAAAGGAGCGTCACCCACCAAGGCGGCTCTTTAGGATTTTGCGCGGTAATTTCAACGCCTTTTGCCTCAAGTTTGCCGACAAGAGTTTCATCGCCGACAGGTTCATCAGGTACAATGGTTGTAAATTCTCCGCCGTCTTTCTTCGTCGCCTTGACAGAATTTTTTGTTAGGACAACTTTGGAAACTTCGCCATTTTCAACGCGTTGCAAAAATTGCGAATAACTTGTTTCCTCGACTGTCTGAGGTTTTACAGAAAAATAATCATAAGCAGTTATCGCAACGAAAATGACAAGCAAATAAAAGCCGACGTTGCGGAAAAAACTATCCAAAAAAAACGCTCCTTTTTAATAATGTGGAATTAGGAAAGAGGAATGAGGAATTAAAAATTTCCCAACTCCCAACTCTTAATTACTTTGAATAGACGCTGCGTTTCAAAACGCCGAGATAAGGCAAATTTCTGTAGTGCTGCGCGAAATCCAAACCGTAGCCTACAATAAATTCGTCAGGAACTTCAAAGCCGCAGTAGTCGATGTCAACTTCAACTTTTCTGCGCGAAGGTTTATTTAACAGAGTGCAAATTTTTACACTCGCCGCGCCTTTAGTTTTAAAATAAGTAATCAAATAATCCATCGTCGTGCCGGAGTCAACAATATCTTCGACCAACAAAATGTCACGATCTTTAGGATTGTTGTCGATATTTTTCAAAATGTTGACTTTGCCGCTGGAATGAGAATTTGCGTCGTAACTGGAAGCGATGAGGAAATCAAAATGAACAGGAACGGAAAGACGGCGAACCAAATCTGTGTAGAACATCACCGCGCCGTTCAAAATTCCGACAACCAAGAGCGGCTTTTTAATGTCTTTGTAGTCTGCGGAAACTTTTGCGGCAATTTCTTTCACGCGTTTGGAAATTTCCTCCTCGCTGTACAAAACTTTTTCGATGAAATCTTCTTTGGTCTTCAATGTAACCAGTCCTTTCTTTATAGAAAATTTTTTACAACGGTCAATTTTCCGCGCTTGAGGTTGGCGCGAAGTTTGTGCGGAAGTTCAACGCCCGACAAATTATTTGTCAAAACTTTTCTGACTTCCTCGAAATGTATGAATCCAAAATCTTTCACGTCGCCGAGAAATTTTTTTACAATCTGTCTTTGAATCGCGACAGGAAATTTTAAAAAATTTTTTTGCAAAATTGAATTGTCTTTCACAACTTCAGGAAAAATTTTTTCGACTTCCGAATTTATAAAATCATTTTCCTCCGCCGAAACTTCACCAAGCCTGCAGAGAGTTTCCACAATCGCAGGATTAAAATTTTTCAGCGTCGGCAAAAGTTCCAGCCGAATTTTATTTCTTGTCGCGTCGAGTTCAAAATTTGTTTCGTCAATGCGCGGAAAAATTTTTCTGACTGAGCAATAATTTTCAAGTTCAGACTTTTTAAATCGAAGTAGCGGACGAAGTAAAATTCCATACTCCGAAGTAGCAGAAAATTTCATTCCCGAAAGTCCTGCGGAAGATGCGCCGCGCAAAAGTCGCATTAAAATTGTCTCTGCTTGGTCGTCGGCGTGATGTGCAAGTGCAATCGCGTCAAAATTCATTTCCTCGCGAACCTTCGACAAAAAATTGTAGCGAAGTTTTCGCGCCGCCGTTTCAATCGACAATTTATTTTCAGCCGCGAAAGTTTTAACGTCGCCGTGTTCGCAGAAAAATTTTATATCCAGTGACTTTGCAAATTCTTCGACAAAATTTGCGTCGTCGAGAGAATTTTTTCCCCGCAAGCCATGTTCATAGTGCGCTATGCAAAGTTCAAGATTAAACCTGCGTTTTGACATGTTCAGTAAGTCGGCGAGTGCGAGTGAATCTGCTCCGCCTGAAACTGCGATGACAATTTTTTTTGCGGAAAAAATTTTTTCAGTCTGACAGAAGTCAATAAATTTTTTCAGCAAATTTTTTTCTCCGAACCCTGACACAACTTTAATCTGAGCGACGCGAACCGCGCCCGCCGCGTTTTGAATCTGTCTTGCGTTTTAAGTCGGTGAGTCTTTCGTCGCTGTCTTTTAAAAATCTCGACAACTTGTCTTCAAATGAGGCTGAAGTTTGTCTGTTTGGTCTGCGGTCGCCGCGTCCTTGCGGTTTGGGTTTCGGCACAAAATTTTTTTCTGCCTCCGCCCGCTGTTGTTGTTTCAATTTTTTTATCGACAGAGCAATTTTGCCGTTACTGTCGATGTTCACAACTTTTGCTTGAACTGTGTCGCCTTCGCTCAAAAAGTCGCTGACGGTACTGACATATTCGTCTGCCACTTCGGAAATATGAACTAAGCCGGACTTGCCGTCCTCCAGTTCCACGAAGGCTCCGAAATTTGTAATGCGCGTAACTTTTCCTTCAACAACGCTGCCTACTTCGATTGCCAAATCTTTAGTCCTCCTCAAAAACCTTTCTAAAATATTTTTCAGCGCGAAATTTGATAAGGCAACTCGCCGTCTTTGGCAAGCCCCAAATCCTCCCGCGCAATTTTTTCTATGTTATCCAAATTTTGTAATTCTTCATACTCCTTGCGAAGAATTTCATTTTCTTTCTGCGCTTTTTCAAGACGCTTGTCCGCCATGCGCTGAGTTTCGCTGACGTGTGACAGGTGAACTTGTTGAGAAATTAAAACTGTCGAAAAATATGCAACGACCAAAAACATAAAAAGCGCAAACCAGTTGAACCCATTTCGCTTTTTCATAAGTCACCCTCCAAAATTTATTTTTCCGACCACTGAAAATAATCTGTGCCGACAATTTTTCTGAACACAGATTTGCAGTAAGGACAGTTGAAATGATCTATCGTGTTGCTGAAGTCCGGCTTGCCGTTCACAATTTGAACAGGACCGGCCTCGACAAAATTCATCCGCTCGCCGCAGCGCGGACAAGGACACTTTCCATCCGACTCGCGTTTCAAAATTGTCGGAGGAATGTCGCCGGTAGAAATGATGCGTTTCGTTTTCTGACGCTTCTCATTTTCAGGCAAATCAAAAACATCGTAATAGCCGGTTCGCAAAAGTTCGCGATAAAAAACTCCACAGTTATCGCAAATGTGGCGCGGCAGAGTTGCGCTCATATCGACCTTGCCATTCACGACAGTAAGCGTGCCGCCTTCAACTCTGCGAAGTGGTTGCCCGCAAGTCGGACAGATAAATTTTTTCTCAGCATTTACCTGAAGTTTCGTCAACGCCATATCTCTATCACCAGAACAATCTTTTAACTTGAGTCAAAACATAAAAATTTTATCGCTTATTTCCACAAGGTACATTATTTTTCCTGCAAAATTTTTCCTGCCGACTAAATTTGTAACTTAACCAAGTCGAATAAATTTCCTCCGCCGAAAAAAATTCCTGCTTTAAGTCCTGCATTTTTCGCCGCATCTAAATCGCGCTGACTGTCACCGAACAGAATTGAATTTTTTAAATCAATGTCAAAATCTTTCGCCGCTTGAAAAATCATTCCGGCTTTCGGTTTCCTGCAGTCGCAAATTTTTCTGTAAGTTTCAACTGCGCCTTCAGGATGATGCGGACAATAATAAAATGCGTCAATGTGTGCTCCGAAATTTTTTAACTCCTCCTGCATGAAGTTGTGAATTTTTTTTACGTCGTCCTCAGTATAAAAACCCCGCGCAACTCCGCTCTGATTGGTCACGACGATTGTCAAAAAATTTTTTTCGTTGCAAAGTTTAATAGTTTCCTTCGCGCCGTCCACCCACCGAAATTTTTCAATTTCAAATAAGTAACCGACTTCCTCATTCAAAACTCCGTCGCGATCGAAAAAAACTGCCTTATTCAAAAAAATTCCTCCATAAAAGTTGAAAGTGATAAGCAATAAGTTCTTCCAATTTTTAACTTACCGCTTACCACTTAATAATTTAAAGACAACGATAGCGAAAACTTCTGCCGCCGGATTTTGTGCGAACCAATTCATAAATTTCAGGAAAGTCGCTGATAAATTCGTGGAGCAAAGAATAACCGAAATCTTTAATTCCGAAACCGAGATTTTTTTGTTTGAGATCGTGTCCGGCACAATTCAAGGGCGCAAAACCTTTTGCGTCAGCGTGTGCCTTCGCCGATTCATGCAGGACATCATGAATTTGCTGCAGCTTTTTTTTCGGCTTACGCATACCATTTTGTCCGCACTTAACAAATCTATCGCTCAACGACATTTTTTTTTCGCTGTTCGGCAAAGTATTTGAAACCGAAACAATTTTTGAAACAGGCGCAGGTTTTTTTGGACTAAGTTCGACTTTTGAAATTTTTTCTGTCTGCGTCGGAGTTTCGAAATTTTTTTTTGCAGTTGCAGAAAGTTTTGAATGCGGCGATAAAGTTTTTTCATTTGAAACTTTTTTCGCGCCTTCGGGATGCAACTTTAAATTGTTTGCCGAAATTTTTTTTGAAACTGAAACTTTTTTAGCGGCGGGAAATTTTTTTGCCGATGAAAATTTTTTAACTGCAGGGACTTTAACTTCAGAATTTTTTTTAGCGGCTGAAGTTTTTTGCGCGGAAACTTTTTTTTCGCCTGCAGAATCAACTTGAGGATTTAAATTTTCATCACCGTCCAGAGAATTTAAATCCACAAATTCATTACAGGCACTGCGAAAAGAAGTTGACGCTTGTTCCTTGCCGAGTCCGATTACATAAACGCCGCGCTCACGAAGTTTTACGGCAAGCGGAGTGAAATCACTGTCGCCGGAAACTATTGCAAAAATTTCAGCCTGTCTTTGATGAAGAACATCCATCGCATCAATCGTCAAAGACATATCGGTTGCATTTTTGCCGACAGTGAAATCCATCTGCTGAACGGCGAGTAAGCCATATTTTAAAATGCACTCGTTCCAACTGTGCAGAGAATTTTTTTCCCAGTTGCCGTAAATGCGACGAATAAAAATTTCTCCGCGCTCTTGCAGAGATTCAATGATTAACTTTCCATACTTCGCGGGAATATTGTCTGCGTCGATGAAAAGCGCGATTTTTTTTTCGTCTGCCATTTCGATTCACAGCCTAAATCAAAAACAATCCAGAGCTTTAATCGAGCCGAAGCGAATCAAATTTCCTGCTTCGACAGGATCTCCTTCAAGAATTAAATTTTCAACCGTTGCCAAATTTCCTTCATCGACTTGAACGCGCTTTAAATCAATTTCTTCCTTAATTTTTTTCAGAAGTACCTTGCGTGAAGTCTTGCTGTCTTTGTAAACCGCATGATTATAAAAAATATTCATTGACGCTTCGCTTTTGCCTTCGTCGCAGTTGAAAAAGACAAATGCCTTTGCTGCTTTTGCCATCAAATTACCTCCTAAAGTAAAAAAATTTTTTCTTGAAGTCGAACTTCCCCTGCAGTATAGCAGAAAAAATTTTTTATTGCAAATTTGCGCTCTTTTACTGCCCAAGTTTTCGGCGAATTTAATACTATTTTTGCGCCGACAGAATTTATTCTTGTCTTTCGGATGTGATATTTTTTTTTCAAGCCGTGATACTTGGCAAATAAAATTCCGCGATTGCCTTGTGCGTCAAATTCTAAATCTCCACCCCACCACATTGTCATATTATCCCAAGTTCGAGTTCCCAAAAAAATTTCTGACCACTTCGGAATTTCGAGCGGAGGAACAACAATCAAATCGTCATTCTTGTGAAGGGCGATAATTTTTTCTCGTTCGGCAAGCTGATTGTAAATATTATTTCCCACAGCGACGCAGCCCAACATACTCAACAAAAAAATTCCTGAAAAAATTATTCCGCCAAGATTCACAATTTTTTTCTGCGCCGATAAAAGCTCTGCAGCTGAGGGAAGATTTCTTTCAGTGCGGCGAGCGAGGCAATCATTAAAAATATTGTCGAAGGAAATCCTGCGCGTTCGGGAAATTCCGGCGAACACATCATCATAAGCAAGCATAAAATTGACGCACTTGAAAACGCCGAGATAAAGTTTGAAATTTTTCTTGAAGTTTGGAACTTCGCGAAGTATTATTCCGGCATCAATAAATCCCACGTCGTAAAAATTAAATCACGAGCATATACGGAGCTTGAAAAGACTTAAAGATTTTTTTGGTTATTTTTAATCGCCGTAGTAATACCTGCAACAAGGAAACAGAGCAAATTTTTTTGGAAATTATTTGCCGAAAAATTTTTTATCGAGTCGGAGGAAAATTAGACAATAAACAAATTTTGGAAACTAAGGAGCTGAATTGAGAAAAAAATCTTGTCAAAAATATTCTGATTGATATAATTCATAAAAATTTTTTGAAGGGTGGCGCGATCTTTGATTCCCAAAATTTCTGTCATAATTCCATGCTACAATGCGGAAAAATTTTTACGTCAATGTTTGGTAAGTATTTTGTCATCCAAGTTCACCGACTATGAAGTTATTTTGATTGACAACTGCTCGACCGATAAAAGCGTTGCAGAGGCAGAAAAAATTTTTTCATTTGATTGGCAGAAAAAGTAATTCAAAAAATTATGAAGGTTAAAATTTTTCTGTGGCGAAAAGTTACAGAAAGTTTTTTTTTTGAAATTAAAAAATGTATCGTTTGTTGGAAGGAGAAAAATTTTTTATGTTCAGTGAGAAACACAAAACGGCAGGCGTAACTTATCCGCAAGGTTTTAAGGCGGCGGGAGTTCGCGCAGGAATAAAAAAGAATGGCAACTTGGACGTTGCGCTTATTCACACAGAAAAAGAAGCGGCTGTTGCCGGAGTCTTTACGCAAAATTTGGTGGCGGCGGCTCCCGTTCGCGTGAGCAAAGTTGTAGTCGGAACAGGTTCGGCTCATGCGATTGTTGCAAATGCAGGTTGTGCTAATGCTTGCACAGGAGAACAAGGTCTGCGCGACGCAGAAAAAATGGCTGAACTCGCGGCGAAAGAATTGCATTGTCGGCAAGATGATGTTGTCGTCGCTTCGACAGGAGTTATCGGCGTAAATCTTCCTATGGACAAGATGGAACTCGGAATTAAAAATGCGGCGGCGGAACTTTCTACTGAAGGCAGCGTAAACGCAGGCAACGCAATTATCACAACCGATACTTATTCAAAAGCCTGCGCGACTGAAATTCAAATCGGCGGCAAGGAAGTTCGACTCGGAGCGATTGCAAAAGGGTCAGGAATGATTCAGCCGAATATGGCGACGATGCTCTGCTTTATTACGACCGACGTTGACATTGATCAAAAAATTTTGCAGAGTGCGTTGAGCGAAATTGTCGAAGTTACTTTCAATATGGTGACGGTTGACAATGACACAAGCACAAATGACATGGTAATTGTTTTGGCGAATGGAGCTGCAGGAAATACAAAAATTTCCGAAAAAAATTCCGACTATGAAAAATTTTATTCCGCACTGAAAGAAATGTGTACCGAGCTCGCGAAAAAAATTGCTGCGGACGGCGAAGGCGCGACAAAATTTTTGACAGTAAATGTTCATGGCGCGGAAAATTTTGCGGACGCTAAAAAAGTTGGAATGGCTGTCGCAAATTCTCCGCTTGTAAAAACTGCTTTCTTTGGAGAAGATCCGAACTGGGGCAGAGTAATTTGCGCTGTCGGTTATTCTGGCGTGAAAATTTCTCCGGAAAAAACTGTCGTGAAATTTGGCGGAGTTCCTGTGTACGCTCACAGCGTCGGAGCAAAATTTGATGACGCTGCACTTAAAAAAGTTATGGCTGAACATGATATTGCGATTGATATTGAACTTGGTATCGGAGAAGTTGACGCGACTGTTTGGACTTGCGATCTTTCCTACGGCTATGTAAAAATTAACGGCGAGTACACAACCTGAAAAAAAATTTTTATTCATGAAGACAAAAAAAGTGGAGATGATCGACATTAACGAAGAAACTTTACAAAAAGAATTGGCTGACAGATTGCTGAAAAAAATTTTTGCCGACGACAATCTTGAAAATTTTAAAAATATTGCTAGCGACAAAAATTTTTTAAATGATCTTACTTCCGAATTGATAGAAAAAATTTTTTCAAATATTGCTGAAAAAAAATCTTCGGATGCGGAAGAAAATTTTTCTGTCGCTGAAAAAAATTCCGTCGCCGAAGAAAAAAATATTTCCGAAACCGAAAAAGCTATTTCTGCGGAAGAAAATATTATCGGCAAAAAATTTTTCAATGAAAACGACAAGGCAGAAATTTTGATTGAGGCTCTTCCTTTCATTCAAAAATTTTACGGCAAAAAGATTGTCATTAAATATGGCGGCAACGCTATGATTAACGACGAGCTGAAAGAAAAAGTTATGCAGGACGTTGCGCTGATGAAATTTGTTGGAATAAATGTTGTAATTGTTCACGGCGGCGGACCGGAAATCACAGGCTTTTTGAAAAAGCTCGGAAAGAAAAGTTCTTTTGTCAGCGGCTTGCGAGTCACGGACGAGGAAACTGTGGAAATTGCTGAAATGGTTTTGGACGGAAAAATAAATTCCGAAATTGTTACGCTTTTGAATCGTCGTGGACTTCGCGCAGTCGGTTTGAGCGGAAAGGATGCGGAATTGATTCAGGCAGAAAAAAAACTTGCCACAGTTTATGAAGATGGACAGAAATCTAAAGTTGACATCGGTTACGTCGGCAAGTCAAAAAAAATCAATATTCAGATTGTCAAAGATTTAATTTCGCAAAATTATGTTCCTGTCATCGCTCCCATCGGAGTTGGCGAGGACGGAGAAAGTTACAACATAAACGCCGACTACGTTGCCGCAGATATTGCCGGAGCTTTGCAAGCAGAAAAACTTTTGCTTTTGACCGACACGGAAGGCGTTTACAAAAATTTTGAGGACAAAAGCAGTTTCATTTCTACTTTGACTGCGGCAGAGGCAAAAGATTTCATCAAGACAGGAATTATTTCCGGCGGAATGATTCCAAAAGTCGAGGCGTGTTTGCGTGCGCTGCAAAATGGAGCGAACAAGGCGCACATTATCGACGGCCGACTTCCCCACTCAATAATTTTGGAACTTTTCACCGCTCAAGGTATCGGAACTCAAGTTGAATAAAAAAATTTTTTTCAGATCGAAAAAAACTCCGAGACATTTTTTATCTTGGAGTTTTTATTTTCATCAAAAAATTTTTCCCCACTCAACTTGTAAAAATAAGATGCGCTACCGGTGCAACTATCAACAAGCTGACAATAGTTCTTTCCAAAAAAATTATAAAAAGTTCCGGAAGATTTACAGGAATTTTTGAACCGAGAATCAATCCGCCGACTTCTGAGAGATAAATCAACTGCGTGACCGAAATGACCGCGACAATAAATTTTGCCATTGGACTTGTGATTGTATTTGCCGCGATAATTGACGGCGTGAACATATCTGTAAATCCGACGATCATTGTCTTTGAAACTTCGACGGCTTGAGGAACGTCCAGCAAATTTAAAAGCGGCAGGAAAGGCAAACCGAGTGTGTCAAAAATTGTTGTGTGATTCGCCAAGACAAGTGCCAAAGTTCCTATACACATGACGACAGGCAAAACTCCGAACCACATTCCTGCGGCATTTTTGAATCCGTTCTCCAAAAATTGCTCAGCTCCTCTGTGTTCCTCGACGCGTTTTTTGGCAAGATAAATTCCATAATCGAAAGAAGAAGTAAAACCTTCGGGAAGTGATTCGCCCATCGCTTTGCCTTCAACCAAAAATTCATCAGGCTTTCTCGACAGCGGAGGTATTCTCGGAATAATTACCGCACAGGCAACTCCGACCGCACAGATTAACAAATAATAAATTCCAAAGTATTCCATTAAATCGACTTGAGCCAAAACCACAATGCTGAAAGTTATCGAGACGGCAGAAAAAGTTGTAGCAATAATCGCCGCCTCGCGCTTGGAATAGTAGCCGCCTTCATATTGATTTGCAGTCAACATTACTCCTAAAGTTCCGTCGCCAATCCATGAAGTCATACAGTCGACCGCCGCACGTCCGGGAATTGTAAAAATTGGGCGCATAATTTTTGTAAGAAGTGCGCCGATAAATTCCAGAAGTCCAAAGTCCAACAAGAGCGGCAACAAAAGTCCGGCGAGGAAAAAAATTACAACCAAGACTGAAAGTAAATCATGGAGGACAAAGCCGCCGTTGTCAGGCGAAGTTATCATTCCGATAATTGAAGTTTCATCGTCTGCGCCGACTTCAAAAAATGTCAGCCAGATAAAAATTGTTCCGACAACGCGAATTGCAACCCAAACTGCCGTCGTCGAAAAAGTATTTGCAACTATTGGATAAGTCGCTATAAAATTTGGCTTGCTTAAAAATGCAATTCCCAGCACCGAAGACAAAGTTACAATTATCAGACACAAAAGAGGAAGAAATCCACCGAATGCCTCGCTTATCACGTCCGCAATAATTTTCACCACGACGGTCCATTTTTCATCGTAGTAAACAGGAATCATAAAAAGAAAAATTCCGATGAGTGACGGAATCAAAAATCCTGCAACGGAGCTGTTAGATTTTTTTTCCATAATTTTTTTTCTTAACTCCCTTCAAAAAAAATTCTTCTCCTGTAAAAAATTACAACGCATTATACAAAAATTATTTTTCCAATACAATAGACAAAAAGAAATGTTACTTTTGTAAATTTCAATAACAAGTTGAACATTTTTTAAAGATAATCGATTGCCTTTTGTCAAAAATACTTTTAAAATTGAGTCACATAATAGAAAAATAAAATTTATAAAAGCAAAATGATGATTTAATCTGCGGCGAAGTGATAAAAAAAATTCCCCCGAACAGAAAAAAATTTG
The DNA here is from genome assembly GCA_937910665.1 of uncultured Selenomonadales bacterium. Classification (GTDB taxonomy): domain Bacteria; phylum Bacillota; class Negativicutes; order Selenomonadales; family Selenomonadaceae; genus Quinella. Next base: position 33,439 of record CALEPR010000195.1, read on the forward strand.
CGAGGTGATTAAAAATTTTTCAAATCTCTACTAAAGAAATTTTTGCGCAGTCTTTAAAAAAATTGTCAGCCGAAAAAACTTTTGACAAAATTACTGTGAAAGATATTGTGAATGATTGCGGACTGACCAAGACGACTTTTTATAAATATTTTCGCGACAAATATGATTTGGTTGCTTGGATTTATTCAAATTCTGCGGAAAAAATTATGAGCAAAATTGATGCGGACGGTTACTCTTGGAAAAATTCTTTAGCCGATGGGATAAATTATTTTTTCGACAACAAAGAGTTTCTGAAAAATTTGATGATGAACACCGGAGGTCAGGATTCTTTCATAAATTATGTTGCGAATTTTAATATAAAAATTTTGTCGGATTATATAAAGCGCAGTCAAAATTTTGAAAATTTGCCGACTGAAATTGAAATCCCTGTGAAAATTTATTGTTACGGCACAACTTGCATGATTTGCGAAATGTTGATTAAAGATTTTCCTGTCTCTGTGGAAAAATTTATTTCATTGTTGGAGGGAGCTTTGCCCGAACCGCTGAGAAAATTTTTGAACTGCTGACACATTTCGCTGACTACGGCTTCAACAAATCGCATTCGGCGGCTTACGGACTTTTGGCTTGGCAGACGGCTTATCTCAAGGCGCATTACCCTGCGGAATACATGGCGGCGGTCATGTCGGGCACGCAGGATGCCGATAAAATTTCCGGCTACATTGAACTTTCGCGGCGCATGGGCATAAAAGTTCTTGCACCCGATATAAATTTCAGCGCGGGGAATTTCACTGTTGACAACGGCGCAATTCGTTTCGGTCTGTCTGCGATAAAAACTGTCGGCGAGGTTGCGGTCAAGAATATTCTCAACGAACGCAAAAAAGGCAAATTTAAATCGCCTGCGGAATTTTGCGGGCGGCTTGACATTAAACAAGTTCCGCGACGCAGTATGGAAAATCTGATAAAATGCGGCGCGTTCGACAGCTTGGAAAAAAGACGCACGGCACTTTTGGCGTCGCTTGATTCGATAATGGCGGCGGGCACTCAACGTCACCGCGAACGACAAAGCAAAGCGATAAATCTTTTCGGTGAAGAAGAACTTTTCGTGACGAACGCCGAACTTCCCGACGTTAAAGAGCGTTCGCATAAAGAAATTTTGTCTTGGGAAAAAGAGACGCTCGGCTTTTACATATCGGGGCATCCTCTCGACGAATTCCGCGAAAAATTTTCCGTCTTCAAAAGCAGCAGGGAACTTGAAAAATTTGCGGGCAAGCGAATCAAAATCGGCGGGATTATCACGGACGTGCGGCGCATGATGACCAAGAAAGGCGATTCAATGGCGCGGTTTAAGCTTGAGGATTTTGACGGCGTGATTGACGCGATACTTTTCCCGAAAAATTTTTACGATAATTTTAACGCCGTCTTGCCCGATGAAATTGTCGTCGTGGAAGGGCGCGTCGATACCTCGAACGACCCGTTGCAGATTGTGGCGGAAAAAGTCACGGCGGCTGAAAATTATGCGGCGGATTTTTGGCTGAATATCCCCGCGCAGATTGATACGCCCGAAACTTTTGACGGCTTGCGGAAAATTTTTGAGGAATACGCGGGCTGGAGTCAAGTCTTTCTGAATCGGGGCGGCAAGTGGAAAAAACTTGACAAAAAAATTTCGGACGGTTCGATTCTGCGCGAGGAACTGAAAACTTTACTCGGCGCGGAAAATGTCAGGCTTTATTAACGTCCCGTCAAAGCGACGGGATTTTTTTATTAAACAGAGTTGAAAACCGGCGCAACAAAAGAAAGTAAGAGAAAACCCGCGTCTTTGAACTGGTAAAAGTCTGTGAGGTCTGATATAATGCCGAAAATTTTATGCGGAGGAAAATTAATGGGAAGAAATATCACGCCGACGGTCGAAGGCGGCTTGCTCGTTGCGATAACGCTGATATTGGGGCTTGCTTCGGTTTATGTTCCGCTTTTGGGCATGTTGGCAGAATTTTTCTGCGCGGTACCGCTTGCAGTCTTGACGGCACGGCAGGGCGCGGGCAAAGGTTTGACTGCGCTGGTCGTCACGTTTATTTTGCTGTCGATATTAATCAGTCCGCTGTTGTCAATGCGGCTCGTTTTGAGTTACGGAATTTGCGGAGTGGTCTTGGGTTTTTGCGTGAGGAAAAATTTCGGCGCGGTAAAAATTTTCTTCATGACATTGGTCGTCGCCTCCGCCGCGCAGGTCGTCTCGTTGGGATTGTTGCTGGCGATAATGGACGTGAACTTTATCGAAACGCAAATCGAATTGGTGCGCGAATCCTTCAACGAATCCTTTGCACTTTATGAATCAATGGGCGTCGAGCAGGAACGAATCAACGAGGCAAAGGCGCAAGTGGAGCCGGCAATTCAAACGCTGACATTTTTAATCCCGACGCTGATGATGTTGACCGCGCTGATAAATTCGGCGGTGATTTGGCTGACGGCGCATTGGATTTTCCCGAAACTTCAAATGAAAATTCCCAAACTTCCCGACTTCGCGGAGTGGCACTTCCCGCAAATATTTTTCTACACGGCGGTAATCGGCGGGCTTGGTTTGTATTGGGGCTACACACGCGGCTGGACGGAAATTTTTGAAATCGCGTTGAACTTGTTGATTGTCTCGGCTTTAATCGGACTTGTTCAAGGCTTTTCGTTGCTGGCTGCGATATTCGACCGCTATAAAGTTTCCAAATTCATGCGGCGAATTTTATATGTGCTTTTGCTTTTAAATATGTTCTTCATTCAGCTCGTGGCGATAACGGGCTTGTTCGACATGCTTTTTGATTATCGTAAGAAACTTTTCAAGGGAGGTGATTAAGTGCCGAGAATTTTATCCGCTTGGCCGGACGCGGTAATAAATTTGGCAGTCATGGCGGTTATGGTCGTGATAATTTCGCAGTACAACAAAATCTTGGGCGTAATGGCTGTAGTTGTTTGGGCACTTTTGATTTGGTTCGCCGTCGTGCGCCGCAGAGACCGCGAAAAAAAATTCAAGGAATACTCCGACAATGTCATAGGCAATTACAACGATATGATGTATTACGCAATGACGAAGTTGCCCGAAGGAATAACCGTTGTCGACGAGGAAAGGCGGCTTCAGTGGTGCAATTCGGTCATGCAGGATTTCGCCGAAGTTAATCCTCAACAAGGCATGGACATTGAGGAATTTTGGTCGGGTCTTTTGTCCGAAGAAATTTTCCCCGCCACTGACGAGAAAAAAACCGAACAGCAAGAAGGCGAATATCAAATAAAATCTTTGCGTAAACGTAAGCTTGCGGACAACACGACGGAGGAATTTTATCGTCACTTCCTGATAAAGTATCGGCACTTGCGGGCGAACGAGGATTATTCGCGGATGGTCGTGCTCTTTGCGCGGGAGATTACGCCTTACGAAGATTTAAAGATTGAGTATGAGCGAAGTCGGACGGCGATTATTTATGTTCAAATCGACAACTACGACGAAGTCACGCAGGGACTCAACGAGGCTGAAAAAACTTCGTTAATGCTTTCGGTCAGTGAAATTTTGGAGGCATGGGTCGCGTCGTTGGCGGGCTTTATCAAAAGAGTTTCAAGCGATTTGTTTATCGTCGTCTTGGAGCGTTGCGCTTTGGACGTGGCGATTGAGAGGAAATTTATCGTCTTGGACAAAGTGCGCCAACTTGTGAACAAACATCAGTTGCAAGTTACGCTGTCGATGGGCGCGGCGGTCGCGGAAAAACCTTCGGCGCAACAATCAATCGGCGAACTCGGCACAAAGGCTTTGGCGGGTTTGAATTTGGCATTGGCGAGAGGCGGAGACCAAGTTGCCGTGAACATTTCGGACAAGATGCAATTCTTCGGCGGCAGGGCAAAGGCTGTCGAAAGAAATACCCGCGTCAAAGCAAGAGTCATGAGCCATTCGATTCGCGACACTATGGAGGCGGCGGACGAAATTTTTATCATGGGGCACACCCGCGAGGATTATGACGCGTTCGGGGCGGCGGTCGGCGTTGCGCTTATGGCTAAAAAGTTGGATAAGCCCGTGCATATCGTCTTGAGCAACTGGCTTGACAGCGTCGAAAAAATTATCGAACTTCTTGACAAGGACGAGTCTTATAAAAAAATTTTCGTCAGCGCAAACGAAGTCACCATATCCACAGCTTTGGAACCTTTGCTCGTCGTCGTCGACACTTTTATTCCGAAACTTGTTGCCGCGCCCGTCCTGCTTGAACGTATAAAAAAAGTCGTCGTGATTGACCACCACCGCCGCAGTGAAAACACGATTAAAAATCCCGCGATAAGTTATTTGGAACCCGGCTCATCTTCGACGTGCGAAATGGTCACGGAACTTTTGATGTACTTCGACGACAAGATTAAGATTGGTAAGTTGGCGGCGACGGCTCTTTATTCCGGAATTGTCGTCGACACGAAAAATTTTTCCGTACAGGCAGGCGCGAGGACTTTCGAGGCGGCGGCTTATCTGCGTCGGAGCGGAGCTGACCCCGTTGCCGTGAATTATCTTTTCAAGTCGGACTACGAAACGACGGTATCGCTTGCCAAGACAAAAGCGCAATCGGAATATTACGAGGGCGGCTTGGTCGTCTCTCATATTGCGGAAATTATCCCGAACGTTCAGGCAATCGCGGGGCAGGCGGCTGATTCACTGCTTAGGGTCGAAGGCGTGCGCATGACGATTATCCTCTTCCAAATGAAAAACGATACCGTCGGGATAAGTGCGCGGTCGGGCGGCGATTTGAACGTTCAAGTCATCATGGAAAAATTCGGCGGCGGAGGTCATCAAAACGTTGCGGGTGCGCAGGTTAAGAACGTGCCGATTCTTGAGCTGAAAAAATCCGTCGTAGAAATTGCGCGGAAATATATCGCAGAAACTGACAAAGGAAATTAAGCATGAAAAAATTTTATTGCGCGTTGATTTTCGCGGCGATGTTCATTTTTTTTTCGCAAGTCCACCCGATTGTTTTGTTTGACGGCGACGATTGGAACGTCATTTCCGACGCACGGACGGGCTTGCCGAAATGGGGCGGCTGGAACCCGATAAAAATTTTGCCCGAAACTTTTTTTCCGATTTGCGGCTACTTCTCGGCTTACGTCGTCAATCCGATTGTCGGCGATTATCTGACGGCGTTCACGTTCACCGCCGCGCTGATTTTGAGTGCGTTCGTTACGGTTTACGTATTTTTGTTTGTGCTGTTCGCCGAAAAAGTTTTGAACCTCGACAAGTTGGCGGCAAAATTTTTCGGGATAATTTTTTTGCTCCTGCACTTCGCGATTTTCCTCAAGCACAACACCCAAAACAATCCTTATCTCTTCTGCACGACCGACGCCGATTGTTATTTCAATTACGTCCTGCCCAATCTTTTGAACGCGGCATTGATTTTATTCGCGGCTCGCGTCGACGTGACAAAAAATTTTTTCGGGAACATGACGCGAGCCTCCGCGACTTTATTTTTGGCAATCTATCTCGGAATTTTTTCAAATATCTTTTCCTCGTGCACATTGGCGATTTTTATTTTCGTCGAGCTGATTGGTCGTGTCGAACGCAGGAAATTCAAGCTTGGAAAATTTTTCGTCGATAATAAAACTTTTTTCATGATAATATTTTTTTGGCTGATAAGTTTGCTTTTCGAGGCGAACGGCGGACGCGCAGGCTCAATCGTCCACGAGGAAAATTTTTTCGTGACGCTCTTCCAAACGGCGGCGACAACGCTTCAATCGTTGCTGTTCGACAATCACGCCTCCGCGCTGATAATTTTTTCGGCAATCACGACGCTTTTTATTTTCAGGCAAGCCCGCGAACTTTGGCGCGTGATAAAAAATTTTTGGCTGTGCCTGCCGCTGTGGATGATTTATATAATTTTGGTGGCGGCGAGGGTTGATGAAGCTTATGCGTTGCGCCCCGACGTTCAATTCGGATTTTTTTTCTTCGTGTTCGTGATTTTCGCGGCGGCGTTGAGTTTCTGGATAAAAAAATTTCCGCGAGCCGCCTTTATCCTGCCGATTTTGTGTTTCGCGCTGTTCACGTGGATTTTCAGCGGCAAGCGAACTCTTTGCCCGTCGACTTATAATCACGTGCCCGAAAAAATCTGCATGGAAGTCAGCCGCCACATAATTGACCAAATTATCGCCGCAGATAAAGCCGGACTTGAGGAAGTCGTTGTGACTGTTCCGAAGGGCGACGACGAACTTGATAATTGGCCGCACCCGCTGTACATGGGCGAAAATATTTCGCGAACGCTCCATGTTCACGGAATTATTTCGCGGCGGCTCAAGGTAAAAATTTTGCCCAACGTGACTTTGAATAAACGTTTCAACCTGCCGTAAAAAAAGAAGTCTTCGACGTTTTGAAGTCGGAGACTTTTTGAGTGGGTTTTTATGAGTGGGTGGGTTAAGATGATTTCAAATCAGCCGTTGCCGTCGGTTTCGCCGCCGATAATCTTGGAAATTTCGCGGAAGGCTTCTTCGTTGCGTTCGCCTTTGATGTTGAGGACGAGGCTTTTGCCGTTCGCGATACTGAGATTGACCAGCGAAAGGATACTTTTGTTCGTGCCGTATTTTTTGCCCGACGCGATGCTGATTGAACAGCCCGTATCCTCCGCGACCTTTATTATATGCGCGCTTTCCCTGAAGCCTATCACTCCTTTGGCAACCATAATGAAGGAAACTTCTTTGGCACGCGTCGCCTGAACTTCGGCGCACGCCGCTTTTCTATTTTCACTGTTTTTAAACTTGTATGCACGTTTCATTTTGAACAACTCCTTAAACTTACCTTGAACTTCCCGCGCCTCCTTGCGTCGAGTGTATTGTAGCAGAGCCGCCGAATTCGGGCAACGGGCATTCATTAGTGTTTCAGATTTAAATCGGTCGTATTTGGCAGGAAATCGTTATTAATTTGGATTTTCGGTGTTGCACTTGAGGATTGTCGTAATTTATTTTTTGTGTTTAGAATCTACTTTTCTTTTGCTGCGCCCAAAAGAAAAGTAGATTCCCGTTGCGTTCAAATAAAAAAGCCTCCCATATTGAGAGGCGATTGTATTTTATGAGTTCTGATAACCGATTGCGCGAAGTTTTTTTATGGCGGCGGGCAAGCAGTTCATGACATCGGAGGCGATTAAACCTTCCGCATTTTTTTCTGCCGCGAAATTTCCTGCCGTGCCCTGCAACCAAACGCCCGTCAACGGCGCAAAAGGTGTTTGTTTCATGAGTCCGGCAATCGCGCCCGCCAAAACGTCTCCGCAACCGCCCGAAGCCATTGCGCTGTTTCCGAGCGGCGATATAAAAATTTCTCCGTTCGGGTAGCCGATGATTGTCGCCTCGCATTTGGCAACGATTATCGCCCGATATTCCTGCGCGGCGCGTCTGACTTCGGGGACAAGTGCGGGACGAAGTTTTTCGACGGGAATATCCAACAATGCCGAAAGTTCTCCCAAATGCGGCGTGAGGATTGGAATTTGTTTGCAAGCTTTGAGTTCGTCGGCGTGTCCGTTGAAAGGATAAATCGCGTCGGCGTCCAGAATCAGCGGCTTGTCGACCTCCGCGACAATTTTCTTTACCAGT
>CALEPR010000196.1 GCA_937910665.1 uncultured Selenomonadales bacterium
AAAAGTTTGTCATTGAGAAGGCAAGACAAAAGATTTTGTCGGATACTCCGCTTGCGTTTAAGAAGGTGTATTCATAAAAAAATTGTGATATAATCCTAAATTATGAGAAAAAGATATGCAACAGATTTAACAGATGAACATTGGTCAATAATCGCGCCACTGTTTAAAGGTATGAGAAACCGAAAATGGGATAAAAGTGAACTTGTTAATGCAGTCTTGTATCTGGTGGATAACGGTTGTAAATGGCGAAATTTACCACACGATTTTCCACCATACTCGACAGTACATAGTTTTTATCGTCGCGCAAGAATCAGCGGACTTTGGGATAAAATTTTAAGGTATTTAGTAGAGGTGACACGGAAGAAAGCAGGAAGAAATCCAAATCCCACTTACGCCATCATTGATTCGCAATCGGTGAAAACTGCCTACGCAAGTGAACAAGTTGGCTATGACGGAGGAAAAAAAAACAAAGGATATAAGCGACATATCGTAACCGATACTATGGGCAATCTTTTGGGGGTGAAGATTCACAAAGCAAATTTACATGACACAAAAGCAGGTATTTTTCTCGCCGTCTCAGCTTACCATAAATATCCGACTATACAAGCATTTTGTGCAGATGCCGGGTATCGCGGTTCCTTTGTTGACAATGTGAAGACCATTTTGGATCTGCCAGTCGATATTTCACCGAAGATTAAAGCAGAAGGTTTTCATGTCGTCCCCAAACGTTGGGTAGTTGAAAGAACATTCGCGTGGTTAGGAAATTCTCGTCGCCTTGCCAAAGATTTTGAAAAAACAGTTTCCTCACAAGAGACTATGATTAAAATGTCGCATTTCCACTCCTTGCTTAAACGTTTATGAATACTTCCTCTTATTTCGCAGTAACAATTTTGTTGCAACTGTTTCGACATTAATTGCGAACATTATTTATTGCAGGCTTATTGTCTTTTTGCTAGAATCAATTTCGTTAGGTGAAATTTATCTTTCATTCCTAAAAAAAAATTTTGATACTGATAAAACTGGGAGGGGTCTGCATGAAATTAAAAAATCAGATTATGATGATCACCTACGCCGATTCGCTCGGCAAAAATCTCAAGGAACTTCGGCAAGTATTGGACACTCATTTTAAAGGTGCCATTGGCGGTCTGCATATTCTGCCCTTTTTCCCCTCGAGTGGAGATCGCGGCTTTGCTCCTATGCGTTATGATCAAGTCGATCCTGCCTTCGGCGATTTCGAGGACGTGAAGGCTCTCGGCAAAGATTATTATCTTATGTTCGACTTTATGATCAATCACATTTCGCGCCAGTCGCCCTACTTCAAAGATTTTCTCCAAAAAAAAGATAATTCCGAGTACCGCGACTTTTTTATTCGATTCAAAGATTTCTGGGAAGGCGGCGAACCGACTCAGGCGCAGGTTGATAAAATTTACAAGCGCAAACCGAAAGCTCCTTGCATTGAAGCAGAATTTGCCGACGGAACTAAAGAAAAAGTTTGGTGTACTTTCGGGGAAGAACAAATTGATTTAAATGTAGATTCGCCAAAAGTTCAAGAATTTATCACAAAAACTCTCACGGACATGAGCAACAACGGCGCGGCGATTATTCGCCTTGATGCTTTTGCTTACGCTGTGAAAAAACCTGACACAAATTGTTTCTTCGTCGAGCCGGACATCTGGAATTTGTTGAACAAGTTGCAAGATATTTTGAAACCGCTCGGCGTGACAATTTTGCCTGAAATTCATGAACACTACACAATTCAATTCAAAATTGCCAAACAAAATTTCTGGATTTATGATTTCGCTCTGCCTGTCATGATTCTCAACGCTCTTTACTCGGGAAATGGAACTTACTTGAAAAAGTGGTTGGAAGAAAGTCCTAAACACCAATTCACAACTTTGGATACTCACGACGGAATTGGAATTGTCGACGTTAAAGATCTTCTGCCCGATTCCGAAGTTGACGAAACGAAAGAAAAAATGTTCAGCGAAGGTGCGAACGTCAAAAAAATTTACAACACAGAAGCCTACAACAATTTGGATATTTATCAAGTCAACACAACATATTACTCCGCACTCGGCAATCACGACGACGCATATCTTTTGGCTCGCGCAATTCAATTTTTTGCGCGCGGTATTCCTCAAGTTTATTATGTCGGCGCATTGGCAGGAAAAAATGATCTTGAGTTGCTGGAAAAAACAAAGGAAGGTCGCAACATAAATCGTCACTACTATTCAGTCGAGGAAATTGATCAGGAAGTCAAACGTCCGGTCGTCAGCAAACTGATTGACTTGATGAAGTTCAGAAATTCTCATCCTGCCTTTGACGTTGAAGGAGATTTGGAAGTTACTATTCCCGAACCCGGCAAGCTCACTATGAAACGCACAAGCGGAAAAGATTTTGCAATTCTTGAAGCCGATCTTGTAAATAAAAAGTTTGAAATCAAAAAAAGTTAAAAAAAATTAGTTCACACCGAAATATTTTTTTTAACATCACGAGTCTTGAAATAAAAATTTTGCGGCAAGATATTTTCTTCGCCGCTTTTTAGTTTTATAATGTGCGCGGAAAATTTTTTTTAGTAGGAAGTGATTCAATGTTAATGACAGGAGCAAAAGCAGTAGTCGAATGTCTGCGCGAGCAAGGCGTTGAAATAATTTTTGGTTACCCGGGCGGAATGATTTTGCCGATGTACGATGCGTTGGTTGACGAAAAAGAAATTAAACAAATTTTAGTCACTCACGAACAAAATGCGGCTCATGCGGCTGATGGTTATGCGAGGGCGACAGGAAAAGTCGGAGTTTGTATGGCGACTTCGGGACCGGGCGCGACAAATTTAGTCACGGGAATTGCGACGGCGTTTATGGATTCAATTCCCGTCGTGGCGATAACAGGTCAGGTCGATACATTTTTACTCGGTCGCGATGCTTTTCAGGAAACAGATATTTTAGACATTACGATGCCTGTCACGAAACACAATTTCAAAGTCAAGGACGCAAGAAAATTAGTTGAAACAATTCGGCAGGCTTTTGAAATTGCGCGGAGCGGAAGGCGCGGACCGGTTTTAGTCGATATACCGAAAGATTTATTTTTTGCCGAAGTCGATTATAAATTTCAGGAAGTCGAGGAAAAAATTGTCGGAACTCCGAGCGCAGATTTTAAAATTTGTGCGGCGGAGGCTGCCGAAGAAATTGCAAAATCTGAACGTCCTGTGGCGATTGTCGGCGGCGGAGCAGTTTCTGCTGGAGCGTCGCAAGAAATTATTCAGTTTGTCGAGAAATATAATTTGCCTGTCGTGAATACTTTGATGGGGATTGGAGCAGTTCCGAGAAGTCATCCTCAACATTTGGGATTTGCAGGTTTGCACGGAAATAAAGCGGCGAATCATTCAATCGCGGCGGCTGATCTGGTTATTGCTGTCGGTTCAAGATTCGGCGACAGGCAGACAGGAAATTTAAGCAAGTACACCAGTTCAAAAAAATTTATTCATATCGACATAGATCCTGCGGAGATTGACAAAAATATTGCGGGAAGTTTAGGACTTGCCGGAGATATGAAAATTATTTTGAAACTTTTGATGCGTCATGAAAATTCTGCGCCGAGAACCGAATGGTGGAATCAGATTGAAAGTTGGAAAGAAACTTTTGACTACGACTATCAGGTTGACAGATTGACAGTTCCTTGGGCGATGTATCAAATTGCAAAAAAAACTGCGGGAAAAAATTTCGCCTACGCTACCGATGTTGGTCAACATCAAATGTGGGCAGCGTTGCATTTGCGAGTCGAGGAGCCGAGAACTTGGTTGACTTCCGGCGGACTTGGGACAATGGGTTTTGGAATTCCTGCGGCGATGGGAGCGCAAGTCGCTTTTGGAAATTCTCGGCGAGTAATTTCTGTTTCAGGCGACGGCGGAATAAAAATGACAGGAAACGAACTTTATACAATCGCAAGATTGAAACTTCCGATCATTTCGCTGATAGTCAACAATACAAGTTTAGGAATGATTCGCCAACTTCAAAAAGTTATGTACAAGGAAAGATATATTGCTTGCGAATTTGATTATCAGATGGATTATGTGAAATATGCGGAAAGTTTTGGAATAAAAGCAGTCGCAGTTTCCACGCAAGAAGAATTTGCTGCCGCTCTTGAAAAAGCTCTGGCGGACGAAAAAAATCCTCGCGTCATCGTCTTGAATGTATGGAGAAGTTTTGTAGAGCCGATGACCAAAGGCAATGCAAGAATTGATGAATTTGTCGAGTTCAAATAATTTTTTTAAAACTTGTAAATTAGTTTCGTAAATTTTTTTGGAAAAATCTCCACCGAAAAAAATTTTGGTAGAGATTTTTTTTACTTTCTGTCAATGACTTTATTTTTTTGAAAGTCAATGTTACAATGTGTTTGCTATGAAAAAGAATTTAAAAATTTTAACTTACGGCTGTCAGATGAATGTCGCCGAGTCTGAGCGAATGGCGGGACAACTTCAAAAAATTGGTTATGAACTTGCGGAAAATTTTTCCGACGCAGATTTGATTTTGATAAATTCATGTTGCGTTCGCTCCTCTGCCGAAGATAAAATTTACGGCAAGATCGGCGAATTGAAAAAATATAAAATGCAAAAACCTTCGCTGATTCTCGGCGTGACAGGTTGCTTGGCGCAGAAGGACGGCGAGGACTTGGCAAAAAAATTTCCGCAACTTGATTTTGTTCTGGGAACAGGTCGGCGCGGAGAACTTGTCGAAGTCGTAAAAAATTTGGAGTCTGCGCGAAATCAATTTGTCGATACTTCAAATGTCAGCGGAATGATTTCCGATGAAAATATTTTTCCGATTCGCGGCGGCGGCGTTTCGGCTTTTGTTCCAATCATGTATGGCTGCAATAATTTTTGTACTTACTGCATTGTTCCCTACGTCAGAGGTCGGGAAAGAAGTCGTCTGCCGGAAGAAATTTTTTCCGAAATGCGCGAGGCTGTCGATTCAGGATTCAAGGAAATTACTTTGCTTGGACAAAATGTAAATTCTTACGGCAAGGATCACAAGCTGAAAACTTTTGCGGAACTTTTGACCGACGCAGATAAAATTTCCGGACTTGAAAGACTTCGATTTATGACAAGTCATCCGAAAGATTTATCGGATGATTTGATTTCCGCGATGGCGAACGGAAAAAAAATTTGCGAGCATATTCACCTGCCCGCGCAGTACGGCAGCAATAAAATTTTGCGGAAAATGAATCGCGTCTACACGGTCGAAAATTATCTTGAACTTGTAAAAAAAATTCGTGCGGCAATTCCTGAAATAAGTTTGACGACAGATTTAATTGTCGGTTTTCCCGGAGAAACTGAGGACGACTTCAAACAGACTTTGGAATTTTTGCAGGAAGTTCAATTCGATATGGCGTTTACTTTTATTTATTCAATCAGGTCAGGCACACCTGCGGCAAATTTTGAAAATCAGATCGACGACGAAACAAAACACCGCCGACTTGACGAACTCATGAAAGTTCAAAACAAAATTAGTCTTGAAAAAAATTTGAAACATCAAAACAAAATTGTTGAGGTTTTAGTCGAAGGCGCGAGCAAGACTGATAAAAATATTTTTACCAGTCGTACGCGCACAAATAAATTAGTTTTGTTTCCTCACGAAACTGAAAAGCCCGGCGACTTAGTTCAAGTCAAAGTCGAACAAGTTCAAACTTGGATTTTGAAAGGCAGACAGGTTAAAGGAGGCGATTAAAATGTCAATAACTGTTGACCAACAAGTTATCAATGCACAGACAAATGCAAAAATTGAAATTCTTGCACAGGAGATGAAAGATTTTAAAGAAGAAATGCGCGACTTCAAAGGTGAAATGCGCGATTTTAAACAGGAAATGCGTCAGCAAAATGAAATGCGAGCAAATGAGATTGAAGCCTCACGCAAAAGAAATGATGAACTTAATGCGAAGATTGATGAAAAGTTTGAAAAAATTTTAAGTCAAATGCAAAGCATGGCCATTGCGGCAGTCGTTGGCGTTGGGGTGATCGTCGCCGCTGTTGTGTCGATTATGAAACCTCGATTGTTAAAATAAAAAGTTTTGCAGGAAAAAATATTTGTGCGTCGAAGTTTCAGACTTTGACAGGGGGCGGTAGTCGGTGACTGATTTGTGAGGCGGCGAAATTGACTTTTTTTTTGATAGTGCCGAGCGTTATGGTTGTGGTTTCATTTTTGGTACACGCCGTCTGTAATCGACTGGGTTTGCGGATACATTTTTTTACGCTGGTAATGTGTTCACTGTTGGCGATAGCGGCGAACTTGGGAGCATTGGCTTGGACGGACGTTCCAAATAAATTTTACTTCATAAAACTTGGTGGAATAGTTTTTTTTGCGGCAATGGCGGCGACGGCGACAAATTATTTTCTGGTAAAGCGCGAGGTCGCCGAAGAAATAAAATTTTCCGAGCAGGTCAAACTTGCTTACCAAAAAAAATCCGAAGACACAGGAACGCTTTTCGATTCAAAGGCGACGGAGGAAAGTTTTTCTGTAGCTGAAAAAGTTTCTGCAGTCGAGAAAAAAATTCCCGAACCTGAAAAAGTTTCTGCGCCCGAGAAAAAAATTCCCGAACCTGAAAAAGTTTCCACAGTCGAGAAAAAAATTCCCGAACCTGAAAAAGTTTCTGTGCCCGAGAAAAAAATTCCCGAACCTGAAAAAGTTTCTGCGCTCAAAGACAAAAAAGTTTCCGCGCCTGCAGAAAAAGTTGAAAATCTTCCTCCGCCGACAGAAGATGTTAAGGGCGAAACTCTGGACGAAATTTTGGACTATGCGTATCTTGAAAAACAGCAGGGACACACTTGGCAGGCAATCGCGGCTTACAAAAAAGCTCTGGAAAAATATAGGAATGACGAATATGCGCCTTTCGTGGCGATCGACTTGGGCAACATTTACAAGGAGCAAGCATTTTACACAAAAGCAATCAAAACTTACGAAGATGCGCTTGAACTTCCGGCAGTTCGTCGGAACGCAAACACCAAAGCAGAATTTAAAAAAAATCTAATATACTTGAAAACTGTTCAGTCAGTTCTTCTCAGACACAAAGCGTTGTCTACACCTTTCAGCAAAATTTCTCGCGCATACCTGCAAGAAATTGAAACAGAATTTCAGACGACGCAGTTGAAGTTTGAAAATTGATTGGCGGCGAAGGAAAAAATTTTTTTGATAAATTAACTGGAGGTAGAGTTATGAAAAAAAGTGTAGAAATTCTCGGCTTGCCTATTATCAGCATCACCGAAGGTCGCGAACTCGGAATGAGTAAAACTTTGCTTATCGATGCAAAGAATGGTTTGGTTGCGGCGATAACTATCGAGGATGAAGATTGGTATCGCGGCGTTAAACTTATTCCTTACGAATCGGTTATCGCTATCGGTGATGACGCTGTCACTGTTACTCACAGCGAAAATATTTTGAAACTGGACGAAGCCGGCGACTATGAAACACTGCTTGATGAAAATATTCGCGTCATTGGAACGAAGGCTATCACCAAGAATGGAACAATTCAAGGAAAGATTACCGAACTTTATATTGGCGAGGACGGCAAAATTGAAAAGTGCGAAGTCACTGCTCCCGACGGAACGACCAGCGAAGTTACTGCGGATCAAATTTCAATTTTCGGCAAACAAGTCACGGTTATAGATCCGACTGCGGAAAAAAAAACTGAATTTATAGTAGGCAATTCTGCTTTGGCGGCTGAAGTCATTCCTGAGCCGCCCGCGATGCCCGAGCCTGAAGAAATTCCTGCAGTCGAAGAAGTTGCTCCTGTTGCTGAAGAGATTCCTGCAGTCGAAGAAGAAGTTGCTTCTGTTGCTGAAGAAATTCCTGCAGTCGAAGAAGTTGCTCCTGTTGCTGAAGAAATTCCTGCAGTCGAAGAAGTTGCACCTGTTGCTGAAGAAATTCCTGCAGTCGAAGAAGTTGCTCCTGTAGTTGAAGAAATTCCTGCAGTCGAGGAAGTTGCTCCTGTAGTTGAAGAAATTCCTGCAGTCGAAGAAGAAGTTGCTCCTGTCGCTGAAGAAGTTCCTGCAGTCGAAGAAGAAGTTGCTCCTGTTGTTGAAGAAATTCCTGTGCCTGAACCTGAACCAATTCCGGAACCCGAGCCTGAACCTAAACCGAAAGTTTCGGCTATGACGGCGCAGGCAGAGGCGTTGAAGGCAGCTTTGAAACGTGCGATGGCTAACCAAGCGGCAGCAAAAAAATCTGCTCCTGCGGCAAAAAGTTCCGGCGGAGAAAAAGCAGTTGACGAACGTCGCAAAATGATGTTGCTCGGCAGGAAAGTCACCAGAACAATCACGGCTGACAACGGCACAGTAATTGTTGAGGCAGGTGCGCCAATCACGGAGGAAGTTTTGCAGAAAGCAAAAATTGCAAACAAATTTATTGAATTGTCCATGAATTATGTTTAAGAAATTTTGAAATAAAAAAATAAAGCGCAGATTTTTACATTAAATTTTTTGTAAAGGTCTGAGCTTTTTTTCTTTGCGAAGAAAAGTTTTTGAGTGAAAAAATTTTTTTCTCCAAAAAAAAGTTTTCGGATAAAATTTATTTGTCAAAAACTTTTGGCAGGAAGTCAGCAATATCGATCGTTATCGGCATAAAATAAAGTCCTCCGCTTGAATCAGAAATAAAATCCATAACTTGGTGTGCAAAATTTATATTCCAATCCATCGTCGGCTCAAAATCTTTTGGAAAAACTGCTTTGTCTTTCCTCTCCCAGTAACCTTTCGATCTCGCACTCAAGACAGGCGACACACCCCAATAAACTTCGTAACCTTCCATCAAGTCGGCATACATTTCCAAAAAGCGCATATCGAAAAAAGGTTGCGTGAAAAATCCTGCCGCTCCTGCTTGAGCTTTCCGCTGAACTTTGTAGAGTTCCTCGCGAATCCCTGAGCGATATTGATCTACTCCTGCATAAACTTTTACTTCAGGAAGTTCCTCGCGAAATTTTCTAATCACGTCGATTGACTCGGTAGGATAAACTTCGCGGAGCATGTCTTGCGGAGGATCGCCCGCAATAATTAAAACTTCCTTGATTCCGTAATTTAAAAATACGTCGCGCATCAGCAGAGGTTTCGACAAGTCAATGTCCATAGCGCGGACGTGAGGAATTGTCGGCAAACTTGGCTGAGTAACTTTTGCCGCCTCCCAAGATTTATAATCGTAGCGAACCAAGTCGGGAATGTTCACGCAATCGACCTGAGGAAATTTTTTCAAAACTTCCAAGTCACGACGAACTCCTTCCTCATTATGTGCAACAATTTCAACAGCAATCAATTTTTAAAACTCCCTTCTATCGGTGAGAATTTAATTGAGGTGGAAAGATAAAAAAGATGAAAAGATTGAAAGCATTTCACTTTCCACCTTTCCACCTTTCAATCTATCGATCTATAAATCTTATTTCAACATCGCGAGCATCGTACCTGCCGCAACAGCCGTTCCGATAACTCCGGCGACGTTAGGTCCCATCGCATGCATCAAAAGGTAGTTGCCGGGTTTTGCTTTCATTCCGACCAACTGACTGACGCGTGCAGCCATTGGCACAGCAGAAACGCCAGCCGAACCGATTAATGGATTGACTTTGCCGCCAGTGACCTTGCACATAATTTTTCCGAAAAGAACACCGCCGGCAGTTCCGCCGATAAATGCCACCAAGCCGAGACAAATAATTAAAATTGTGTCGGCTCTCAAAAAGTCGTGGGCGTTCATCGTCATTCCTGTGCCTGTCGCCAAGAAAATTGTAACAATGTTGCAAAGTGAATTTTGCGCCGTGTCGCTCAATCTGTCAGTAACTCCAGATTCACGGAAAAGATTTCCAAGCATCAGACAGCCGAGAAGCGCAGTGATTGGCGGCAAAAGTAAACTGATAAAAATTGTTGCGACGATCGGGAAAACTACTCGCTCAAATTTTGTAACGGGACGAAGTTCAGTCATAACAATTTCGCGTTCTTCCTGAGTCGTCATCAATTTCATAATAGGCGGTTGAATTAAAGGCACAAGCGACATATAGGAATACGCCGCAACAGCAATCGCGCCGAGTAAGTGCGGAGCAAGTTTTGTCGACAAATAAATTGACGTAGGACCGTCCGCGCCGCCAATGATTCCGATAGCCGCCGCCTCATGAACATTAAATCCGACAAGCATCGCGCCGCCGAGCGCAACAAAAACGCCAATCTGAGCCGCCGCACCCAAAAGCAAAGTCGAAGGACGTGCAAGCAAAGGACTAAAATCAGTCATCGCGCCAATTCCAAGAAAGATTAACGGAGGAAAAATTTCATTCGTGATACCATAATTTATCGCCTTCATGACATTCATTTCTTCGCCAAAAAAGCCGGTGTTGGGAAAGTTTGCCAAGATACATCCAAAAGCGATCGGACCGAGCAGGAGAGGCTCAAATTCTTTGACAAAAGCCATATACAAAAGCAGGAGTCCGACTAAAATCATAATTCCATTTCCGACCGTGAAAGCCGAAAAGCCGCTGTCATTCCAAACTGCTTGAAGTGAAACGGAAAACGCATTTAAAAATTCCAAAATCGTCGCCTCCTTAAACCTGAATTATTCCGTTGTCCAGAGCGTTTCTTCGCCAGCCTGAGTTACGATTTGCAATTCTTACTGCCTTAACCTGCCCTGAAAAACCATAAGCAGAAATTGCCGCAGAAATCGCTGCAATAACTTCGGGAGAAATTCCTTCTTCTACCTGAGAAACTTCTTCGGCAGGCGCAGCGGAATTTTCTTTCAGCTTGGCAATAATTGCCGCTGATTCCGCAGATTCGTCGCCCGAGCCGCCGTCTGCAACTTCAGGTTCTTTGGTTGGATCGACCATGTGAATTAAATGAATCAGTCCGCTGAGTGCAACTAAAACAAAAAAAACCACCGTCATATTTATCGTCATTATGATTAACGGATTGGTTGTTACAGGATGTCCCATACAAAAAATCACCTCTTAAAAAAATTATAAAATCGACTAGAATATTATAAATCAAAAAAATTTTTTGGCAACCAACAATTTTTTTCTATATCGAAAATTATATCGAAAAAATTTATCGGTAAAAAATTTTTGCAGGTGAATTTAAAGTTTGAAAGAATTTACTAAAAAATATTTTTGAAAAAATTTTTTGAAAAAATTTTTGGAGGTTTTTAAAATGAAAGTTATTTTACTTCAAGATGTTAAAAAAGTTGGCGTGAAAAATGATATTGTCGAAGTTTCGGACGGTTACGGAAGAAATTTTTTGTTGCCGAAAAAATTGGCGGTTGAAGCGACTTCCGTAAATCTCAACACAGCCAAGACAAAAGCTGAAAGCAAAGCGCGAAAAGCAAAACAGGAGGCGGACGAGGCAAAACTTCTCGGCGCACAACTCGAAAAAGTCAGCGTAAAAATTCCTGTCAAACTTGGCAAGGACGGAAAACTTTTCGGCTCGGTAAGCGGCAGCGACATTGCCAAAGCTCTCAAGAAAGAACATAACTTGAACATCGACAAGCGAAAAATTTCTGTGCAAGGCGAAGTTACAGGTGTCGGAACTTATGAAGCGATTATAAAACTTCACGCCGAAACCACGAGTAAAATTAAAATTGAAGTAATTGAAGGTTGAGAAAGTGCTTGAAAAATTTTTTGGGAAAATGAAAGATGCGCTCGACGAGGAAAAAAATATTGTCGTTCAAACGCAAAGCGGAACTGAAATCGAAAGAGAAATTTCCGCGCTGTACTCAATTTTTGTGGACGTGATGGGTTCGGACAGATTAGTTTTGCAGGCGGGGAAAATGGATGCGTTGAGATATTTGCGCTCGCCTGACCCGGGCGAAAGACTTTTGGCTCTGCGAAGAATTTTGGAAGAAAATCCCACGCTTGGCCCGGCTCCGAAACGCTCTGAACTTCATGCGGAAATTATTCGCATTTCAGAAAAATTAGCCGACATAGTTGCTAGGCGACAAATGGAGGACAAAATTGAAAGAAAAGTTTCTGAAAAACTTGAGCGCGATCATCAGGAGTACGTCAAAGATATTCGGTTGCAAATTTTGAAAGAGGAAAAACCTGACGCAGAAACTCCGCACGAAATGAAAAAGCGCAAGGAATTGGAGAAACTTGAGACGGTTAAACTCACACAATCCGTTATGGAACTTTTGCGACCCAAAAATCTTGAAGAAATTGTCGGACAGGAACGCGCTGTAAAATCTCTCCGCGCAAAATTATCTTCGCCCTATCCGCAACATTTAATTTTGTATGGACCGCCCGGCGTTGGAAAAACTACAGCTGCCAGACTTGTTTTGGAAGCGGTCAGAGGATTAAAATCAAGTCCGTTTGCAGAGGACGCACCTTTTGTGGAAACGGACGGGACAACTTTGCGCTGGGATCCGAGAGATATGACAAATCCTTTGCTCGGCTCGGTTCATGATCCAATTTATCAAGGCGCGCAAAAATCTTTGGCGGACAGCGGAGTTCCCGAACCAAAACCGGGACTTGTCACGGATGCACACGGCGGAATTTTGTTCATCGATGAAATTGGCGAAATGGATTTGATGTTGCAAAATAAATTGCTGAAAGTTTTGGAAGACAAACGCGCATTTTTTGAATCTGCATATTATGATCCGACTGACGAACGTGTGCCGCCTTACATAAAAATGCTTTTTGAAAATGGTGCGCCCGCAGATTTTGTTTTGATTGGAGCGACGACTCGCGACGCAAGCTCAATCAATCCTGCGCTCCGTTCGCGCTGCGCGGAAATTTATTTTGAACCGCTGACTCCAACTCACATTGTAAAAATTGTCAAAAACGCCGCGAAGAAATTGAATGTCGAACTCGACGAAGGAATTGCCGAAACAATTTCTGAATATACAATCGAAGGACGCAAGGCGATAAATATTTTGTCCGACGCTTACAGCCTTTCGATAATGAGGAATGAGGAATTAGTAGTTAGCAATGAAAATGTTGAAGTTGAGGAAGTAATTTCAGTCGGTGAAAATATTTCCGAGTCCGAACAAGTTCTTGAAGTAGAAGCAGAAATTATTTCAGATGCGGAGGAAGTTCCCGAAGTTGAAGAAAATATTTCAAGTGCGGAGGAAGTTCCCGAAGTTAAAGAAAATATTTCAGGCGCGGAAGATAGAAAAGTTTCTCTTGAAAAAATTTCTGAGCCGCCGTTAAAAATTACTAAAGAAGATATTTATGAAGTCGCGCAGGTCAGCAGACTTTTTCAATTCGTCACGAAAAAAGCATCTTCGCGCGGAGAAGTCGGTCACATTTTCGGTTTGGGTGTCAGCGGTTTTCTTGGTTCAGTTATTGAAATTGAGGCGATAGTTTTTCCTGCGGCAGAGAAAGGAAAAGGTTCGATTCGATTTAATGAAACCGCCGGAAGTATGGCGAAGGATTCTGTTTTCAACGCAACATCTGTTTTGCGAAAAGTTACAGGCAAAGACATTCATGACTTTGATGTTCATATAAATGTTATTGGCGGAGGAAATATTGACGGACCGAGCGCAGGCACGGCAATTTTGTCCGCTCTTGTCAGCGCGATTACCAAGAAAAAAATTCGGCAGGACGTGGCAGTTACAGGCGAAATTTCTTTGCAGGGAAAAGTTCGACCTGTCGGTGGAGTTTTTGAAAAGGCTTACGGCGCGAAACAGGCAGGAATAAAAACTTTAATCATTCCGAAAGAAAATTCAAAAGATATTCCGCGCGGACATCTTGGATTAAATATTCATCCTGTCGAGACTGCGGAGGATGCTTTTAAATGGATTTTTGAGGACAATTTAGATTTTTCTGTTGAAGTTGAGGAAAATATTTCCGCTCCGAAAAAGCGCAGAGGTCGCCCGAAAAAAAATGTTGAGCAGAAATTAGAAGTCGGTAGTTCGGAAAATATTTCCGCTCCGAAAAAGCGCAGAGGTCGCCCAGAAAAAAATGTTGAAACAATTCCTGAAGTTAAGAAAAAAATTTCTGAGATCGACGAGGCAGAAAAAATTTTGCAAAAGCAGATTGAAGAAATCGCCTCAACAACTTTGACGGCTGAAGAATTGGAAATGTTGACAGGAAAAAAATAATCAGCAGTCATCAGCCGAATTTAATGAAAAAATTTTTTTAGGAGAAGTTAGAAAATCTTGCCCGAAACTTTTCGGCGTGTCGAACAAAATATTTCTCAAGTTCGTCGCCGAAATGTCCAATGCAAGATTTTTTTTGTAGGGCGCGGAAAAATTTTTTTGCAGGAAATCTTTTTCAGTCAAATGCTTTGTAACTTTTGTGACGATTGGCAGATTTGAAACTTGAGAAATTTTTTTCAACAACTTTTGTCCGCGATCATTGAAAGCCAAAACGCGAATAAAGTCAGCCGATTCAATTTCCGTCACGCCGAGCAAAAAGTATAACAACAATCTTTTCACGCGGCTGGTTTGATAGCGTCGATTTGTAATTTTATTCACCAAGTCGGAAAAATTTTTTGCGTTCTTCGCGGACTTCAAAATTAAATTTTCTAAACCTTCGCGCATACCGAAAAAATTTTTTATTTCGTCGGGAGATGTTGTAAAAATTTTTGTCAGCAAGGGCAGAAATAAATTTTCCCCGCGCACAAGTCCAAATTTTTTTTCTGCCTGAAGTGCATCGAAAATTTTTTTGTTGGTGACCTGCAAAATTTTTTCCCACGCAGGATTTTTTTTGAAAACTTCTGCGCGAATTGCCGATGCACTTGAAAAATTTTCCTGCAAATTTTTTTCTTTGTAACCTGCGCCGACTCTCGGAATCAAAACAGGAAAAATATTTTCAGGCAGTGCGCGCAAATATTCCACAGCCAAAATTGTATTCGGTTGCTTGAAAAAGTTTTCCGGCAAATTTGTTTCTGCCGACAAACTTTTTGTCACTGCCGCCGCATAAGAAATTCCCGACGACATTTCAAATTTAATTCTGTTGGGAAAATTTTTTTCGCCGAAACATTTCGCCGCCGCCTGAATTTTTTTCAAGTCCGAAGTTTCCGCGCC
Organism: uncultured Selenomonadales bacterium; assembly: GCA_937910665.1. Taxonomy (GTDB): domain Bacteria; phylum Bacillota; class Negativicutes; order Selenomonadales; family Selenomonadaceae; genus Quinella. The sequence goes on from CALEPR010000196.1 coordinate 14,970, forward strand.
GAAAACTAATTTGTCAATTATCCCAAGTTCCGATAAAATTTTTACTCCGCCGCTCGCGAAATCTTGTGCACTCCTCACCGCCGAAACAAATGGCAATTCCAAAACTAAATCAATTCCATTTTCCACAGCTAAAGTGGCTCGCGTCCATTTATCCAAAATTGTCGGCTCGCCGCGCTGCGAAAAACTTCCGCTCATCACCGCGACAATTTCCTCTCTCGGAAAAAGTTTTCGCGCTTCGGAAATTTGATAACTGTGTCCTGCGTGAAAAGGATTGTACTCCGCGATTATCCCTGCCGCCATAAAAAATTTTTCCTTCCTAAATTTTTGAAATCATTATAACAAGAAATCTTCCAAACTGCGACGGGCAGAATTTATTGACAGTTTTTTTTGTAATTGTTATTATTGAAAAAATTTTTGGGAGGCAGTAAATTGGACGTTGCAATTATCATGGGAAGTGACAGCGACTGGAAAGTTATGCAAAAAGCTGTCGAAACTCTAAAAAGTTTTGATGTGGAAGTTGATGTAACTGTTGCGTCGGCGCATCGTACTCCGCAAAAAGTTCATGACTTTGTAAAAAATTCCGACGCAAAAGTTTTTATCGCGGCGGCGGGAATGGCAGCACACTTGGCGGGAGTCGTTGCATCTTTCACGACAAGACCTGTTGTCGGTGTGCCTTTGAGTTCGGAACCTTTTCAAGGATTGGACGCACTTTTAAGTACAGTTCAAATGCCCGGCGGAATCCCTGTCGCAACGATGGCAGTCGGCGGCGCGAAAAATGCTGCGCTCTTTGCTGTAGAAATTTTGGCAGTCGGTGATGAAAGTCTTTCAAAAAAACTTTCTGCCTACCGAAAAAAAATGGTTGAGGAAGTCGAAAGTAAATCTGAAAAAATTCAAAAATCTTTTTTGGAAATGAATTGAAGTTTTTGAAGGAGGAATTTTTTTATGAACAAGACAAAAGTTCTCTACGAAGGCAAGGCAAAAATTGTTTATGAAACTGACGAACCCGATAAGTTGATTGTCTACTTTAAAGATGATGCGACGGCGGGTAACGGCGAAAAAAAAGGCACTATCAAAGACAAAGGAATTATCAACAACAAGATGAGTGAATTTTTCTTCAAGCTGCTGAAGTCGAATGGAATTGAAAGTCACTACCTCGAAACTGTGAGCGAGCGCGAAATGGCTGTTAAATCTTTGCGAATGATTGCGCTGGAAGTTATTGTCAGAAATGTTGCGGCAGGAAGTTTGGCAAAGCGTCTCGGACTCCCCGAAGGAACTCCGCTGAATACTCCTGTTTTGGAATATTGTTACAAAAATGATGAACTCGGCGATCCGATGTTGAATCGCTATCACATTATGGCGTTGGATTTGGCTCGCGTTCATGAACTTGATGACATTGAGCATATTTCTTTCTGCGTCAATCAACTTTTAATAAATCTCCTCAAGTCCAAAAATGTTAAGTTAATCGATTTCAAACTTGAATTTGGTCGCGACGAACATGACAGAATTGTTTTGGCTGATGAAATTTCTCCCGACAACTGCAGATTTTGGGATGCGACGACTAATGAAAAACTTGACAAGGATCGTTTCCGCAGAGACATGGGCGGCGTAGAGGAAGCCTATCACGAAATTTTGACAAGAATTACTGCGTGAGGAAAAATTGAAATGCTGAAAAAATTTTATGGTGACAGCTGAATTTTTTTAGTGAGGAGTGCCAATAAAAATATTTTTGAACTTAAGGAGAAATTTTAATGGCAGTTTTGAATTTGTTTTCTCTCAAACCTGATGTAAAACCATTGTTGCCAAGTGAAGTTAGGCTTGAAAAAAGATATCCAGACATTGATTGAAGAGAACATGGAAAAATTTTTTAACGTCAAATTCTTAAAATCAGAATACGTCATACCGGAAGGTCGCATGGACAGCATTGGGATTGATGAAAATTATTGTCCGGTGATTTTTGAATATAAACGTGGTGTTAATGAAAATGTGATAAATCAAGGTCTGTTTTATTTAGATTGGCTTATGGGTCACAAAGCTGACTTTAAAATTTTGGTATTAGAAAGATTTGATGAAAAGGTTGCTGAAAAAATTGATTGGTCTGCACCTTCTGTATTCTGTGTAGCGTACGACTTTACTTTATATGATTTGCATGCTGTCAATCAGATCGGCAAAAATATAAGACTGGTTCGCTATAGAAAGTATGGCGAAGGAATTATCTTGTTCGAGCATTTAAATGCCCCTAAATTAGTTAATGCTAAAAGATATAATCAACCGTCGCCGACTACGGACAATATGTCTGATTTACCACACGAAAAAAACCTTGCCGAAGCTCCAGAAAAATTACGCGATTTGTACAATGAAACTTGTGAGTATATTGAATCGTTAGGCGATGATATTTCACTTGTAAGATTGCAGTATTGGATTGCTTACAAAAAAGTTCAAAATGTAGTTTGTCTTGAAATTAACAAAAAACGTGTTGCCGCTTACCTTAAGATAGATCCAGATACTGTTACTCTTGAAGACGGATTTTCAGAAAGTGTAAAAAACAAGGGACATTTCGGAACAGGGGATTTGAGACTTTTGATAAAAAGTGCTGAAGATTTAGAGAAAGCAAAGCCTTTGATTGAGCGTGCTTATAACGAGGCATGAAACTTTTCGGAAGGGAAATTTTATGGAGCAAATGACTTACAAAAATTCCGGCGTGGACATCGACGCAGGAAATAAATCTGTTCAGCTTATTAAAGACGCTGTGAAAAAAACTTACCGCGCTGAAGTTCTTGGCGACTTGGGAGGTTTCGGCGGACTTTTCGCGCTGAAAAAATATGCTGAACCTGTTTTGGTTTCAGGCACTGACGGAGTTGGCACAAAATTAAAAATCGCCTTCATGATGAATAAACATGACACAATAGGTCAAGACGCTGTTGCAATGTGCGTGAATGATATTTTGGTTCAAGGAGCCGAGCCTTTATTTTTTCTGGACTACTTGGCGGTTGGAAAATTAAATCCCGAGCAAGTTGCGGAAATTGTCGGAGGAGTTGCGGCGGCTTGCAGTGAATCGGGTTGCGCTTTAATCGGCGGAGAGACTGCTGAAATGGCAGGATTTTATCAGACCGGCGAATATGATGTTGCAGGTTTTGCAGTCGGCGTTGTCGAGAAAAAAAATTTAATAACTTCAAGTCGCGTTAAAGTTGGAGATATTTTAATTGGGCTGCCGTCGAGCGGACTTCATTCAAACGGCTTCAGTTTGGTCAGAAAAATTATTTTCGAGCACAAAAAATTTAAAGTTACAGACAAAGTTGACGGACTTGAAAAAAATATCGGCGAAGAAATTTTAACGCCGACAAGATTGTATCCTAAAATTTGTCTGCCGCTTATCAAAAATTTTGGCAACAAACTTCATGGAATGGTTCACATAACCGGCGGCGGCTTTTATGAAAATATTCCCCGCGCACTTCCGAAAAATTTCGGCGCGGAAATCGACGCGAACAGTTGGCAAGTTCCAAAAATTTTTAAACTTCTGCAAGAGTGGGGAAATGTTGACTGGCATGAAATGTTCAGAACTTTCAACTGCGGAATAGGAATGATTTTGATTGTGGACGAAGAAAGTTTTGACGACTTCGCAACTCACCTCAATGAGAACTACGAAGAATTTTACAAAATTGGTCGCGTTGTCGAGAGCGGCGGCGTAAAGATAATTAGGAGTTAGGAATGAGGAGTTAGGAATTTTTTTTCATTCCTCATTCCTAACTCCTCATTCCTAATTAAAAATCGACCGAAGGGAGATTTTTATGAAGTTGGCAATTTTATGTTCGGGGCGCGGGAGTGATTTGCAGTCGATAATTGATTCGATTCAGCGCGGAGAACTTCAAGCAGAAATTGAAGTTGTGATAACTGACAAGCCGAATGTCCAAGCGTTGGACAGAGCGGCGAAGGCAGGAATAAAAAATATTTGCGTGGACAGAAAAAATTTTTCAAGTCGCGAAGATTTCGAGAAAGAAATTTTAAAAAATCTTTCTGAAATTGATTTGGTAATTTTGGCAGGGTTCATGAGAATTTTAAGTCCTGAATTTGTAAAAAAATTTTCCGGCAGATTGATGAATATTCATCCTTCGCTCCTGCCAAGTTTTCCCGGCGCACACGCTCACCGCGATGTTTTGGCTTACGGCGTAAAAGTTTCAGGTTGCACGGTTCATTTTGTGGACGAAGGAACAGACTCCGGACCGATAATTTTGCAGTCGGCTGTCGAAGTTTTGGACGACGACACAGAGGAAACTTTGTCGGCGCGAGTTTTGGAACAGGAACACAAAATTTATCCGCAAGCAATAAAACTTTTCGTGGAAGGCAAATTGAAAATCGAAGGACGCAAAGTAAAAATTTTAAATTGAAATAAAAATGTGGAGCTTGGACAAAAAATTTTTCTGTCGAAGTTCCACAAATTTTTTTTCTTATTTCAAATTCAGCCGAGAATTACTTCCTTATTTTGCAAAATTTCAAGACTGGGCTTACAAGCTCCGCAGTCGCAATATTTTGCTCCGCTTGCTTTGAGTTCGTCGGCGTGAGCGGCAAAATTTTTCGCGCCTTCTTCGCCAAAAATTTTCACGGCGGTTTCGGAGTGAGCGAAAGGAACAAGTTTATCAATCGGCGTGAGATCTTCCTCAATCTCCTCAATTAAATTTTTTGCCGCTTGCGCTTCGCCGTCTTTGCCGACTTCATAAAGCCAAGCCTTCCCCGCCGCTTTCAGAGCGCCGCAGCAACTCGGAGCGGCGATCATTTCCTTAACTTTTGCAACAATATTTTCTTTTGTCATAAAACATACCTCCATAAAAATTATTCTGCGGCAAATTTCAAAACCAAGTCAGACATTTCATCTTTGTCGCAAACAGTATCGTGAAGAATTTTCGCGCTGTCGAGCGACGCAAGATTTTTGGGAATAGGTCTGCCGGTTTTTAAATTGAGTCTGTCGAGTTGAGCAAAGTCATCCAAGCCTTCGATATTTTCGCCGAGTGCGTCCAAAACTGCTCCTGTAAATTTATAAGGCGAGGCGGTCGAGGCGACAAGAATCGGCAACAGATCTTTCGTTTCGCGGCGATATTTGGCGACAATCGAAAGTGCAACGGCGGTGTGAGTGTCCACCAGATATTTGAAGTTGTCGAAAGTTTCCTTAATCATTTTTTTTGTATCTTCTTCAGTCGCGAAGTCGGCATAAAAAATTTTGTCCAACTTTTTTTTGAGCGAGTTGTCGATTTTATATTTGCCTTTGTCGTTAAGTTCCTGCATAAAATTTTTCACGCGTTTAAAATCTCCGTCAGTTTCGTGATAGAGAAGTCTTTCGAGGTTGCTTGAAATTAAAATATCCATCGACGGCGAAATAGTTTTGTGGAAAGGCAATTTTCTGTTGTAAGTTCCCGACTTGAAAAAATCTGTCAGAACATGATTGATGTTCGATGCGCAGAGAATTTTTTTCACGGGCAAGCCCATTTTTTTTGCGTAATAGGCGGCCAAAATATTTCCGAAGTTTCCTGTCGGCACGGCAATATTAACTTGATCTCCATTTTTAATTTGTTTCGCCTTGATAAATTCTGCGTAGCCTGAAAAGTAATAAACAATTTGCGGAACAAGTCTGCCCCAGTTGATAGAATTTGCCGAACTTAATTTTACATTTGACTTCTCCAATTCTGCGCGAATTTTTTCGTCGCTGAAAATTTTTTTCACGCCTGTTTGAGTGTCGTCAAAATTTCCGCGAACGGCAACAACATTTACATTTTTTCCTGTCTGGGTGACCATTTGCAGACGCTGAATTTTGCTGACTCCGCCGTCGGGATAGAAAACCATAATTTTTGTTTGAGGAACGTCGGCAAATCCTGCCAACGCCGCCTTCCCTGTGTCGCCTGAAGTCGCCGTTAAAATTAAAATTTCGCGCTGTTCGCCGGTTTTCTTCATCGCCTTCCTCATAAGTCGCGGCAACATTTGCAAAGCCATATCTTTAAATGCGCTTGTCGGGCCGTGCCAAAGTTCCAAAACTCCTACAGGAAATTTTGGATTGTTTGTGTCTTGAACCAAAATTGACAGCGGAACTTTGCTGACAACGTCGAACCAGTCATAGGCAAGCTCCGCACACTCCGCAAGTTCATCGTCCGAGTAGTCGGTCAAAAAATTTTTTAAAATTGCCGTCGCTCGTTGCGGATAATTTAAATCGACAAGTTTTTCAATTTCGGCGAGAGAAATTTTCGGAATGGACTCCGGGACAAAAAGTCCACCGTCTTCCGAAAGTCCCTGCAAAATTGCTTCGGCAGAATTTATCGGCTCAATTTTAGATCGCGTGCTGACATATTTCAAAATTTATCGCTCCTATCAAAAAAAATATTTTTCAGAAGATGTATTCACAGTTTTGGAAATTGTAAAGTCAAAACAAATTTATTGCAAGAGTTAAAAAAATTTTTTCAAGCCGAAAGTGAAAAATAATTTTGCAGGAAAATTTTTTCAAGCCGAAAGTAAAAATTATTTTGCAGGAAAAATTTTTGATTTTGCCGAATTGCTGAAAAAATTTTGTTGAGATATTTTTTTGTGCCGAAAAATTTTTTTTGGAGCGGATTTGAAATGTTTTTGGAAAATAAAATCAGTCGCCGAACTTTTTTAAAGTTGTCGGCGGGAGCGGCGGCGTTTACGATGTTGCCAAGTTATGCGATTGGAGGAAATGAAATGTTTGCTGAAAAGAATTTTGTAATTAAAAATGTTCGCTACTTTAAACCGAGCGGCGAAGTTGACACAGGAAATATTTTTATCGACGGCGACAAAATTTCAAAAATTTCTACCGGCGAAGTCGATTCAAAAAATTTTTCAAAAGTAATCGACGGCAAAAATAAATTTGCTGTTCCCGGCTTTGTCAACGCACACACTCATGCGTCAATGACTTTGCTTCGAAGTTATTCTGACGACAAGGCGTTAATGGATTGGCTGAACAAAGATATTTGGCCTATTGAAGCGAAAATGAAAAAATCTGATATAAAAGTCGGTGCGGAACTTGCGGCGGTCGAAATGATTAAAAGCGGAACAACTGCCTTCGCCGATATGTATGGTCCGAATATGGAGGAAGTCGCGAAGGTTGTCGAAACTTCCGGACTGCGCGGAATTTTGTGCAGAGGAATTATTGGAATTTCTGACGGCGACGAAAAACTTGCAACCAATGTCGAACTTTATAAAAATTGGCATGGAAAAGCTGACGGCAGAGTTACAGTTATGTTCGGACCTCACGCAATTTATACTTGTCCGCCGGACTTTTTGAAAAAAATTTACAGCGCGGCGGAAAAACTTGGCGCGGAAATTCACATTCACATGAATGAAACTCAGGACGAAATTAAAGATTGCGTAAAAAATTATGGCAAGCGTCCATTTGAAGTCGTCGCGGATACAGGACTTTTTGAACTTGGAACTTTGGCGGCGCATTGTGTTTGGCTTTCGGAAGAAGAAATTGAAATTATTAAGTCGAAAAAAATTCGCGTCGCTCACAATCCCGGCAGCAATATGAAACTTGCCAGCGGAATTGCTCCCGTTCCGAAACTTTTGCAAGAAAATATTTGCGTCGCTCTCGGCACGGACGGAACTTCAAGCAACAATAATCTCGATATGTTGGAAGAAATTCGACTTGCCGCACTTCTTCACAAAGTTGATAAATTGGATCCGCTTGTCATTCCTGCGACTGAAGCGTTGAAGATGGGGACGGAGTACGGAGCGAAAGCTGTCGGACTTCAGAACGTCGGCAAAATTGAGGAAGGTTACAAAGCAGATATTGTTTTGTTTGACATGAGCGGAGTTGAGTGGCAGCCGTCATATAATTCTGTTTCGCTTTTGGTTTATTCCGCAAATTCTTCCTCAGTCGATACGGTTATCGTGGACGGAAAAATTTTGATGGAGAATCGAGAATTGAAAACTTTGGACGAAGAAAAAATTATTGCCGAGTTCAAAAATTCTGCAAACAAACTGACAGGAAAAAGTTGAAAAAATTTTTTGGAAAATTTTTTGGAAAATTATTTTCGGCAGGGTGACCTGCTTTTTTGTTGTAAAAATCTGTGGTATAAAATTTGTTGGCGTGATATAATCGAAAAAAATTTTGTAACTGAGTGTGAGAATTGATGAAAAAATTTATTTACAATAAAATTTTGTTGCTTGCGATTGCCGTCGGTTTGATCGCTGCGCTCGCTATTGCCGGGCAACGTCACGCAGTCGAGATCAGCAATTCACA
>CALEPR010000197.1 GCA_937910665.1 uncultured Selenomonadales bacterium
AGGCGATGAACGCGAATACCCAGGCGACGACCATGGTGTAGGCGCAGATGGCTATGGCCCAGCCCCATTTCCCTGTCTCGTTCTTTATGGCCACGAAGGTGGCGATGCACGGGAAATACAGCAGGACGAAGACCATGAAGGCGACGGCGGCCGGGAGGGACACAGTCTTCACCAGAGCAGCCTGGAGAGCCGTATCCGTGTCGCCGCTGTCGGAGGCGGCTTCCTCAACGGAAGCCTCCACCTGCAATGCCTCATTCTGGGACGCCTCGGCCTCAGGCGCATACATGACGCCCAGCGTGCTTACTACCAGTTCTTTGGCCACGACGCCGGTGAGCAGGCCGATATCCATCTTCCAGTCGAATCCGAGAGGGTCAAGAGCCGGAGCGACGGCCTTTCCGACCTGGCCTATATACGAATGTTCCTGCTGATACTCAGCTCCCTTGTCAGAACGCGGGAAATACCCGAGGCACCAGATGATTACCGAGCCGATAAGGATCGTCGTAGCCATCTTCTGGAGGTACTGGCGGCCCTTTTCCCATGTATGACGTCCTATAGCCTTTGAAGTAGGCACCCTGTAGGGAGGCAGTTCCATCACGAACGGAAGGTCGTCGTCCTTTACGAACTTCGCGAAGACCAGGGCCGAGATGATTGCCAGCACGATGCCGAGAAGATATATCCCGAGCAGGGCCAGGGGGGCGTGACGGGGGAAGAATGCTCCCGCAAGAAGCACGAAGATCGGCAGACGGCCGGCACAGGACATGAAAGGCAGGATGGCGATAGTGATCAGACGGCTCTTCCGGCTTTCGATGGTCCTGGTGGCCATGATGGCAGGCACGTTGCAGCCGAATCCCATCACCATAGGGATGAAACTCTTTCCATGAAGACCTATGCGGTGCATCAGCTTGTCCACGATGAACGCGGCCCTCGCCATATATCCGGAATCCTCCATCAGTGAGATGAAGAAATAGAGAATCAATATGTTGGGCAGGAAGACAAGCACGCTTCCAACACCTGCGATGACACCGTCAACCACCAGGTCCTTGAGCCAGCCTTCATTCATCAGGGCGCCCACGCCCTCACCGAATTTCCCGACCAGCCAGTCTATCCAGTCCATGGGGTAATTCCCCAACGTGAACGTGGCATAGAAGATAACATACAGCAGGAGTATGAAAATCGGGAACGCCAGCCATTTGTTTGTCACCACGGCATCTATCCTGTCGGTAACGGTGCGGCGGGCCCTATACTCCTGATGCTGTTTATATGTCTCAGCCAGAGCGCCCTGGATGAAGGCGTACTTCGCGTCCACGATGGAGTTCTCGGTATTTTCGTGAAGCAGGGACTCGATCCTGGCCTCCTCTTCGGCACGGGCAGAAACAATCTCCTCCTTATTCGGAAGACGGTCCACCAACCCCTCGATATCCTTGTCGTTCTCAAGGTATTTTATTGCGAGATACCTGGTCGAATACCTGTCCCTCAGCTCCTGGTTCTTCTGGAGAAGGACCTTGATACGGTCTATGCTCTTCTCAAGCTCGGCTCCGTGATTGATGTGGATATGGCGGGCCAGGCGCTGGTCCCCGCCCTCATAAATCTTGATAATGGTGTCGAACAACTCATTCACCCCCTCCCCGGTCCGGCTCACGGTCGGGCAGACAGGTATTCCGAGAAGCCAGCTGAGCTGCTTCATGTCCAGGGAATCCCCGCTCGCGCGCAGTTCGTCATACATGTTCAGGGCCATCACGACCCTGAGGTTCATGTCGATAATCTGGGTGGTAAGGTAAAGATTGCGCTCGAGGTTGGAGGCGTCCACGACATTCACCACGACATCCGGAAGGGCGTCGATAAGGTTCTTGCGGACATAGAGTTCCTCGGGGGAATATGCTGAAAGGGAATAGGTTCCGGGGAGGTCGACAAGGGTGATCCTGTAGCCTTTATACTCCAGCCTGCCTTCCTTGGCATCCACCGTGACTCCGCTGTAGTTACCCACATGCTCGTGGGCGCCGGAAGCCGCGTTGAACAAGGAGGTCTTCCCGCAATTGGGATTCCCCACCAGGGCCACCCTTATCACATGATTCCTCTCGGCCGCCAGCCTTTCCATCATGGCGTCAAGTCTCTGTTCCTCATCCTCAAATCCTTCCGCCAACGGACCGAGATCCTCTCCCGCATCCGCCTGCCTGGCTTCCTCGTGGCTGATTACCTCAATCCTGCGAGCCTCTTCCCTCCTCAAGGATATTTTATATCCAAGTATCTCATATTCAATGGGATCCTTTAGAGGAGCATTGAGCACTACGGTCACTTTCTTTCCTTGGATGAAACCCATCTCGATGAGCCTCTTCCTGAAACTTCCGTGGCCGTTAACCCTCACGATGACAGCCTTTTCTCCAGTTGCAAGGTCAGACAGATACATCTGAAACAAACTTTTAACCCGATGCAAAATTAGACATTCGGGCCTTCTTAATCAATAACCATTTATAGTGATTGGCAAAAGTAAATTGAAAAAATTTTTGCGTATGTTAGAATAATTGCTGAGCATGGTTCAGTGATTATTTTTTTTTGGGAGAGTGACAAAAATGAAACGTCGCGAATTTTTGAAAGTCGTCGGAGCCGGCACTCTTGGCTTGATGATGGGCGGAGAAATTTTTGTCGAGGCGAAAGGAGATAGCGGAATGAAAATTCAAGCTGTAAAATTTTTTGAGAACGGTTTTATGACTCAGCCGTTTGCGTTTGGCGGCGAAGAAGGCGTTGAAAATTTCGACGCGACTGTAAAATATCGTTCCTGCCTGCAAAATTATGTTATCGACACCGGCAAGGAAATTATTTTGGTCGATACAGGTTTGCCTGCAGAATTTCCCGAGCAAGTTGTTGACGACAAAACGCAAATTTACATGGGGACGCGTATCAAAGATTATGTTGACGCACTGAAAGATTTGGGTTACCGACCCGAACAAGTTTCAAAAATTCTTATAACTCACAAGCACGTCGACCACACAGGCAAACTTGCAAATTTTCCGAACGCAAAAATTTATGCGTCGCGCGAAGAAAGTAAAGCTGCAGAATTAAATTTTGAAAATGTTGTGCCGGTAGATTTTACTGACGGCGCATACAAAAATTTTGAAAAAAGTCAAAAAATCGCCGATGGAATTTATTACATTTTCGCGCCGGGTCACACTACCGGAAATTCTATTGTAATTGTCGAGGACGGCGGAATTTTTTATATGATTCACGGCGATGTGACTTACACCGACGAAGCACTTTACAAAAATAAATTGTCAGTAGTTTTTGAAGATAAAAATGCCGCACGCGACACGCTGAATAAAGTTCGCGAGTTTATCAGAAATAATCCTACCGTTTACTGTTCGACGCATACGCCGCTCGGTTATGAAAATCTTGAGAGCAAAAAAATTATTGACTTGGATAAAATGCCTGAACCGATTCCGCCGAAAAAAATTTCTGCAAAGGCGGCGACCGGAAAATATGTCTGCAGTATTTGCGGCTATGTTTATGATCCTGCAGAAAATAATGGAATTGCTTTTGAAGATTTGCCTGCCGATTGGAAATGTCCGCGCTGCAAACAGTCGAAAGAAAAATTTAACAAGGCGTAAAATTTCTTTTGAAAAATTTTTTTAGGAGAGTTTTAAAATGAGCGAGCAAGAAATTATTCAAGCATTTCATTTGATGTGGGACGATTTTCCTGAAGCCGTAATGATTACCCAAAAAAGTCGGGAAATTGTTGCGCTCAACAAGGCGGCAGAAAAATTTGGACTGAAAGCCGGAATAAAATGTTCTTCGATTGGCGGCGCAGAAAATCACAAAGGTTGTCTGCTTAATCGCGCAGTCGATGAAAATAAGCCGGTTTATATCACCTACGACGCAGCGTTTGGCAAGGCGTATGGTTTTTGGATTCCAATTTCTGCAAAACCTGACTGGGTGATTCATTTCGGCGTTGGTTATATGTTTGATTATGAAAAAGTTTCGGCAAGAAAGGCGGCAAAAAAAATGGAAAGTTTGCACGGACTCACAAAAGGCACCGAGTTGGAAGAAATGGTAAAAACTGCGATGAACGCAGAGGCAAACGGCACGATGATGTATTACGCACTTGCAAGACTTGCGAAGGAGCAGGGAATGGACGACGTTGCAGAAACTTTTATTGCGTCGGCGAATCAGGAAGCAGTTCACGCAGGATTTTATGCAACTTTGAATGGCAGATTTCCTAAAGATTTTTGGAAACTTGCGGAAACGGTTATGAAAGCCGAGTACGCAGGAGAAACTCAAGTAAAAGCGATGGCTGAAAAAGTTCGTGAGGCAGGTTTCGCGGCGGCGGCAGATGAAATGGAAATTTTTGCAAAACAGGAAGGACATCACGGCGAAGTCTTGAAAAAAATTCTGGAAAAATATAAACCAAAGACAGATGAAGATTCCGGAAAGAAAATTTATGTTTGTCCTGTCTGTGGCTACGAATATGTCGGCGACATAAATTCCGAGCCTGACGATTGGACTTGTCCGCTCTGCGGTCATCCGAAATCTGTTTTTAAGGAAAAGTAAGTCATAAAAAAAATTTTACTCCGACAGAAAAATTTGTCGGAAATTTTTTTTCATCCACTTAATAATATTCCACCGGCGATACAGTTCTAAAATTCCAAAAAAATTTTATATTTATGTTCGTCGAAGGAATATTTTTTCAAAGAAACTTTCTGAGCAACCAAAGTAAAAATTTTAGGCTAAACTTTTTCGATTGGCGCGATTGAGGAGCGCAAAATTTTTTCGCCAATTTCAGGATTTGCAAAAACAATTTTCAAAGAATCTCCGTCAACTTCCATTACAGTTCCGAGTCCCCACTTTTTGTGTTTTGCTTGATCTCCTGTCTGCCAATCAATTTTTTCTTTCGGCTTGTTGGAAATAATTTTTACTGAGGCAGAACGATTTGCAGTCGGCGCGGAATAAACTTTTCTGTGCGGATAATTTTGCGGATCTGTTCCAATGTAAGAGTGCGAACCTCCTCCGCTCGAGCGAGTTGTCCGACGCTCAGAAAAATGCAACATACAATCGCAGCCTTCCAAAATTTCTTTAACAAAACGCGAAAGCGATGCCGAATAACTTTTTCCGAAAGTTTTTCTTTCGCAGGCGGCGGTCAAATATAATTTTTCTTTCGCCCGAGTCATTGCAACGTAACAGGCGCGACGTTCTTCCTCCAGCTTGTCCAACTCCATAGAAGAATTTGAGTGCGGAAGTAATCCTTCCTCCATTCCTGTGACAAAGACAACGGGGAACTCCAAACCTTTCGCGGAGTGAATTGTCATCATCGACACGCGGGAGGAATTGTCATCTTCCTTCAGCGAATCAATATCAGAAATTAAAGCGATGTGATTCAGAAAATCTTCCAGAGTTGCCGCAGAATTTATCTCGGAAAAATCTTCCGCGCTGTTGACAAAGGAACTTAAATTTTCAATGCGCGACTGATTTTCAACTTTATCGCCGTCCTCCATCTCCTGCAAAGATTGAAGATAGCGCGACTCCTCCAAGACAGAATTTATTAAATTTTTCAGCGACAAATTTTTTTGCGCTTCATTAAAACTCATAATCATCGCCGCGAAATCATGCAGCGACTGTTTAACCTTCGGAGACAAGTTCGGAATATTTGACAAGTCCTCGTCGTTGACAATAATTTCAAAAATTGATTTATCGACTTCATTTGAATAATTTACAATCCTCTGCATATTTATCGGGCCGAGTCCGCGACGCGGAACATTTATAATTCTTTGCAGACTTACATTGTCACGAGGATTATAAATCAAACGCAGATAGGCGAGGACATCTTTAATTTCTTTGCGTTCGTAAAATTTCAGTCCGCCAATCATCAAGTAAGGAATTTCTGTCTGCATAAATTTTTCTTCCAAGATACGCGACTGGGCATTTGTGCGATAGAGAATTGCAATTTCGCTGTAACGAACATTTTCCTGCGTGACAAGTTTTTTAATTTCTCGAGCGACAAAAGCCGCCTCAGTTTTATCTGACATACAGTGAATGAAACGAACTTTGTCGCCGTCGGGATTTTCAGTCCAAAGATTTTTTTCTTTGCGATTGATATTTTTTCTGATGACTGTATTAGCCGCACCGAGAATTTGTTTTGTCGAGCGGTAATTTTGTTCCAGCTTGATAACTTTTGCGTTGGGATAATCGTCCTCAAAATGCAAAATATTTCCCATGTCCGCTCCGCGCCAACCATAAATTGATTGATCAGCGTCGCCGACCACGCAAATATTTTTATATTTCGCCGCAAGATATTTTGTCAACATATACTGCGCCATATTTGTATCCTGATACTCATCAACCAAAATGTATTGAAATTTTTCCTGATACTTTTCGCGAACGTCTTGGAAGTCGCGCAAAATTTTTACCATGACAAAAATTAAGTCGTCGAAGTCCAGCGCATTATTTTCCAACAACTTTTTTTCATACAGTTCATAAATCATCACGATAAATTTATCATAGTCGGACACTTCATCTTTTTGGAAAACAAATTCGCGGTAACTTTTCGCGTCCATCAACTGATTTTTTGCGGCAGAAATTTTATTCGTCGCGCCGCTCAAAAACCTGTCGTTTTCAAGATTAAGTTGCTTGATACATTCCTTGACGATGGTTTGACTGTCGCTTGAGTCATAGATGACAAAATTGCGCTTATATTTTCCTGTGACTTCGATCTCGCGGCGCAAAATTCTCGCGCAGAAAGAGTGAAATGTACTGATAAAAACATTTTTTGCAGATTCGCCGATCATTTTTTCTGCGCGACTTTGCATTTCGTTTGCCGCTTTGTTTGTAAAAGTTATCGCCAAAATATTCCAAGCAGGAACTCCGTGCGCGAGTAAATTTGCCATCCTGCAAGTCAAAACTTTTGTCTTGCCTGAACCTGCGCCTGCCATAATCAAGAGCGGACCTTCAAGACAATTCACCGCCTCGATTTGTTGAGGATTTAGTCCGGCAAAAATTTTTTTATTCGCAGCTTCAATGTCATCCGCAGTTATTTCTTCAAAATAAGTTTCTTCATTGTCTAACAAAATTTTTCCCTCCAAAAAAATAAATGCAAGAAAAATTGAAAGGGATTTTGCTCCCTCTCAACTTTTCGATTTGTGAATTTCAAATTTATATCTTCAAAAAATTTTTTGTAAGTTTATCAAGTTTAAAAATTTTTTTCAAGCCCGACGCAAAAATTTTTTAACCTATCTTTTCAATCTCCGCCGCAATTTTGCTGCAAATTCTTTCGAGCTGAGCTTTGTTTGGTCCTTCTGCCATAACTCTGACTAAAGGTTCAGTTCCCGACGCACGGACCAAAATTCTGCCTGTCGCGCCGAGTTCCTCTTCGCCTTCCGAAATTGCGCGGAGAACAGTTTCAGATTTCTGCGCTTGATCTTTGTTGTGAACTTTGACATTGATTAAAACTTGCGGGAAAGTCGTCATCATCTTGTTGAGTTCGTGAGCAGATTTTTTAGATTTTTTCATCGCGGTCAAAACTTGCAAGGCAGTTATCAAGCCGTCGCCGGTCGTCGAGTAGTCTGTAAAAATTATGTGTCCTGATTGTTCGCCGCCGATTTTGTAACCGTTCTTCAACATATTTTCTAAAACATATCTGTCACCGACTGCAGTCACTTCATAACGTCCGCCGAAACTTTCCAACGCCTGCCGAAAACCAATATTTGCCATGACCGTCGTGACGACTGTATTGTTCGGCAAATTATTTTCGTCCATCATCAACTTAGCGCACATAATTAAAATGTGATCGCCGTCGATAAGTTCTCCGCGTTCATCAATGCAAAGACATCTGTCTGCGTCGCCGTCGTGAGCGATTCCAATGTCAGCTTTTTGTCGCAAAACTTCCAGCCGCAAATTTTCAATGTGAGTCGAGCCGCAGTCGTCGTTAATGTTAATTCCATTCGGCTTGGCAGAAAGTAAAACAACTTCCGCGCCGAGTTTCTGCAAAACTTTCGGCATCGCTTCGTAAGCCGCTCCGTTCGCGCAGTCCAAAACAATTTTTAAGCCTGAAAAATTTTCCGAAGTTGTCCCCGCGACAAAATTTATATAATCCTCAATCAAGTCGTGACGATATTCAACCTCGCCGATCTTCGCTCCTGTCGGTCGAGCAAATTTGTCATCAGTTTCAATTTCGCGAACAATTTTTTCAATTTCGTCCTCCACTGCGTCAGGAAGTTTGTAGCCGTCGCCGCCGAAAAATTTAATGCCGTTGTCGTAAAAAGGATTGTGCGATGCGCTTATGACAATTCCTGCCACTGCATCAATTTTTTTCACCAAGTAAGCGACTGCAGGAGTTGGAATTATTCCTGCAGAAATTGCCTTGCCGCCTGCCGAACAAATTCCTGAGATTAAAGATGCTTCCAAAAGTTGTCCTGAAATTCTGGTGTCGCGTCCGATTAAAATTTTTGGTTTGTCAATATTTTTTGTGAAACTTTCCTATATTTTTTCATTTTTGCCATTTTGCACATGGCTGCCGTTATTATTTTGTCACTTTATGCCATAGATTCAATGGACATTCCCTTGACTTTATCCGTGTATAGTGCTAAATTGATTGGCACAGAAAATGAATTTAGGGAAAAACATTATGACCAGCAAAACTTATTATTACGCATATTATTATCGCCGGACCATCTTTAATGAAGGCTGTTTGTGATATGCGAAAAATGTTGGAGCATTTATGCGGCACAGGCAGACAGCCTGTGCCGTTCTTTTTGTCATTATTTAAACACACGGAGGAAGAGCAATGATCGTTGTACTGAAACATAACACACCGGAAGACAAACGTGACCAGCTTATTGACTGGATAAAAAAGCAGGGTCTTGATGTACACATGTCTGTCGGAGTAAACCAGACTATTCTGGGTCTGGTAGGCGATACATCCCATATTGACAAGGAACTGGTGGAATGTATCGCCTACCAG
>CALEPR010000198.1 GCA_937910665.1 uncultured Selenomonadales bacterium
GGTCTTGTGGTTTGATTAAACGCTTGCCGTCGAAGAGCAAGACATTGACAATATCGGCAAAGACATCAGCAAAATTTTCAAGCCGCTTTTCAGTCATATCTTTTTGAGCCATAAACATCACCTCGAAGCAATTATAACACAAATTTATTTTAAAATGTGACGCTGTTTTAAAACTTTAATCCAGTGGTAAATGGTGGGACGAGAAACATTGAACTCGCGAGCGAGTTCGGACTTGGAAAGCCCAGCTTTGTAAAGCCTTTTGAACCTGTCAAGAGAAGATTGAGAAGTTAAGGCAATCGCGCCGATTTTCCTGCCGGTATATTTGCCGAGAGATTTAGCAATGGCGATGCCTTCAGAGGTACGTTGTTTAATGGTGTTGCGTTCCATTTGAGAAATAGCGGCAAGGATAGTGAGGACACATTCACCGACAGGAGAAGAAGTATCAATGTTGAGGTCGAGAATTTTTAAATTAGCTTTAGCCAATTTAATATGTTCGGAAATGTCGAGAAAATCTTTGGCGGAACGAGAAAGTCTGTCAACAGATTTAACAACAACAATATCACCTTCGCGCAGGTCTGAAAGAAGTCTGTTGAGTTCGGGACGATCGCGAGAAACGCCACTCATTCTGTCAATGTAAGTTCTGTCGGCTTTGTCGTAAGCTAAAAGTTGCCTGTCAATGCGTTGGTCAAGAGTGGAAACGCGGACGTAGTAACGAATCATAGAAATCACCTATAAAATTTAAGATTATTTTGAATAGTTTACAGTAAAGAATAAAAAAAAGCAAACCGCCCCAAATTCGGAGCGGCTTTTTGATGTCATAGCACAGGTACAGCCTAGTTTTTACTGTTAAGGTAATTGAGGAAATTGATGAAGTTCAGTTTTCAATTTGAAAAAAAGCTCCAGCATTTCAGTAGGAGTAACGGCATGGATTTTCGATGAAGTGAAATCTTTCGTGTTATTAGTCACGATAAAATCGGCGTTAATTTCCATAGCGCATTTTTCTTGTAGGCAATCTTCAAAGTCAGGAAAAGTTACCTGTTGAATAGCGTCAACAACTTTTTCGTGTGATGCGCTGGCAATTCTGAGAAAAGAAGTGAGTTGTAATAAAAATTGTCTGCGTTCAGAGTCAGATTTCTTCCGCAAAGTGTACCAAAGAATGGACAAGCTATGAAAAGCAATATAGCCTGTGATAATACCTTTTTGGCAAGCCGAGATTACACGCGCAGAATCATTAAACTGTGGTTGACGAATCAAAAGATAGTCCAACAAAACATTGGTATCAATTAAAAGAACCATATTTTTCCTCCAATGCAGCTGCGATTTCTTTTTTGGGGTCTATAGAAATTAAAAAATTTGCGTTTTGTTTACGCCAATCTTCAAGACGTGAAAAAGCCGCCGCTTTTTGAGGATCGATGCCGGAATCTGAAATTTAAGGTTGTGTCAATAGATTTGTGTAAGTGAAAAAAATTAAAAATCAAATTTATCGA
>CALEPR010000199.1 GCA_937910665.1 uncultured Selenomonadales bacterium
AATAAACCTTATGTACCTGCTCAAATTTAAGCTTGACTTTTCATAGCTGGTCTTGATTAAAAAATTATTTCTCCAAACTTCCTGCCTTAAAATTGTAAACTGGTTTCAAAATTTTTTCGACCTCGACTGTTTCACCAATTACAGGCAAAATATCTGCTATTTTTCTGTACGCAAATGGCGATTCGTCCAGCGTGTCTTTGTTTATGCTTGTTGAATAAATGCCTTTCATCGCCGACTTAAATTCTGACAGCGTATGGTTATTTTTTACTTCAGTTCGCTTTAAAATTCTCCCTGCTCCGTGCGGTGCTGAAAAATTCCACTCCAAATTTCCTTTGCCGCGTCCAAAAATTACTCCGTCACGCATATTTACAGGAATTATCACAAATTCGCCTTCCGACGCTGATATTGCTCCTTTTCGCAAAATTTTTTCGTTGTCAATGTAATTGTGTGTGCAGTTAAAAATTTCCTCAATCTTCCACTTCATTCCTTTGCAAATTTCTTCCAATATTATTTTTCTGTTCAAATATGCAAATTCTTGAACTATTTTCAAGTCCGACAAATATTTTTCCATTAAATCGCCTTCCAAATATGTCAGCTCATAAGGCACATTTTCGCCGCGACTTTTTAAAAGTTTTTGTCCTTCTGTCAAATAAAATTCTGCAACTTCCTTTCCTAAATGCCGACTTCCGCTGTGGACACACAGATAATAATTTTTGTCATCATCAACATCAATTTCGATATAATGATTTCCAAACCCCAAAGTTCCAAGACTTTTTATTGCTCTCGCCTTGTTGAATTTCGCAAAAATCTTTTCAAAATTAAATTCAGTCGCCGACGCAGAAATTTTTTCCCTTACTCCGCGTTCCGATGAAATATTTTCGCGGATTATTTTATCGATTTTTTGAAATTCTGGGCGAAATTTCTGCAACTTCGCCGCACTTACTCCACAGCCTATATCAATCCCGACCAAACTTGGCAAAATTTTTTCGCCTACTGTCATTGTCAAGCCGACTGTTGAAACTTTTGCCGGGTGTACGTCAGGCATCACTCGGATTTTTGAATTTTTCGCGACTTCATTGTCACACAGCAATTTTATCTGTGCTTTTGCGTATTCATCGACCGCTATTTTTTCATCGTCCACTGCAAATATTTTCGCCTCGCCGTAACTGCCGACTATTTTTATTTCCTTCATAATCTCAACTCCAAAAATTTTGTAAACTTATTTTATCATTCAGAACCGTCAATTTTTTGTACAAAATCTTATCGTTAATATTCTTCGTCATGCTCAATAAAAATTATCCTCACTGAAACCATTTCACCGATTTCATTTTCTCCTACATAAACTTCATACTCTCCATCCCCACAACCTGAACTTGAAACTACTCCTGCATTTTCCATAATTCCGCCTTGCTCTTCTGAAAGTGTCAAACTACAAGCCAAGCCATAAAAACTGTTCAAATCACCAAATTCTCCACCTTGATTTTCTGCATAATATTTCAAATCAAAAATTCCTGCCTGTCCGCTGTCTACTCCTATCGTTCCCATCAAAAAATTCGGTTCAACTTCGGAATATTTTTCGTGATAATTTGTCAAACTTTCAACATCATTGTATTTTGCCTCTATTGAAATTTTTGCAATATATTTGCCGTTCAAGACTTCTTTTAAAGTCAGCACACAAATTTTGTCGTTCTCGTCATATTCATAACAAGGATCAGAGATATGAAGTTTGCCGAACTTCACCTCAAATGTTCCTAAATTTTTTTTCTTTCTTTCTGCTCATTCTTAACAACTCCAATCTCAAAACCGACTTATTCCAACAGATTTACGACCTGTTATAAATCATAAAATTTAAACCTAAGTTGAAGATTTATTTTTCTGACATTCCATGCAATAGCATTTTCCAAATCTTTGACTTGAAAATTCCGCTACCTTTTCTGAAATTTTTGCCCCGCAGTCATAACAACGATAACCGCCTTTTGGAATCTTACCTTGTACTGGATTTACTTTTGGTTGAGGATTTTGTTTTCCTTGCGGAGGTACTTCAGGCTTTTCTGTACTCATATTCTCATCAGTTCTTGAATCTGCTTCGGGATCGTCTCCTGTCGCTATCGCCAATGACAACATATAAGCATATTTCAACGCCGCTGTTTGAGCTTTCATTATCGCTTTGTCCGATGCATCTTGTCCTGAGCCGAATCCTCTGAATGTTGCAGTCTCTCCGCTGTCTTTGTCTATCAGCGTTATCTCAATTTTTACCGTGACCAAATGCTCGGCGTTGCCTTTGCTTGTTGTCACTACCTCATCTTTCACTATGTCTGGCACAACTACTGTCGCTATTCCTTGCTTTGTCAATGCCGAGTTTACTTTTTCAAGCACATCTGCTGACGTTGCATATTTGTATTTATGAAATGTATTCAGCCCATTTTTCATAACATATTTGCAACTTTTCATGACCTCAACCAATTTACTCGCCAAATTTTGCATTCTTATCACTCCGCCTCAAACTTTTCGATAAATTCTTTTGCCGTCTTGAAAATCAAAATTTCATAATTATCAAGCCATTGCAGAAACATTGCGTCTTCTTCTTCTGTCATATTCTTCCGAACTTTTTCATCTACAAAATCTGCAATTATCTGATAATAGACAAATTCGGAAACATTGACAAAAGTAGTATAATGTAGTCGGTGATTTTT
>CALEPR010000200.1 GCA_937910665.1 uncultured Selenomonadales bacterium
AGTATGATGATACTTACTGGGCGAATCATACAATAAATCTATAGGAGGAAAATATGTTTCATCATCAGGTATATGCCGAGATATACAATGAAGAAGTTAAAAATATAATCGTGTGCAGTAATTATGAGATGGCTAATGTGCTTGCTCGTAATGCTTATGGAAATAGTGCCATAGCAGTAGAATGCACATATTGGGCTTGTGGAGCAGGGGACACATACGGAAATGGCAAATTTTATGACCCACAGGGCAATGAAAGAGAATATAAAGGTAGTGAGGCAGAAAATATCACAAACCTTGAAAATGAGAATATAGCGCTTAGAAGTCAATTACGTGACGATAATGAAACAATGCTTGATATAGCTTTTGAGTTAGATACAGTTATAGATGACAATGCAGAACTTAATGAAATAGCACTTGACCTTGATTATAGGTTAAGTCAATTAGAAGATAGGGAGGCATAGTATGAATTATTATGAAAGATATAAGAAGTTAATTCTTGATAAGACAGCAAGTGGTGACTTAACTACAGAATTTGTGGAGCAAACAACCGAGAGGCTTGACTATTACTTAGGAAAGAGAAAGCTCACTCAAGCCCAATATGATGAACTTATAACACTTATGAACCCAAATGATTAAGTTCGTTGTAAAAGGGCAATTACCATCACTCAATGAATATATAACACAATGCAGAAACAATAAATATGGGGCTAATAAGTGGAAACACAAGTATCAAGAACTTATATGCAAACAAATTACAGAGCAAGTGGAAAATTTTGGCAGTGGTGCAACAGTTAAGACCATACAAAATGTAAACTCCAAAGGCGGAAACATTAACATCAACTTCTGAATTGAAAGGAGTGAAGGCTCATTCTCTGCAAAAGACGGAGAGTGAGCCTAAATTTTATGAATAAAGAAGCAAAAGCGCAAATTGATAAAGCATTGGAAGGAATCTCATCGAGTGAGCATAAAACTTTTGAGACCTCGAAAGATTTCTATGAATACCTCAAACAACAAGGTGTAACGGTTTCATTTGATGATGTGAAGGCAGTATTGCTCGACATGAGGAAGATGAGCAAGCAGGAACTTGACATTGAGATTTTAGATGATATTGCCGGTGGAGCTCAAGTTGAAATTAACAATACTATTAAAAACAACACCAAACCGGTAAAAGTCGGTCCGGTAGTAGTCATAGGCATGTGATTAAGCGATGAAACTCAAAGGGAATAAGTATTTAAAAAAATTAACTTTTGCTGTACTGCTCAGTTTGAGTATAAATCAACATTCGGCTAAGGCTGAAGATGAAGAAACTGTAAATCTTCCGGCGCAAGTTATGATAATGAGTTTGGAGGAATGGAACAATCGCAATTTAAGGATAATAGGCAGTGGTGGCTCGAATATCGTCATTTATGGTGGTAAGCAAGAAGGTCGCGTCGTCAATTCCTCAATGGACGAAAGCACAACTTTTATAAATTTTTATGGTGGTTACTATGACGGCATAAACTCAAATGAAGTAGTGGACGTAACAGATAATGTGATCGACATTAGAAACGGCTCAGTCGGTTGGATTGTTTACGATGATCCCGAAAAATATGATGATTCCTACAATAGAACGCATATTTACGGAAAGAATGGCAAAACATTAAACATCAATGTTATAGGCGGACACAGCGGACTTGGCGAAGTCAGTGGCAACACAATAAATTTTTACGGTGGAAATGTCACCAACTACATAATCGCTGCGGAAACTAAAACAGATACCGCCGACGATGCCGCAACTCGTCTACATGATAATGTTGTAAATATTTTTGCCAATTCCAATTTGAGGAAAGCCAAAATTTATGGAGCTGCGCTTTACAATGATGACGACCGAAGTCGTTCATCAATAATGGGTACGGATAACACGTTGAATATTTATGTAAAAGGTGTTAATGTCAGTGAAATGACAGATTTTAACAACTTAAATTTTTATTTGCCACAGAATACTGTAAACGGCGATTTAGTTTTAAATGTTACCGGCAAAGCCAATACAAATATTTCAGGAAGTAAGGTAATTGCAATAGTAGATTCAGATACTTATCTTGATTTAAATGATAAGGTCATACTTATTCAAAACAACAAAGGTAAAATATCTGATGATGAAATTACTTCTTACAAAGGAATCCATAGTGACACAAGCAGCAGTGAAGGTTATACTCGAATGATGGAATATCATTTGGTAGTAGAAAAAGTTGATGATTCGCATGTAATATTGAGACTTGTTGGAGACAGACCAAGAACGCCTACAGAATTTATTCCTCAAGTACGAGTGCCAACTATCATAAACAGAGGCGGAGATCTTTTAGCCGGAAGTGGTTTATCTGAAGCGGAAAGTGCAGGAGCACAAATTTATACTCCATTCTTTGCTGCAAATCAATCTTCAATGAGGCAAAAAACCGGCTCATATGTTGAAAGTGTTGGAACGAGTATGATTTTAGGTGTGTCTCGAAAACTTGATAACGAAAAAAGACGCAGATTAGTTGCACCAATAGTTGAATATGGACTTGGCAGATATGATTCATATGCTGATGGTGGTGTTCACGGCAAGGGCAATAATCATTATATAGGCGGCGGAATAGTTTTTCGTGATAAATTAAACGACGGCTCATACTATGAAGGCAGTATTCGTGCAGGACGGTTGAAGGTTGATTATGAAACAAATGCTTATCCGTTCAAAAATCAATATCTGCATGAGGATTTTGATACTTCATCACATTATATAGGCGCACATTTCGGCGTTGGTCGTGAATTGCCTTGCAAGGTAAAAGATAAGATAAACTATTACAGTAAATTTTTCTATACTTACATCGGACCGGATCAAATTCATCTTACAACCGGCGAAGAATTTAAACTCAGTCAAGTACACAGCAATAGATTGCGGTTAGGTACTCGATATTCATATCAAGCCGATGAAAAAAATAAATTGTATATCGGCACTGCTTACGAATATGAATTTAAAGGTTCATCTTACGCTACTTATGAAGGCTTCAAAACAAAGACAGCGTCAATTCGCGGAGGCAGCGGAATGATAGAACTTGGTTGGGTGTATAAACCTGAATCAAATGATCGCTGGAGTTTTGATTTAAGTGGTGTTGGCTGGGTAGGTCGTCAGCAAGGTTTAACCGGTCGTTTTGGCATAAATTGGATGTTTTGAGGAAATTTTGATGAAGTTGAAATTAAATATTCGGCGGCGAATGATGTTGATAATTATGTCAGTTACGATTATAACATTATTATTGTCCGGTGCAGTTGCATTTTATGAAGTTATAGATTCCGGTCATAAAATTAAACGTGAAGGAGAAGACATCAGCAAGGAAATATCATTAAACACGTCAAAACTTCTTGAAGATGAGATGAAAGTTGAATTAACAAAACTTGCTAATAGTAAAGCCGAAGAAATAACCCACAGAATGAGAGATTCTGCAAATGACGTTGAATTAATTGCTGATGAAATGAATGAAATTTATCAAAATCCTTCAAGATTTTTGCCGCAAACTGTTGATGAGCCAAGTCAAACTAAAGCAGGAAAAACTAATTTTTATATTCAATATTCTGAAACCTTTGATAGAGCTGCTTTTGCTGATAAAATTGCCATAAGTTCGAGAATAAAAGATTTTTTGATACGCATAGTAGAAAATAATTCAATGATAGTTTCGATAGGAATAATTTCGCGTGATGGTTACACTATTTCAGCTGATGATGACAGAGATGTTAATATTGATGATTTTGAGCAGCCACCTTTAACTTATGAAACAACAGAGAGTGAATGGTATCAAAAAGCAATAAAAGAAGAAAAATTGATTTTTTCAGATGTCAGGCAATTTGTACTATCTAATGCTTTGGGCGGATTCTGTGCAATTCCATATTATAATGAGAACGGTGAAATTATGGGTGTTACCGCCGGGCAAATTTTTCTTGACAAGATTGAACACTTGCTTGATGAAATTGAACTTTATGATACAGGTTTCTGTTTTGTGGTTGATAATCGCGGATATGTAATTTTAAATTCCGGTGATGATATACCGGCAGAACTTTTGGTCAGTCTGAAGGATAAACTTCAAGATTCACAGAATGAGGATTTGGCCAAAATAGCTGTTGAAATGACGGCGGGTAAAAATGATTTAAGAGAAATCACGTTGAATGGAAAGGAATATTATATCGTTTATGCGCCAATTAAAGCAACGGGCTGGTCATTTGGTGCAGCAATTTCTAAAGAAGAAGTTATTGAGCCAGTTGTAAGAAATAAAGAAATTATAGAGGCTGTAACGACAAAAAATATTGATGAACTTGAAAATGCGTTGATGAATAAAATAATTTTGGTTGCAGTATTCATGGTTGTTATTTTGGCGATAGTAATTTATGTCAATCGAAAACTGTCTGATAACTTTGTGAAGCCGATTTACGAACTCAGCAACAGTGTTAGAGAAATTGCCAGAGGTGACTTCAATAAAAAAATTGATATAAAAACCGGCGACGAAATTGAACATCTTGCAGCGTGTTTTAATGCAATGACGGGCGAATTAAAGACTTACATAGAAAATTTAACAAAAATTACTGCTGAAAAAGAAAAAATGGCTACTGAATTGGAAGTAGCAAAAAATATTCAAATTTCAATGCTGCCGCACGATTTTAATTTTAATCGCAATGATTTTGAGATATATGCAACGATGAATGCGGCGAAGGAAGTCGGCGGCGATTTTTACGATTTTTATTTGCTTGACGAGAATCATTTAGTAATAACGATTGCAGATGTGAGTGGAAAAGGCGTACCGGCAGCGTTGTTTATGGCAAATTCCAAAACGATATTAAAAAATTTTGCAATGACAATGGTAAATCCAGATGACCTTTCAGCCGTAATGACATGTGCCAATCAACAACTTTGCGAAAACAATAAAGAAAAAATGTTTGTAACGGTATTTGTGGGAATGTTAGATTTAAAGACCGGCGAATTTATCTTTGTCAATGGCGGACATAATCCGCCACTGATTTACAAGAAAGCCGAAAACAAATTTGAATATCTGAAACTCAAAAAAAGTTGTATATTGGGTATAAAGAAGAAGTTATCATTTAATCAGCAAAGTATTCAATTTGAAAGCGGTGATATGATTTTTCTCTACACGGACGGTGTAACTGAGGCAATGAATAGTCAGCGAAAGCAGTATACAAGTAGTCGATTACAAAATTTCCTTGATGATACCGATAACAATATTTCTCTTGAAACACTTTTGGAAACAGTTAGAAAAGACATTAAAAATCATACAGGTGATGCTGAACAATCCGATGATATTACGATGTTGGCATTAAGATTTAGGAGTGATGAAAATGGCAAGTAATTTAATTGAGTATGAAGAGCAACAAAAAGAAAATTTGTTCATTTGGAGCATAATCGGCAGCCTTGATATGACGACGGCACAAGAAGCAGAAGATAAAGGCAAAATCATAGTTGAAAACAATGATAAAGTTGTGTTGGATATGTCAAGAATGGAATATATTTCAAGTGCCGGACTGAGAGTTTTGTTGATTTTGTCACAGGAAGCAGAAGATAATGACAAAGAATTTATTTTGTGTGGAGCTTCAGGTGACGTTAAAGAAGTCTTGGAAGATTCCGGAATGGATGTTCTGCTCAATATTGTTGAATCATTAGAGGAAGTAGAATGAACTTAAATGAATGGAAAAAATATCCTGCAAGTCTCGAATATTATCAAGAAATGTCAGAGGATATACAAGCGGCGGCACAAATAGCCGGATTGAGTAAAAAATTAAAAAGTAAGTTGCGCCTTGGAATGGAAGAGGCTATAGTCAATATTATTAATTACGCTTACAAAAACAGCGGCGATATTTTCATAAGAGCAACAACTGACGATGAGTATTTTATCATTGAACTTGTAGATTTTGGAGTTGAATTTAATCCGCTGGAATTTAATGATCCGAGATCTGAATCCAAACTTCCATTAGAAAAAACTGAACCCGGTGGAAAGGGAATACTTCTCATTAAAAAAATTTTTACTAAAACTTCCTATGTTTATGAAGAATTTCAAGATATACCGGCTAATCATTTAATCTTATCACTAAAAAAATGTTAACTTCTGTAATATTTGTTAGTTGCAATCGTATGTTAAAATGATAAGACAAATTAAGGATGCTTAAGTGATGAATATAGAAAGAAAACTAAAAGAAGTAGATTTTTCAAAATTTAGCAAAATAAAAGAAAGCCTCTTTCAGGCTTTGTTAGAAAATAGAGGCAAAAAACGCGAATTGGATTTTGAAGAGTTGGATTATGCATCTGCGGCAGGAGTAAATCATGCTGAAAAGAAATATGACGAAGAATAAATTTTAGGGAGGAATTTTGATAAAAAAAAATTTTAGCAGCTGTAATGGCTGGAATGATGACTTTTGGTGTGGCATTTACTACGCAAACTCAAGCGGCAACCCGTGATGAGATTGCAGCAATAAAGGTCTCAAAATCTGGTAAGTTTAATTATTGGACGAAAGAATCAGAAGCTAAACAAAAGCTCGTTGAATATGTCAAAGATGTTACGAACAAAAGCAGCAAGAATTTTATACCGGTTGTCAGGGAAAATTTATGCTCACGATTTTTGGCGCGATTGCTGAATTTGAACGCGAACTTATTTTGCAACGTCAGCGCGAAGGTATTCAACTTGCCAAAGCCGCTGGAAAATATAAAGGTCGCAACGCTAAAAAACGTCCGAAAGATTTCGACTACTACAAACAGGCTTATTACGAACGTACCATGACTGTCACAAAAATTGCAAAACATTACAAAGTTTCTCGCCCAACCGTTTACAAGTGGTTGAAAGAAAAAACTTGAGAAATTTTTTTGTCTTGTCCTAATTCGTTCTAAAAAATGTTATAATATTGAAACAGAATTTTTAATGAGGTGAGCAAAATGGAAAAATTTGACTTCAATGAGCGTTTGTCTTGGGCTGACATTGTTAAAAAATATCCTCACAAGTGGGTCGGACTTTCTGCCATTGATTGGAACGGTGGAAAAATTCTTTCGGCTGTCGTTAAATATGTTGACGATTCCATTGACAAAATTTTTGACAGACAAATTACTGTCGGTGATGTCGAAGCCGAATATACCACGCCCAATGAACTCTTGAGCAATTTTAATTCAGGTTTTACCTTTTTACCGTCGGAAAACAAAGCAGAGGGCATTACACAATGAAACAATTTTCTTTGAATTTACTCGAAAATTTTAATAAGCCTTTCGTTTATCTTGAAAATTTTTTTAAGATACGCGCACTTCTCGATACTGGAGCGGATTTTCCTGTTTGGAGTGTCGATGAAACTTTTCTTGAAAAAATCGGCGGCGTGAAAATAAATTCCAATATATCTTTTGGCGGTTTCGGCGGTCAGACTACCGGCAACCTTTATCGAATGAAATATTTTCAACTTGGCAATTTGATTTTTCCTGAAATGCACATTGTCGCTAAAAAATTAAATCTTCCTTGTCAGATGATTCTTTCCGCTCCGATGTTCCACGACTTGATTTATGAAATTGACAACTTGAATCACAAATTGAACATCACAATTCCCGACGGCAAATCAAATGTAAAAAATCTCGTGATTTATGACAAAGCCGGAAAAATGTATGTCGCTTGTACTGACTGCGATAAAAATTTTGAAATTGTCCAATAAAAAAAGCCGAAGTGATAAAAATTACTCCGGCTTTTATTTTGTCGTTTGAAGTAATTCGGCATGACTTTCCAGATATCGCATTTCTTCACGCTCAAATTCTTCCATTGCCAGCTGAAAAATTTCCGATTCAACATTTGCCTGATTTATCAATTCTTCAGTGCGAATCATTACATTCGGCGAAATATATTTTTTTAATTCCTGCGGATTTTTTAAAATTTCCTGCCGATTTTCATTCAAGTGACTTTTCAAAAATTCCGTCACAGATTCTTCGGCAAGCATTTCAAAATCTTTTTCCGAAATTAAAAATTTGCCGTGAGCATAATCCTTGTAAAAAAATTCAAGCCAAACTTTTTGTTTTTCCGCCGACTTCAGCATAAATAAAAATTCATACGCCAATCCGACTGTCAAAATTGTTTCCGATAAATAAGCCGAGCCGAATTTATTTTTCAATTCGCCTTCACTGCCGTGATAAATTATTTTCAAATCTCCGAAAACTTCACCGACTTCCGATTTTATCGCAAGCGGTTTTATTTTTTCGTAGCGAAGTTTTTTCAAAATCGACTGCGCCTGACTTGCCGCATAAAAAAGTTTGTCGGGATTTTTTTCAATTTCGGTTAAAATTTCTTCCAAGTAAGTCGATAAAAAATTTTCAATTTTTATTTTCAAGCTGCTTTCAACTACAAACATTTGAACTGTCAAAATTTTTGTCAATTCGTCCGCGCCATTTTCTGCGGCGTATTTTTTTATCTCATCAATGCAATTTTGAAATGAAATTATTTCCTCAAATTCAGCAAGCAATCCGCGAACTTTCAAAAACTCAACGATTTTTTCCAATGACTGATTTTTTTCCAAAAAATTTTCTTTTTCTTCAATGTCAGCCGCATTATAAAATTCTGTCAAAAAACATTCTTGCTTGCCGTCAGAACTTTTCTCCCAAACTTCCAGCAATTCAGACTTTGCATTTTCTTTCAAAGTCCAACCGTTATTTTTTATTTCGTCTTTCAAAATCCAACGCGGATCGCAACTGCGAATAACTTTTTTATTCGACAACATCAACCGCAAATAATTCGCCGCGCTGAATTTATAATTTTTTGCTCCGTCGCAATATGGTCTTTCGACAAAAAATTTCGCGTTTGACATCTGATAATTATTTTCGCGAATCTGCTGGCAAATTTTTCTTCCGACCTCGCGACGATTTTCAAAAATTTCTTCCTGCGTCATTTTTCTTCACTCGATTTTAAAATTTCATTGACCGCCGAATTTGAACTTGAAAAAATTTCTGTCGGTTTTTCTTCCTCCAAACTTTCTTCCATTTCAACTTCCGAAACTTCGCCCGAAATATCTTCAGTCTGCAAAATTTGTTGATTGTTTTTCAATGCGTCCACTATCGACAATATCGAAACTGACGAAATATCCAAATTTTTGTTTTTGATTTCCTTTTTCACCTGCTCGAAAATTACTTCAACTTTTCGATTTTGCAATCCCTCGATTACAGCGCAAATTTCTTTTTCCTTGTCGTCCAATTTTTTGCGAAATTCGCGGACTTCAACCAATTCTGCATTTTTCTTTTCAAGTTTACTTTTGTTCGCCGTCAAAAATTAACATTTTTAAGCAAAAATCAATCTCGCCAAATATCGCATTTCTTTTTCAAATTCTGTAATTTGCTTTTCAACGATTTATCAACTTTTTCGAGAAATTTTATTTACTTTGAATTTTTTCAAAAATTTTAGTCGAAGATTCACAAAAAATTTTTATAAAACTTTTTGAAAAATTTTTCGCAAAATAAATCTCTGAAATTTAAAAATCAGTTGAACTTAGTTTGAAAAATTACAAATGGCGTTCTGTCGCAATTTATAAAATTTACTGAAAGGACTTTTTGTACGGCAAAAATTCAGGAAAAATAATTTCTGTACGGCAAAAAATATTTTTGCTGAAAAATTTCTGTCATCCAACACGTCGATTATATTCGCCGTGAAAGTAATTTTGCCAATATTGACCGGCAGGAAAATAACAAATTCAGCGGCAATTTTATTTCTACCGCCAAAATTAAAAATACTCTCGACGGACAAAATATTCTCCTCTACAAGACTGACGAGTTTGGTTCAATAAGAAATTCCGAGGACGGTTTTGAAGTTACAGAAAATGCGTCGCTGACCACAATTTCTATTGCTCTCATGCTTGCCAATGAAAGTATGAATCATAAACCGCTGATTATTTCCGGTTCTTCCGATTTCAAAAAATCTGTTATTCAATCTGCAATCTTTGCTAATCTTTCCGTTTCTTTTGCCGACCAACTTATGCAAAATGAATTTATTCACCAAAAGGAGATAATCGAAAATGACAGAAAAAAATTTGTCGCCAACGGCGGAACTCTTATCACAAATCGACCAAATCCCAAGTCCGTTGTTAAATCAACTCTTTCTCAAACAGTCAAGTCTGTTGCCAAAAACGGACTTCGCTTGCCTTCATTGTCCCAACTCCCTGTGGTTCATTCAGAATCGGAAGGAACTGACTTGCTTTTGCAGACTGATGAATCTTGTAAGCTGGAACAACTCGCAAAAAACTTCTATCACAATTTGCGATGGAACTTTTCTGACGAACGAAAAAAATTAGCCGAACAGACTGCAAAGAAAATTTTGGAACGCATTGAAAATACTATGGATTATGTTTTTGCCGCATCTCACGTCGAATATATCAACCGCGAAAAAGCATTTGCAAAACGTGGCGGCTGTATTTTTCATTCTCACAAACTTCCGAAGTGGGCGAAGAATGATCCCAAAAAATTTTTTCAAGCCGCCGACAAATATGAAAGCAAAGGCAATCGCCGCTACATGGAAATTGAATTTGCTTTGCCCAATGAGTTAAAAACTGTCGAACAGTACAGACAAATTATTGACGCTTTTATTGAAAAACATCTTAAAGACCATTATTTTGCCTACGCGATTCACGACAAAATCGGCACAATGTCAAACGGACAACATCACCCTCACGTCCACATTATGTTTTCGGAACGACTGATTGACGACGTGGAAAAAATTAAAGAACGCTCACCGCAAAATTTTTTCAAATATCCCGCCCGCAAGAAAAAAGACGGCTCTGAACCGACTTTTGAGGAACGCAGGAAACATGGTTCGCCGAAAAACCGCAACTGGGCTGATAAATCATTTTTATCTGTCCTTCGCGCCGACTTCGCTCAAATTCAAAATGATATTTTGGAAAAAAACGGCTTTTCAATTCGCGTTGACCACAGAACTTTGAAGGCGCAAAAAGAAGAAGCCGAGCGAAACGGCGATACTTTTCTTGCTCGACTTTTTAACCGTATTCCCGAAAAATATATCGGCGTAATTTCCTGCAAAGAAGAGGAAAATCCCCAACTTGAACGCTTTAAAGAATTTCGCTCTTTGCGTCAAAGACATTTCGACTTGATTTTTAAAATTGATTCGCTGACCAAAGAATCTGAAGAACTTGATACAAAAGACGCTGTTCAAAATTCCTCCGTTAAAGCAAAAAAATTTATTGATTCGCAAGAATTTTTGTCGCAAAAATTTGATTCAGACAGACTTAAAAATATGAAGGCGAAAATGTTTGCGGCTATCGCTGAAGTCAACAAATGGAAACGCGTGATAATTACAAATCACGACGCGGAAGAACAGGCAAAATTGGAATATATGACCGAATCCGAGCGCGAATTATGGCAAAATTATTTTGAAACTGTCGCGCAAAAAAAGCAGTTGGAGGATTTTTTG
This sequence comes from uncultured Selenomonadales bacterium, assembly GCA_937910665.1. GTDB lineage: Bacteria > Bacillota > Negativicutes > Selenomonadales > Selenomonadaceae > Quinella. The sequence goes on from CALEPR010000200.1 coordinate 11,445, forward strand.
AAAACTTTACGCAAGCCCGACGATTTACAAAAAGACGCTCTCAAAGCCTATAATGATGTTGTTTCCGGCGTAAAGAAAAAAATTTTTGCGTTGATGTCTGCCGCAATTCTCATGAAAAAATCTGTCGAAGAAATTGAAAATAAACTCGATTCGCCTGACTGCAAAAATAATATTTTGCTTGTCACTCACCAAATTTTGCAAGCCAATGTCCGCGCAAGAAAAATGCTTAAACTTGCAAGCAACAATCTTGACCGCTCAGTTGATGAACTTCAAAATGCAATTTTTGCCCAAACTGTTGAGAACGAACATAAAAATATTTTCAAAACTCGCGAAGTTTACGATATTATCCGCCGTCAATTTTTCGGCTTGAAAAAGGAATACGAAAAAAATCTCGACATTAAATCCGACCTTCAAAATAAAATTTTTTCTCCGCAACGCGCAATCGAAATGGCTGAAAATATTTTTACTCGCGGCGGTTTTAAAAAATTGCGCTCCGATGTTCGACAATTTCAAAAAGACGAACAAAAATTTTCTCAAAATCTTATCGCTTTTAAAAATCGCGAAAAAATATTCCTCAACAGAGATTGGTCTGTCGAGGAACGAAATTTATTTATTCAAGAAAAATATTTCCTTGCCAAACAAAAAACTTTGATTGAACTTGAAAAAAATCGCCTTGCCAATTTAAAAATTTCTCTCAAAAATCGGCAAATTGAACTGGAAAATTTTTGTCAACAACCTGATTCACAGAAAAAAATTGAACTCATCGCCGCTGGGATTCTCAGAAAAAATTATAAATTTGTTCGCAAATTTGAAGAAGTCGAATCGAAACTCAAAAATCTTTCTCAACGTCTCACTCACGCCAAAAAGCAAATGGACGCACTCAAAACCATGCTTTCACTTGAAAAGCGACCAACCTGTTACAAAATCAACTCTTCCGCAAGTATGACAAAAAATTCTGCCGCATCGCTTATCGCCGACGCTATTTTACGCGAACCTCAAGCCGTTCAACTTGTCGCTCGTTCCACTGATAATTCTCTCGAAATGGACAAAACTTGGGAACTTATGAGTGAACTCGACAAGGACGAACTCATTCAAAAGAAAATTATTCGTGAATTGTAACCACTAAAAAATTTTTATTTCATCAAGTTACTTATCGGATATTTCAAAAATTCTTGCCGTCTCTTTGGGATAATTTTTTCAATTCATACTCATATCGAGATTTCTCTCCAAGAAGAATGGAACAACATATCGCAATTTCCGATTCATCAGACTTTTTATTCTGAATTTCAATGAGACTTTCTAATTCCGATTCGGTTAAATTTCTCTTTCTGCAAATAGATTGCATTTTATTTATAAAACTGACTACATTATCAGCATTTTTATCTAACCGACCGGCAACCTTAATCGCACAATTCAACATTTCAGCATCTTTTCTTTTATCGTATGCAGACAGCAAATTTAGAAGAAAAGTAGTCACGGCATCGCCATATAAATCGGAATATTCTACAGAGTTTACAGATTCAGCAATAATCGCATAGTTCAAATTATCATATTTCAAAAAATCTTTTTCCCTGAGCATCACAAACAAACTTGACGGAAATCTTTCACAATCTTCACCTAAACTCATTTCACATTTTGAATTATTGTCCTCGAATGGATTCTTATATAAAATTCTGCCATTTTCGTTTTTAGCTCTTAACATAAACAATTTTAAAGAACCCATATCAAAACTTCCAAAAGCAGGTTCAGCATTTTTAGGTTCAAATGTTTGCTCTTCTATTACAGCTCGGAACAAAAAATCTATTTTCTGAAACATTGAGTCAGAAATTTCCATGACTTTTAAATTTCTCTTCACGTTCAATCGCTCAAACAATCGTTCGATATTTTTTGTAAATTTTTAATTCTCTTTCCAAAAGCGAAACATCATCTTTCATCTGTGGATTTGTGCCAACAGCAAAATTCCCCACGCTTAACGTGTGTCCTTCTGATAACGCAATTAAAAATTCCACATTCTTAATGTATTGCGATATTGTACATTTTTTTGTGGTTTTAATGGTCGCATTATCACCTTTTTTATTTACCTTTATCGACAAACCTTTATTGAGGACAATGCCACCCAAAATATTTTTTTTCATGAGAGATACTTCCGCACCATGAAAATATACTTTACCGTCTATCGCCACATCGACGGGAGCATTAGCAATATTTATTTTTTCAGGAATTATTTTTTCAACAGGGATAAACAAATTATGTGGTAAATTTTTATAAATATATTTCGGCGTTCCATCCAAAATTTCCGACAATGATTTACTCCAAATAGTATAAGTTGCTCCGCTATCCGAATGTATCAAATGAACATTTCCAAAAAAAGTTTTTCCGATATGGTGAACTCTATGAAATAAAAAATCTTGAAAAATTTCTTCAATTTGATTACATTCCTTCGGAAATTTTTCCAAATGTATGCTGTAAGTTTTTTGCCCATCTTTTTTTTGAAGAATCCTGTGAATGTCAAACGGTAAAAGTGAATTGAAATATATCTGATATTTTTCTGAATTTGTTCCGCTTATTCCAACGACAAAATAAATAACTCCGCCATCTGTAAGATAATTTTTTAAATCATACGCATCCACCGAATATGAGATAGTCTTACTTTTAAAATCTTTTTTTGCAAAAGTTTTGCCCTTTACTTGAATCGGACATTTGCCTATAAAATTTGCCTTCTTATTCCCACCATAACTGTACAACTCGACATATCCATCCCAAGATAAAGTTTTATCATTTCAATCTATAATCGGATTCAAATGTTCGCATTTAGCTACTGCTAATTTCAAGTAAGATACTGAAATTTGTTCGACTGTATTGGAGTCCATGTTTTACCTCAACTGAATTTTATTCGATTTATATCAATCAACAGACAAGTTCACTGTAATATTCGGCAACAGACTTCACTAAATCGTCTTGCGGATAATGTTTCAAATTCCCTGTTACCAGCGGCGCATTACAAAATTTCGCTACTTCATAAAATTTTTTGTCAGATTCGTCAGCAAACGGTACATCCGTCAAAGCGTCGGCGATTACTGATATTCCGTCCCTTTCAAATGTCTCCAACAAAAAGTTTATCTGCCAACTCGAAAATTTAAATTTCGGGCGCGATAAAACTTCTCTGTATTCCGTTAAAATTCTGTAATCATGGCAAAGTTTCAATTTTCCCGCGATTACCTGATTGACAATATATGCCGCTTTTCCGTTTGGTGTCCACAGAGCTGAAACTATCACGTTCGTATCCAATACTGCTATCAATTTTTTTCACGCCTTTCAGCTCGTGCCGCTTGAATTTCTTCCTCTATTTCCGTTTCCGACATATAGCCGTTAGCGGCGGCAACTGCCCTCATGCTGTTGAACGCTATCATCGCTTTTGCTTGTCTCACTGCCCGAACTATTTCCTCAAAATTATCTTCCGAAATGTCCAACATCAATAAAGTCGGCTTGCCGTTATTCGTTATGACCGCCTCTCCGCTACGGCGAATATTTTCGCAAATGCTTTTTGTTTCACTTCGCAAATCTCTTATCGAATAAAAATTCATCCCTCTCACTCCTCAACAATTATGTACTTTTTAGTATACGCTATTGAATCACAATGTCAATCTAAATATTTTTTCAATCTATTTTAAGCCCATATTTTTCAATGATATATTTGAAGTGCGATTCCAATTCAAAAACGGCATCTTCAGGCAATTTTTGTTTCGTCAATTCTTCAGGAACTTTGAGCAAAGATTGAGGATTGATTCGGCGAACTGTAATTTTTTCTTTTTTCAAGTCAAGTTTTGTCAACTCGTAGCCTTCGCTTTTCCAAGTGTCGGCTATTGTTTTATGACCTTTTTTTTCTTCAGACCAAAAATCCGCTCGCTTGGATGCGGGGTGAAGTTTTCTGCCTTCAATTTCTTCAATCTGTTTGAATGTCAGCGTTATTTCTTCCTCGACGCAAATTCCGAAATATCTTTTCAGCATTTGATGCGTCCAAACTGTATCGCCCGGCAAATATTTTTCTTTGACGTAAGCAATTTTATTGTGCCGCCTATGTTCTTTGATTCGCGCCGCTTCCTCCAAAATTCGCATAACATCAGTTTCACGCAGGTCGTGAGGATTTCCAAAATGTCCGATATACTCGACTTCGTTTTCTGTGCATCTTTCATGAACATAAGCAGAATTTTTGAAAGTCACCGGCTTTCGCAAATCTATCGGAACTAAAGTCCTTTTTTGGTCGGGCAAAATCGGACGACTGCAATATTTACACTTGCCGCCCTGACGCTCCCAAATCGGTCGAAATGGCGCGGTGACATGCTGAATTGCTTTTGCGTGTGTTCTGCTTTCAAAATATCCAACGTCGGTATATGGATTCATTTTTTCATCGACTGCTTTGTAGTTAATCATTGGCGTTTCTGCGATTGAGTGTAACCTCACTGATTTATCATTCGGCAGGGCAAAAATATATCGCCCGTCCGCGTCCTTGTACCAATATTTTTTGATAACTTTTTCATGAGCCATTCGCGGATGTTTTTCAAATGCGGCTTTCAAAAGCAATCCGTGCAACGCGACATCAATTTTCCGAAAAGCGTCGAGTGCGTCGGTGATTCGGTGATAACCTGCCCAGCCTTTTAACTTTCGATTCAAAATGCGGATAAGTTCCCGCTGTGATTTGTTTCCACTGCGAATTATGGTATTTTCCAATTCCGTGATAAATTTTCCGACAGCCTCATCGGACGGCGTTGTGTAAAGTATGTCATCTTCTTTCCAATACGCCCGACCGAGAAAATTAAATTTTTGGCTGACGTGCGTTATAAAAGTTTTTTCTGTCGAAAGCGTCAAGCCGCGTTCCAACAAAAAACTTTCCATAGCCGCAATAACTTTTTTGCCGTCGTATTCGCTCCGCACTGTGAAAATTACATCGTCAACATAGCGAACCATTCTTCCGTTGTCAAAATCTTTTGTCCGAGAAGTTCCGAGCGCGTTATAAATATGTTTCTGCAAGCCGTTCAAAATTAAATTTGAAAGTATCGGCGCAATGTTTGAGCCTTCAGAAATTCCGAGTCCGTTCGTCGGAAAAAGTTCTCCGGCGAAAACATGACCTGCATTTAAAAATTCTTGCAAAATTTCTTTGTCCATGATGATGTGTTTCATAAACCAATCGTGCTGGACTGTTGCGTAAAATGCTTTTATATCTCCGCGAACAATATATTCAGGCGCATTGGCGGCGGTAAGTCTTTTTTTTATTTCTTCGTGAAGGTCGAAAGATGAGCGACCGCGACGAAATCCAAACGACCGCTGTTCGCTCGTTGCTTCCATCAGCGGGGCGAGTGCGTAGCTGTAAAGTTTGTGCATTGCTCGGTCGTACATCGTCAAAACTCCGATTGAGCGTTGTTTGCCGCTGCCTTTGTCAACCAAAATAATTTGTCGGAGCGGACTTGCTTTGTACGGCTTTTTATTCAAGCGTTTTGCAACACGCATTTTGTCGGCAGCTGTGTACCAGCGAACATTATCAACTCCGGCAGTATTTGTTCTTTCGCCGACTTGTCGAACCGCCAGCCTTTTTATCAGCGGATGATTTACAATGGCAATTTGAATCCTTGCGATTTTTTCAAAGTTTCTTCCTATCATCGCTCGCGTGAGTGCTTGCTGCTGTTGTTCCAAAATTTTTTCTGCCAAAATCCAATCGGTTTGTTTCCATTCTTCGACAAGTTCATTATCTGTAAACCAAACGTCCAAATCCAACAAAATCGGTGCATGGTCTGAACCTTGAATTTCTGTCAAATGTTTAACGTCGTTGATTGCGTCTTTCGCTCTTTTGGACACAAAAAAATAATCCAACCGCCAGCCGCGATTTTCTTCGCGTTTATGCTTGCGATTGCTCCAAAATGTATAGGAATTTTTCACATCGGGATATTTGTATCGAAAAGCATCTATAAAGCCGACTTCAAGAAGTTTTTCAATATTCGACCGTTCGTCTGAAATCATTCCTTGCATGGCGTAAAATTCTCTGTCGTTTTCAGGATAAATGTCAATGTCCATTCGCAGTACGTTAAAATCTCCGCACAGTACAACTTGCTTGCCCCTGTTCATCAAATTTTTTATAAAACCGCGCAAGGCGTTATCCCACTTTCGCCGAAAATCATGCCGCTCCAAACTGACTGCTCGCGGCGCGTAACAATTTACAACAAAAAGCGTCGGAAGTTCGATTGTCAGAACTCTGCCTTCTCTGTCCAATTCCTCAACGCCCAAGCCGTAAATTACATTCAGCGGTTCTTGCTTTGATAAAGTCATTGTTCCGTGCATACCGTCACGCTCACAAGGATTCCAATAATGACAATAATTTGACAATGCAGTCAACCGCCTTTTTGTTCTCGTTTCCTGCAAGCATATCACGTCCGCATCTAAATTTTCAATGTCGCGATAACTTTGATTTTCTATCCAAGAGATGAGTCCGTTGATATTCCATGACAAAATTTTCACCGAAATACACCTATTTTTGACTCCCCATCATAATTTTGTAGTGTTGGTCTTGTTCCATAGCATCAAAAATTTTCTTGAAAACGCCCCTGTACTTTTCTAAATTTCCATCTTCATATGAAAAGTTTAATCCGTCACCCATAAAAATCGGTGCGTGATTTATATGATGAATCATTGCCGAAGCAATATCGTGGTCGGTAGAATCTACAAATCCATTTGAAAATTCAGTTACAAACTTTTGACGATTGTCCTCAAGAATCAGCGTTTCTAATTTCATTTCGTCGTATCCGCAAAGATGAATGAAATAATACTCCAAAATCTGTTTGATCACGTTCAAAACGTCGACGGCATCGGTTGATTTCTTGTATTTGCTCCAAAGTTCGGTATAAGAATTACTTGCGGGATTGTAATTTTCAACTTGACTGGGAGCACTCTCAGATTGTCTTATACAATGCTCAATTTTTGATACATTGTTAATTTTTTGTATTTTGTAGAATGACACGACTTTGAATAATTTTTGGGAGCATTGTCCAATTGTAACTTCGCTGTGAAAGTACACGTTGTGCGTCAAAATAAAAATTTGGTCAATATTTAAATGTTCTGTAGAATCAACAGAAATTTCGCTATTGCTCTGGCAATCTTTAACCATTTTACGCACGAGCGAAGAAATTATAAAAAGTGTGTTGCTGTCAACACTTGAAACGGGGTCATCAATAATTACAATTTTTCTTTTGCCGGAGTCTGCAATTTTCAATCTGCCGCAAACTGTGTGGTAAAAATACAGGAATGCGATAAAATTTCTTTCTCCTTCGCTGAGTCTGGTGGCAGTTTGACCGTTTTCTCTTACGACCTCATATGAACCGACATCACCGTACTTTTTGCGAAGATAAAATCCTTGAAAGCCTGCTTGTTTCAAAAATTCATTTATGCTGTCTTTGACTTTGTGAATATTCACTATCTGTTCGGTTAATTCTCGAATTTTCACATCGGCAGCACGAGAGGAACTTTGTAAATTTTTCAAGGAGTCTGTAGCTACTTTAATTTCATTTGAGAGGCTTTTGTCTTTTTTCTGAAATTCAATAATGGCAGGTTTAAGCATTGCCGCTAAATGCAAGAATACGCGATGAATACATTCACGTTGTTTTTCGATTTTGGAGTCAACGAGGGCATTATGTGCGTTGATTTTTTGGTTGAGTGTTTTAAGGATTTCTTCAATTTTTTCAAGAATTTTGCGCGTACCTTCCTTTGGACACTCTTTGGAAGGTTCTCGAATTTTTTCCTTGATTACGTTCAAATTGTGACTTACGGTCATTTTAAAGATACTGACTTGCTCCGATAATCCCGATGTTTTTACAGCGGGGAAGGGATTCCTCAAGGCACCTTCAAATGACTGTAAAAGTCTTTTCATGTGGGCGAGATAGTCTTCATAATATTTCTTCAGTGCATTAACATCGTTTCGATATTCGGCATCAAAACATTTCGCGAGTTCGTTTTCAAAATTTGTCGGCAATTCCTGCTGACAAAAAGGGCATTTTCCGTCAGTCAAGGGCAAATAATTATTTCGACCTTGCAAAATCCAATCTGTGGCTTTCAAGGCACGGACGAAGGAAGCAAAAGTTGTATTGCCGCTGTTGATGATAATTTTCTTCAGTAAATGTTTTTCCTTAAAATTTTTATAATCGTAGATGTTGGCGGGAATACTCAACAAATCATATTTTCGAGCGTTTTGGTCGTATACGGTTTGATACAGTTTATCCAATTCGCATCTGTCTTGCTTCTCAGCTTTGGATAGCGATTTTATTATCTGTTCGCCGAATTTAACCATGCTGTTTTTAAATCCGGCTTGGGTATGAGGATAATCTCTGCGTATCTCTGCTGTGTCATACCAACATTTTTTATAAAAATTATCCCTATCGGCAGTTTGAAGTTTCCGTAAATCGGAAATTTTTTGTGTTGTTTGATTTATGCGTTTTTCATAGTCGATTTTTGTTTCGCGAACAGAATTTATTTGCTCACGAATTTTGATATTTTCTTCCAAAAATGTGAACACACCCGGCAAGTTATCAAAAGTCTTGAAATTTTTGTCGATGTAGTTTTGGTCGTATACAAAGACATCAAAATCAGTGGCAGTCTTATTCGGCTCCCACTCTATGTTTTCCGGCTGCGTGGAAAGTACGTCAACAATGGTTGACTTGCCCACTCCGTTGCTGCCATAGAAAAAGTTTACTGCAGTGGGGTTGAGTTCCACACTATGGAAAGTAGCTTTATTCAGTATAATTTTTTTGATTGCAGCACATTTTTTATTGTATGACATTTTTGATCCTCGCTAAAAAATATCAATGTTTAATCCTGCATTACCACGGAAATCAATTTTGCAAAATATGGTAAAATGGAAGAATGAAAATAATAGAAT
>CALEPR010000201.1 GCA_937910665.1 uncultured Selenomonadales bacterium
GTAAAACAGGACACACTGAATTTTATGCAACAATTTTTTTCAATGACAAAAATTAAAATTCCGTTAGTCTAATTTTTTGCCATTTTTTAGATTAACAAAATTCTTGCGATGCAAAACTACCTTGACTGATATGTTGACTACACTTCGGAAATGTCGGAAAAAATTCAAATAACTTTATCGAATCAAGCCGTTATAACAAAAGCCTTAAAATCTCGCCGAAATTAAAGAAATTTTTTTGGCGAATGAAGTTATAAAATTTTTACGACTAAAATAAAATTTGGCTCTTCCAAAATTCTATCGGAAGAGCTGTTTTTTTGTCTGCAAAATGTCTGCAAGCGCGATTAAAAACGCTAAATTTCAGTAAAGTACAGTTTCGACCAAAGTTAAGTTTATTTCGCGGCATTTCAAGACTAAAAACTATCGAAAAAGTACAGTTAAGTTTTCAGCAGTTTTTTTTTGCAAAAATTTTTATCTGAAATTTATTTGTTCGACAAGCCGAGCTGTTTTAAAATTTCCAAGTCATCTTTAATTGTAGTTCCCGAAGTTGTCAGCATATTTCCTGTAATCGAAGCCGACGCTCCATTTAAAAATGCGTTCGCTCCTTTGTCGGAAAAAAGTTTTCTGCCCGCCGCCAGTCGAATATTCGCCGCAGGATTTATGAATCTAAAAATTGCAATTGTCCGCAAAATTTCTTTCGGCTTGAGCGGCTGCAAATTTTCTAACGCTGTGCCTTTCACAGCCATTAACGCATTTATCGGTATTGACTCAATTTTCAAGTCGGCAAGTTCAAAAGCCATATCAATTCTGTCAGCCCAAGTTTCGCCCATTCCAATTATTCCGCCGCTGCAGACATTTAAACCTGCCGCCTGTGCAAGTCGAATAGTTTTGATTCTGTCGTCGAAGGTGTGCGAAGTACAAATTTCAGGAAAAAATCTGCGCGAAGTTTCAATATTGTGGTGATAACTTGTCACGCCGACTTCACGCAGTCTTTTAAATTGTTCGGCAGTCAAAATTCCGTGCGACGCACACAGATCAATTTTCAATTTTCCGCGAAGAAGTTTATAAGCCTCAATCGCCTTGTCAAAATCTTTTCCGGTCAATGCTCTGCCGCTTGTCACTATAGAAAATCTGTTCACGCCGGCTTTTTCATTCAGCAAGGCGGCAGATAAAATTTCTTTCGCAGGAAGAAAATCATATTCCTCGATACCAGTTTTGTGACAGGCAGATTGAGCGCAGTATTTGCAATTTTCTCCGCAACGTCCGCTTTTGCCGTTAATGATTGTGCATAAATCAATGTGGTTGCCGCAAAAATTTTTTTGGATAATATGTGCGCCTTTCTGCAAATCTTCCAGCGGACTTTCCAGCAAAAAATTTATGTCGTCGGAAATTTTTAACCTGTCGCCTTGAATAATTTTTTCTGCAATTTTTAAAATATCAAATTTCTTCATTAAAAATTCCTCCATTGTCAGAAGTCAGTTGTCAGCGGATTAGGAGTTAGGGGTTAGAAATTTTTCATTACGCATTAAGCATTAAGCATTAAGCATTAAGCATTATAAATTCCTCATTCCTAATTGCAACTTCACGCCCAGCCATGCCGCAGCCAACGCTTTCAAAACGTCGCCGAAGATGAAAGGCAAAACTGCCATTGTCACCGCTTGCCAAAAAGTTATCTGCATTACCAACATCATCGAAATTATCCCGCCGACATAAGTTATCGGAATTGCTGTCAAAATATTTGTCAGTGCGTAGCGTTTGAAATTTATTTTGTCGCCTTTAAAAAAACTCAAAACAGGATACGCGACCAGCCATGCAAAATAAAATCCTCCCGCCGGACTCAAAAGCCTGCCGACTCCTCCCGTTCCCGCGAAGACAGGCAAACCCGCCGCACCAAGCAGAAGGTAAACTAAAATTACTGTGAAAGTTTGTCTCGGCGTTAAAATGTAAGCTGTCAGTCCCATCGTCAAAGTTAAAGCAGTCACCATTCCAGGCGTGAATGGAAGTGGAAAAACTATGTAGGAAGTGACACAACACAACGCGACGCACATCGAAATTTTTGCAAGTTCACTTGCGCGAAAATTTTTCTGCAAAAAAAAATTCCTCCTGTCATTTGACTGAGATTAAAACTTTCACTGAACCTGCGCTTTGAAGTTCAAAATTTTTTTCGTCCGCAACATAAAAAGTCAGCGGTTCGCCTGCCGTGATAAAATGTTTAAATCTCAACTTTAGATTTTCGCAAGAGGAGAATTGTTCAATTTTCAAAAGCGTTTCCAAAACCAAAAGAGGTGGAACTATCGGCGGATTCAGTCGATAAATTTTATTTTTGTCGCGGACTTCCTCCACAAAGTCAAAAACTTCGTCCGACGTGAAAATCATTTGCGTCTTTTTTTCTGCCTGTATTCGAACTCCGACTGCCGAGCGAATTTTTTTTCGCGGCGCAACAAGTTTGACTAAAATTTTTTCATCAGCCGACGCTGACGAAATCAATTTAAATTCGCGATTTTCTTCCAAAACTTTCAAGCCGCTTTTAAACTTTCCGCGAAAAAATTTTATCTCGGCAATCACGTTGTCGGAAAAATTTTCCAGCGTCGCAAAACTTTTTGCAAGTTCTTTAATCATTTAAATGCTCCTCAAGCGAAGTCGATTATACAAAACATTTTTGTCAACGTCAAACTTTTTTCAAAGTAAACTTGTCAAAAATTTCTCCGCCGACAGACAGACAAGTCAAAGTCAAAAAATTTTTTCCAATGTCAACTTCAAGAAAACTTTCCGGCTCAAAAATTTTGTCGGCGTTTGGAAAAGTTACTTCATCGACTTCGGAAATATTTTCAAGATATTTTTGGTCTCCGGCTCTGCCGCACATAACATAACAAGTTCCGGTGTCAGATTTTTTGAAGTCAAAAATTTTTCCGCGATTCCTGTAAGTGTGCAAGTGTCCTGTCAAAACTAAATCAATTTTCAGTTCGTCAAACAGCGGCATAAAAATTTCAGCAATGTCATTAAATTTATTTTCGGCGTAGTCAAAAATATCTTTGTGCATTAAAACAATTTTCCAAGTCCGATTTGATTTTGAAACTTCGCGGCGAAAAAAATTTTCCTGAACCTGCTGAAGGTCGGGCAGAAAATTATTTAATTCTTCAAACTGATTATTCAAAACAAAAAAACTCGCCGCGCCGAAGTCGAAGGAATAAAAGTAGCCATCAAAATTTTTTTCGGAAGGCGGAAAATTAAATCTTTTCAAAAAAACTGTCGGCAAACAAAATTTCCAATCCAAGCTATAACATTCGTGATTTCCCATGACAGGCAAAAAAATTCTGTCGCGCAGTAAATTTTCAGCGGCGGCAAACCATTCGCGCCATTGATAATCAGCTTGACCATTGTCCACCAAATCGCCAATAACAGTTACAAGTTCAGCGTCAGGAAATTTTTCAATCGCCGCATCCGCAACTTTTTTCCAAACATTATAGTCAACGCACTGCGAATCAGCGAAGACCAGCATTTTAAAACTATCTTGCAAAGTTTCAGCCTTAGCAGGTGCAGGAAAAAAATTTCCCAGTCCCAAGCCAAGCAAAATTTTTATAAAAAATCTTCGCGTCAATTTTTCCACCTTTCAACCTGCATTTTTTAACTTTTGTTTACGCAGTCTGCGCTGCCTTACTCTTTCCCATTCTTCAGGCGTAGTTTCAGGAATATCGCTTAAATCAATTTCATCATAAGACATTTTTTCAAGAGTCGCCAAACATTCCAATTCTTCTGCAGTAAATGGAAATTCTTTAGAAATTTCTAAACCGGTCATAATATTCTTCCTCCTCTCGCCTGGTAGCACGACGCGCAGAAATAATTCTGTAATTTTCTCCGTGTTCAGTATAAACCACTGCCAAAATTTTTCCAACTCTGCCAATGACTTTGTACCTGTCCTCAAAATCACTGTGCAGTGCATCAAATTCATCAATTTTATAATCGTCTAAAAAAACTTTTGCCGCAATCGAAAACATAACATTATGCTTTTGCTTGTTAATTTCAGCTTTTTCGCTGTCCCATTCAAATTTATATTCGCCAAGACTGTAATAAATATCCAAGCCAATCACCGAATTTTATTTCAATGCGCAAACAACTTTTCCTGCAAAAAAAAATCTCACTTATAATTCGTCCAAAAATTTTTGAAGTCTGTTTGCAAATTTTCCGACGTGCAAGCCGTCCACAAATGAATGATGTACTTGCACTGACAGCGGCATCAATAATTTCCCTCCGACTTCGCGAAATTTTCCCCAGTCGAAAAGCGGAGTTGCATTATCTTTTTTGCCGGAAATTGTGTGCGAAATGTGCGTGTAAGTCAAAAAAGGCAGCGGTGAACATTGAAAAATATCATTGCCGAGCGGCGCAGTAAAATATTCTTGTTGCGCATCAGAAATTTTTTTCGCAAGTTCAACATATTCTTGAAGATTTTCTACAAAAGGCACATTCACAACTTTAAAAAGTTCTGTTTCAGTGTCCAGCAGAGTAAAAGCTGTATCAATTTTATCGAACAAAACAATTTCGCCGTCCAAGAATCTGTAGCGAAAATTTTCAACTTCATTGCCGCACTTACAAACTGCATAAACCATCGACAGCGTAAATGACAAATTTTGCGCACGAATTTTTTTATAAAAATTTGTCACATCAACTTCAAAAGTTACGCAAAAATTCGGCTCGATATACTTTCTGAAAATCGCGCAATGAATTTTTCGCGCCCAATTTTTTTCATCAATAATTTTGTAACTGTTCATAATAATCTCCAAAAATTTTTCTGTATTATAGTAAAAAACTCCGTGTGGAGTAAAAAATTTTTTTGTTTCGTTACAAATTTAAAATAAATTTTTCGCCGGGCGCAAGTGCGTGAACTCTGTCAGGATTTTTTACAACTTTTGCTAATTCTTCAGGATCGCCGTTGAAAGTATTCATTTGTGGAGCGTCAACGCTGCCCCAGTGAATACAAATTAAATCTGCGTTTGGATAAGTATTTGCCATTTTTACTGCGCCGTCAAAAGTTATAGGCCAACTGTTATCAGCGAAGTCCATCAAAATTACGTCGGGCTGTGGCATTTCCAAATGTTCTTTCAAAAGTCGCGAATCGCCAGGCAACCAAATTTTGCCGTCCAAAGTTTCAATCCAAAAGCCGCAATAATCTTCAAGTTTATAATCGCGCCAATGATGTTTTTCAGAAAAATTTTTCCAGTTGTGCTCGGCAGGTGCCAAAGTAAATTTTATTTCGCCGACTGAAAAAGTTTCGCCAATTTCGTGACCAATTCCATTCAAACCTTCGCCGCGAATCAATCCTGCGACAAATTTTGGCGCGTGATATTCTTTGCAAATTTTTTCAACGTCGTGCAAAGTCGGTTTGCTGAAATGATCGTTGTCATCGTGAGTAAATAAAATTGCGTCGAGCTCAGGAATTTTTTTCGGCAAAATCCGCATATCAATTAACAAATCCATGTCGAAACCTTCAAGCAGAGGATCAATCATAATTTTTGTGCCGCGACTGTTAATAAAAATACTTGCGTTACCAAGCCAATAAATCGCCGTGCCGTCAATTTTTCCAAAATCTTTTTCGGTGAGCATAATCGTCGCACTTGGTATCGCTTGACCTTTTCTTGAATTGTCAAGTGAAGTGCCACGAAGTAGAAAAATAAATTTCTGCCGGAGTTTTGTAGCCCAAACATTTTCTTGG
>CALEPR010000202.1 GCA_937910665.1 uncultured Selenomonadales bacterium
AGACTTTTAACAAAATTTCTTGCCTTCAATTTTTGTCTGCTCATCAGTAATTCAAACAATATAAAATCTTTAATTTTTTGATGTACCCCCACAACGAGTTAATTAAAAAAAAACTCCCCAACAACTTGCTGAGGAGTTTTTTTTGATTGTTCTGTTTTCGGTAAGAAAAAATTTTTTCTACCTCGAAAGCAAAATTTTAATATTCATTGACAAGAGCCATGATACCATCTGCGCTGTTTTCAGAGCCAAGAACGGTTTTAATCTTGTGAGCAACAAGTTCTTTGATGTAGTCACGACCGGGAGCAATATACTGGCGAGGATCGAAATGCTCGGGATGAGCTTTGAAGTGTTCGCGGATACCTGCCGTCATTGCAAGGCGGAGATCGGAGTCGATGTTAATTTTGCAGACCGCCGACTTTGCAGCTTTGCGGAGCTGATCTTCCGGAATGCCAATAGCATCGTCAAGTTTGCCGTCGTTGTCGTTAATAATTTTGACATACTTCGGAATGACTGAAGATGCGCCATGAAGAACGATCGGGAATCCCGGAATTTTCTTTTCGATTTCTGCCAAAACATCAAAGCGAAGTGAAGGAGGTTCCAAAACTCCAGTTTCGGGATTGCGTGTGCACTGCTCAGGTTTAAATTTGAATGCGCCATGACTTGTGCCGATAGCGATAGCAAGCGAGTCGCAACCTGTTTTGCTGACAAATTCCTCAACTTCTTCAGGTTTTGTGTAGTGAGCGTTTTCTGCGGAAACATTAACGTCATCTTCAACGCCCGCGAGCTGACCAAGTTCTGCTTCGACAACTACGTTGTGAGCGTGAGCATATTCGACAACTTCTTTTGTCTTTTCAATATTTTCTTTGAAAGGATAATGAGAGCCGTCAAACATAACGGAAGTGAAACCATCGTCGATACAGGATTTGCAAGTTGCATAATCAGGACCGTGATCCAAATGCAACGCAATCGGAATATCATTGACTTCGAGAGCTGCCCTGACAAGGTGAACAAGATAACGCGAGTTAGCATACTTTCTCGCGCCTGCACTGCACTGAAGAATGACAGGTGAATTGAGTTCGGCTGCTGCTCCTGTGATACCTTGAACAATTTCCATGTTGTTCACATTGAATGCGCCAATAGCGAAACCGCCTTCATAGGCTTTTTTGAACATTGCTGTGGTTTTAATCAACGGCATTTACATTACCTCCTAAATCTGTCACAGAAATTTATTTTAACATTGTAGTGATTTTAGCACACTTGGCACAAAACTTGCAATAAGTAATTTAAAAATTTTTTGAAAATTTGTAGGAGATTGATTGTAAAATGAACTCGGACAGGTAAAACTTGTTCAACAAAAAAAATTTTCCTCGAAGGAGAATAAAAAAATGTCTGAGACAGATATTGAACCCTTGTTCACTATCGCCTGAGAAAATGTATTCACAGTTTCTTAAGTTCACAGTTCGCTAATTTTTTCAGTTTCCTCTTGTTCTTGAGTAAAAAATTTTGACGTGATATAATCTTTGAGCGAGGTGAAAATTTTGAAGGACGATTCGACTTCCAAAATTGATAAAGTTGAAAAAGTTTTATTTTATTTTCTGTGTGGCTTTGCGCTGTCGTTACCTCTGTCAAAGGCAACGACAAATATTTTTTTGTCATTGGCGTTGATAACTTTTTTTGTCAGAATTTTTTACAAGCGCGATGACTTTTCAAAAGTTTTTCGTGAGTACAAAAATATTTTTGTCGTGATATTTTTTTTGCTCGCGGCGATTTTTATTTCCGCGCTGACTTCAGATTTTGTTTTGCAGGGCATAAAAAGATTTTTGGAAAGATATGTTTTTCATATTGCAATAATTTTTCCTACAATATTTGTTATTCGTGACAAGAAAAAAATTTTTCGACTGGCAGAATTTTTAATTTGCGGAGCAGTTTTAAGCAACTTGTCCGTCATCTTTCAAGCTGCACCGAAACTTTCCGCAAAGGTGTGGAGATTCGGCGGAGTAACGTCGGGAATGATTCAAGGCAGTTTACTCTCAATGTTTCTGCCGATTTATATTTTGCTTTTCCTGCATTTCAAAGAACACAGGTTAAAAATTTTTTTCTTTCTTGCGTCGATAATTGGAACGGTTTCAATTTTGTTGACAGGAACTCGCGGAGCATGGCTGGCGGCAGCAATTTTAATTCCGACAGTAATTTTAATTTATTCCGAAAAAAAATTAAAAAATTTTAGCGCGACTTTGGCGACACTTGCAATTGTCGGCGGAATAATTTTTTTCACGCCCACACTTTCCAACAGACTCGCAACAGTCACAGATTTGCATATGCAATCAAATTCAGAAAGACTTTTGATGTGGAAAAGTGCGTGGCAGATGTTCAAAGACAATCCAATTTTCGGAGTAGGTTATGGCGAATATAAATTTGCTTATCAGACAAAATATATTTCGCCTCAAGCTAAGGAAAAAAATCTTGAACATGCACACAGTAATTTTTTTCAAATTTTAGCTGAGTGTGGAATTGTCGGATTCAGCGCATTTATTTTTATGATAGTTTACTTCAGTTATTTTTGTTTACGCGGTTGGTCGAAGGAAAAAAATCTTGCTTACCTGATGTTTTTTTCCGCGCTGTGGGGAATGGTTCTGCATGGTTTGACCGAATACAATTTTGAAACTGCGATGACAAGCAAAATTTTTTGGTTCGCCCTTGCCTTGTGTCTTGCTTATTGCAGGAAAGATATTTCTGCTGAGGATTAAAATAAAAAAAACGCCGACAGCATGAACTTCTTCGGCGGTTCTATTTTTTTACGAAAAATTTTTTCAAACTTTAGACAATCATTTCGTCGCCCTGTCCGCGTGAAATTACAATTTCGCCTTTTTCTTCCAGTGCGCGAATGACGTTGACAACTTTCATCTGTGCTTCTTCAACGTCGCGGATCTTGACAGGTCCCATGAACTCAATTTCTTCACGCAGCATATCTGATGCACGCTTTGACATATTCTTGTAAATTTTTTCCGAAACTTCTTGCGGCGTTGCTTTCATTGCAAGCGACAAATCTTTTGTGTCCACGTCGCGCAGAACCATTTGCAAACTTCTGTCGTCCAACATGACAATATCCTCGAAGACGAACATAAGTTTCTTGATCTCCTCCGCAAGTTCCGGGTTGTCGACTTCCATTGATTCGATAATAGCTTTTTCTGTTGTGCGATCGACGCGGTTGAGGACTTCGACGACTGCGGGGATACCGCCGGCAGTTGTGAAATCTTGTGTCATCATTGAAGACAACTTCCTTTCCAAAACGCGCTCGACTTCGCGGATAACATCCGGCGAAGTTCTGTCCATCATCGCAATTCTTTTCGCAACGTCGGCTTGAGAATCCGGCGGAAGTCCGCTCATGATAATCGCCGCTTGGTCGGGTTCGAGATAAGCCATAACCAAAGCGATAGTTTGAGGATGTTCGTTCTGAATGAAGTTTAAAAGCTGAGAAGGATCTGTCTTTCGCAAGAAATCGAAAGGACGCACTTGCAAACTTGTGGTGAGGCGGTTGAGAATATCCATCGCCTTGTCTGCGCCGAGAGCTTTTTCCAAAACATTTTGTGCGTACTCCAAGCCGCCGGTCGAAATGTAATCGCGTGCCATCGCCATCTGATAAAATTCGCTGATGACTTGGGCTTTTTGTTCCGCGCTGACTTGTTTATTGTTTGCTATTTCAAGCGTTATACTTTCAATTTCATCGTCGTCCATGTGTTCAAAAAGTTTCGCCGCATATTCGCCGCCGATAGCTATAAAAAGTATTGCAGCTTTTTCATGCGCCGTCATGCTTTTTGATTCGCCATACATGTCAGCCATAAAAATTTCCTCCTTTCAAATTTTGGTAAGATAATTATGAATCAGCAGTTAGGAATGAAGAATTTTTTTAACTTCTAACTCCTAATTTCTGATTGCCCTGTATCCTGAATTTGTGTATAAAACTTCTTAAAGTTCTACAACATTTCCAATTTCGTCGATAGGATCGAGCAAAAGAAATAATGCGCTCAAGTCAACGTGAAAAATAATTTTATTTTCTTCTTCGTCCTCAGGTGCGCCATTAAATTTATTGCTGTAGACAAGTGCTGCCGCATGACAATAGTCATTGACTTGGTCGCCATAAGGATTTTGTTTTTTACTGCAGACGGTTTCTTGAAATTTAAAAACTGTTCCTGCAGGAAAATATCCTTCGACAAAAACTTTTGGCGGCAAATAAAAATTTTCTTCCACAAACGGAATTGGAACTTTTGAGCGGAGCATAAGTCCTTCAAATTCCATTCCCTTAACAGCCATAAAGATCCCCTTTCAAAATTTTAAATTTCTCTGTCAGAATTTCTGAAACAATTATAAACGTCAATAAATTTTTGATTTAATTTTGTTTTTTTTATTATATGAAAGTTCAAAAACTTTTTCAACACCTTCAACGCACAGAAAAATTTTCCTGCAAAGTTATAAAAAATTTTGCAAAAATGCAGTAAAGATGTTAAATTTAATTTGTAGAAAAGATGTCGAATTGCAGACAAAAATGTTTGAAAACAAGTTCTAAAAATAATGCAATATTTGTTGTAGGGGAAAATTTTTATGCATCAATATTTATTTTTTGTCGGAGATTTTCCAATTCGCGCCTATGGAGTTGTTTTGTCGTTGTCAATAATTTTGGCGACGGGCGCGGGATATTTTTTTGCGAAAGTTGACGGACGCGGCTATGAAAAATTTTTAATCGACATTGGATTGATTGGAGGATTTTTCGGTCTGTTGGGCGCAAGACTTTGGGATGTTTTTTTCTTCGACTGGAATTATTATCACAATCATTTGACAGAAATTTTAAATGTTTGGCAGGGCGGCATGGCAGTTCAAGGAGGAATTGTCGGCGGAGTTTTAGCCGGAGGAATTTTCGCCAAGTCAAAAAATTTGGACGTGATTCATCTTGCCGACTTACTCGCGCCCGCGATTATTTTAGGGCAGGCACTTGGTCGCTGTGCAAATTTATTGAATGGCGATGCTTTTGGTGCGCCGACGGGATCGAGTTTCGGAATAATTTATCCTGAAACAACTTTAGCTTTTAGAACTTATGGAGAGCAACCGCTCTGGCCCGCAGAAGTTTGGGAGTGTCAGCTTGACATTGTAATTTTTGCCTTGCTTCTAATTTTTCGCTCGACAAATTATGTTCGCGGACAATGTTTTTGTCTTTATGTAATGCTTTACTCTGCCGCAAGATTTTTTTTGGAAAATTTTCGCGGCGACTACAATGATTTAGCTTTCGGAATTTTGAAAAGTGCACAACTTACTGCGGCGATTGCTTTTATAATTTTTTTTGGAGCATTTATTTTTTTGAGTTTGCGAAGAAAGTGATTTGAAATGTTGAAAAAATTTTTTCTGTGTGCGGCGATTTTATTTTTTTTCTGTCAAAATGTTTCGGCTCAACATAACTGGGTTTGGACAGGCGACGGCATAGAAGTTTTTATCGAGGACACGACGATAGATTTTTCTGACGACGGAAAAGAATTTTCTGTAACCGTTATCGACAAAATTATCGGACAAAAAAATTTTCATCTCAGCCGCTTTAATTTTTATCGGCAAGATGAAAATTGGTTTTACAATATAACCGGCAAAGGAATTGTCGTTCCGGTTTCAAAAACAAATGCGTCGGGATATATTCTCGAGTTTGTGGAGAAACTTTTTCCTGTCGAGGAAGATTCTGAATCGGAGGACGAGGAGGAATAAAATTTTTTACCAGACAGGAAGACGACTCCACCTGTGATCTCCGTAATCACCTGAAGGTGTCTTGATGGCTTTACGACATCCTGTAGTTTGAGTCATGTCGGGATGTGCCGGGCCGCCTTCAACCGGGATATTAACAGAAATTCTTTGACCGCAGTTGAGACATTCAAACTTTGAGCGTTCAGATTTTTCTTGCTGAACACCACTTTGCCAAACCTAACCGTGTCCACCCCAAGCGTTGCCTTTTTTCTTTGGGCAACTCTCGCTTGTCGTCGGCGGCTTTGCAGTCAAATAACTTTTGCTGTAGCTTGCTCCGTCAGTCGTTGCAACTTTTCCGCAGTCGATACATTTCCAAGTTGCGGTTTTCGACTGATTGCCGTTACCTTTTTGTGATACGTCAGCGTCGCGTATTTTGTCCAAAAGACTGCCTCCGCTGCTTTGTGTGTCCACGTCAAAAGGACTAACCGCCGCCTCAGCTTTGTCGAGAATAATCGGTGAACCGATCAAAGTCACAGCCGCGAATGCTGCCGCCGTAATTGCTCCGAGAATTTTTTCTTCATGATTTCCATCTCCTTAAAAAAGTTTTTTTTTACTTTCACTGTCATTATATCAAAAAAGTTTACGGATTTATTAAGACACATTACAAGCGAATTAGAAATTTTTTTTGAAATATTTTTCAAGTGCGGCGACAAAATTTTTTCTGAAATATTTTTCAAGTGCGGCGACAAAATTTTTTCTGAAATATTTTTCAAGCGCGGCGACAAAATTTTTTTGAAATATTTTTATAACTTTGCTCTGGCGATCAATTCGCGCAAAGTTTTCAACAAAAGTTCAGGCTCGACAGGCTTTGCTAAATGTGCGTTCATTCCGGCTTGCAGGGAGCGTTGAACATCTTCGTCGAAGGCGTTCGCGGTCATCGCAATTATTGGAACTTTTTTTGCGTCCTCTCTGTCCAATGCGCGAATCGATGACGCAGATTGTAAACCATCCATTATTGGCATCCTTATGTCCATCAAAACTGCGCTGAAATAATTCGGCGCGGACTTTGCAAACATTTCGACTGCAATTTTTCCATTCTCCGCATGCTCCGATTCCATTCCATTCATTTCCAAAAGCATCATCATAATTTCTGCGTTGACTGCCATGTCCTCGACAATCAAAATTTTTCTGCCTTCCAATGTCGCCGGCTCAGATTTTTTGGTTTGCATTTTTTTTCTGTGAACCGCTTGCTGAAATTCATAGAGAACATTTGTAGCTGAAAGAGGTTTCTCCATAAACGTATCGACTCCGGCTTTCAGTGCGTCCGCCTCAACGTCGTCCCAGTCGAAGGCAGTCAAAATTATTACGCTCGGTTCGTTGCCGATAATTTTTCTGATGTCGCGAGTAACTTCAATTCCATTTTTCTGCGGCATCCTCAAATCCACCAAAATTAAATTATATTCGTCGCGGCGAGCGTGGCGAAGTCGAATCATTTCCAGAGCGGCATCTCCGCCAATGCAAGTGTCTGCAGAAATTCCAACTTCCTCCAAAACTGTTCGCGCACTTTCGCAGGCAATAGGATCGTCATCGATTACCAGGACAGAAAAATCTTGCGGATTTAGTTCATTTGTGGAACTTTCTTCCGTGCGCTCAGAAATTTTCAGCGGCAGAATAATTGTAACTTCAGTTCCAACATTTTTTTCCGACGCGACAGAAATTTTTCCATTCATAATCTCGACAATATTTTTTGTAATCGCCAATCCCAAACCTGAGCCGCCGTAACTCGAAGTATTTTTGTCGTCCTCTTGGCTGAAAGGTTCAAAAATTTTCGGCAAATAATTTTTGTCAATTCCAATCCCTGTGTCTTTGATGACAAATTTGAAATTCGCCGTGCCTTCAAATTCTGCAGTACACTCGACCGACAGAGAAATTTTTCCGCCCGGTCTCGTGAACTTCACTGCGTTGCTTAAAATATTTATCAAAACTTGCTTCAACTTTGTATCGTCGCCGATGTAAAATTTTTTTATCGCGCCGCTCATCAAACATTCAAACTGCAAATTTTTTTCTTGGCACTGAGTTTCTACTAAAGTTTCAATCTGTTCAAAAAGTGTGCGGAAAGAAAATTCTTCATTCTTCAGCAAAAGTTTTCCGCTCTCAATCCTCGACACGTCCAAAATATCATTTATCAGCGACAGAAGATACCGCGCACTTGATCCAATTTTTTCAAGGTAGTCTTTCATTTCCTGCGAAAGATTTTTTTCATGCAAGGCAATATTATCCAATCCGATAATCGCGTTCATCGGCGTGCGGATTTCGTGACTGATTCTGGAAAGGAAAGCAGTTTTTGCAACGCTTGCTTGTTGAGATTCTGCCAGCGCATCTTTCAATCTGTCATTCTGCTCCAACTGCTTGCGCTGAATTTCTGTCGTGTCAGTTTTCAGCAGAATAAAAAAATTTGCCTTCGGATCGACGGAATAAAAATCAAAACATTTGTAATAAATTTCTCCGTCAATCTTACAGACAATATTCACGACGTAATGTTCACTGTCGCGCAGATTTTTTTCAATAGCGGAAAGTTGCAAAGCGTCGGACATAATTTTTTTTGCGTCGTCCTCGCCGTACAGGACAGGAAAAACTTGCGTCTTTAAATATTCTTCATAAATTCCGGCGCGAGTGATCGGAAAAATATTTCCCTTCTCGATCTGATTCACGTCACCGACAACAACTCCATACTTGCCGTTTGAAATGTAAGCAACCATATCGAACTGTTTTGCAAGAATTTTATTCAGCATAACTTCTTCAACTTTGTCGTTGCTTGCTTCCTGCTCGGAAATAAAAGCAATAATTTCGCCGGTGATTGGGTGACGCGTCAAAACTGCCGTGATTTTTACATAACAATATCGTCCGTCCTTCCTGCGCGAAAAAAGGTACATTGAATTTTCGCTCTGACCGAACAGATAAATTTTTTTCAAATTTTCCACGCTGAACTTCCGCAAAAAATTTTCGCGTTCCTCAGCAATCAAATAATTTTCTGCGTGAAGTTTTATGACTTCGGAATAAGATCGCATAACTGAATCAGTCGCGAATAAACTTTTTCCTTTCAAGCCGTCGATTTTATCTCTGTCCAAGTTCACTCGGAAAATTGCAAGTGTCTTTTCAGTTTCGCGATAAAAATTATTTCCGATAGAAATATAAGCCATTCTGAGCCGCTCGGCGTAAACTCTGGAGGAAGTTATATCGTTGTAAGTGATGTAAATAAATTTGTCGCTGAAGTCGTCAATGAAAGTGTAGTAAACTTTGCACCAAATTTCTTTGCCTTTGGCAGAAATTTTTTTTATCATCAGAAATTTTGTGCCGTCGTCCGAAATTCTGCGGCGGAGCATACGCTTGACTGAAAGTCTGTAGTCAGGGTGAGTCGTTTCAACAAAAGATTTGCCGTCCATCAACTTCAGTGCTTCGGAGACAGTACACTCCATCATGTCGGCAAATTCTTTAGATGCGTAGACACATTCAACCCTGCCGTCGTCGTGAACTTTCAAAAGTACCCCGGCAATTTCCATCTGCTTGATTGAGCGAATAAAAATATTTATTGGCAGGTCTGAACTTTCGTCTATCGGAACTTTTTCCATAAAAACGCCTCCGCCTCCTCGATAAAATTTCTTACTGAAGTATAGCACTAAAATATCAAGATTGAAAGTGTTTACAGTTTGACGGTTTGTAGAAAAATTTTTTTTAATTCAAGCGATCGATGTTGTATTTTGTCACAGATTCGACAGGCGACTTGACAGAGTTCATCGGACAGCAAACTTGGCAGCCGCGAAAATCGTCGCGCAAAATTCTGTAACGCGCAGAAACATACTCGAAAGAATTTAAAATTTTCTCCCAGTCAACAAATTCTTTTCCTTGCGAATCAGTCTGAATAAATTTTTTTATATTTAAAGTCGGCTCGAACCAAGAGCAAAAATCCATTCTGCCTTCCGGGTAAAGATCAATTTCATTCCAAGGAGCAAAACAAATTTCCCTGTCGCTGTCTTCCTTCAAGTGCAAAGTCGGCGCAAGGTCATTCATAAAATCCAATTCTGC
This sequence comes from uncultured Selenomonadales bacterium, assembly GCA_937910665.1. Taxonomy (GTDB): domain Bacteria; phylum Bacillota; class Negativicutes; order Selenomonadales; family Selenomonadaceae; genus Quinella. The sequence continues at coordinate 9,802 of CALEPR010000202.1, forward strand.
TTTTCCAACTTCGCGGCGAATTTTATTTCTTTCCTCGAACTCGGCAAGAATATTTCTGCCTTCGGCAAGCTGTAAAATTTTTTTATATTTCTGCTCAAGTTCGGCGAAAGGAATTGTCTCAACTTCCTGCTGCAAACTATATGATTCTTTCGACGGCACCCAAAGTCTGAAATAAATTGCAACTTTTTCTGCAAGAACCCTTTCAAGTTCCATTAAAATTTTCATGGCAGGTCGAGTGACTTCAGGATTTGTAAAATAATCGCTGTTCATATCGTTTTCTGTGTAGTCGAAGAAAAAAACAATGTAACCTGCATGAAGTTTCAAAGCAAGCTCAACAAAATTTAAAATGTCATCCACATTATCTTTGTTAATGACCATCGACAAGTCGGGCGCGAAACAAATTTTATTTTCAGATTGAAGTTTTGAAAGATAATTTTTTATGTTGCGAATGATGAGCGGAAACATTTTTTTCGCCGTCGCCGAGTCGTCAGAATCCCAGCAACTTTTTGCAAAAATTTCAGGATTGGATGCGTTGATTGAGAAATGAGTTTTAAAAAGATTTTCAGCCGCCAAGTTTTGAAATTTTTCATTGAAGGCAATTCCATTCGACTCCGTCATCAAAGTTATTTTCGGAAAATTTTCACTCATGAACTTCATGTAATTGTAACTTTCCTTTGCAAAAAAAGCATCGCCGCCGGTTATCAAAACTAAATTTAATCTGTCGTAAAGCGGCTTGCAAAGTTCATAATACCAAGAAGGTATCATGGCGTGATTGGCTTCTTCGCCAAAACCCAGACGCACTCCGCAATATCTGCACTTTGCGTTGCAGGCGTTGGTAATTCTGATTCGCACAATTCCTCCGCTTAAATCAGTTTTACATTCAGGATGACGCTCCAAAATTTTCGGCAAAGCATTTTCAATTTCTTTTTGCCAACGTCCTTCCTTGAAACCATACTTTTCAAAATGCAAAAGCGGATTTAATTTTTCTGCCGCAACATCAGAATTTTTTTTTAAATAATCAGCAGTGGAAAAGTAAGGCGAAGGATTTTTATTTTCCTTCCAGCCGACAGTCAAATAATGTTCTGCAGCATCAAGATATTTTCCGAAGCCGTAATTTTTTTTGTACCAATCGCCATCAAAAAATAATGAATTGGCAATTAAATTTTTGTCCTCAAGATTTAAATTTTCCATTTCGCGAACCTCAATCTTTACAATTTTTCAATTCTTAAATCATTGTGCCAGTGAACGTAGCCGCCGGGTAATTTTTTAAATTCATTATCGGCAGTCAGAGTAAACTGCACGGCGCAAGGAATAAAATCACAAATTTCAGGATAGTCAAGCGTTTCACTTGTCGGTTTGGAAATGACGCAGGCAATATCATAAATTTCTTCCTTCAACTCAACTTTAAATTTCCAATCAATGACGTAATATTCTCCGCGCTTTGCATCAAAAATTGCTTTTGTTTTGTTAAATCTGGAATCGGTATAAACTAAATCTATTCCATTCAAGTTGCGAATATGATAACCCATGCCAAGACATTCAATATCTTCATTCAACTTCACAATCATTCGCAAAATAACTTCCTGTCCGAAAGAAACTTCAGAAATTAAATCGCCGTCCAAGTTCAAAAGCTGAACATTTTCAAAGCTCACCTGTCCATTTTGAATACGCTGATAACTTGCCTTCTTTAAAAAATTTTCCTGTCCGCGCCGCAAACTTTCTTCCGACATATCAATTTCAATATCAAATTCTGCGTCGTCAGATAATTTTTGCGACTGTCGAAGATTTTCAATCAATGTTTCAAAACTTTCAGTTTTTTCGATTGAAGTTCGAGACTTAACTAACATAGCTCGATAGGCTTCGATAACTTCCTTAGCCGAAGAATCAAAAATAATTTTTCCGCTCTGCACAAGAAAGGCGCGTTGACATAAATTTTTCACGGCGAAAGTATCATGGCTGACAAATAAAACTGTCGTGCCGCCGTCAATCATTTTTTTCATCCTGTCAATGCACTTGCTTTGAAAAAATGCGTCGCCGACACTGAGTGCCTCGTCGACAATCAAAATATCCGGCTCGACAAAAGCATTGACTGCGAAGGCAAGCCGCGCAAACATTCCGCTTGAATAAGTTTTGACAGGTTGATTTATAAAATCTCCAATGTCCGCGAAAGAAATTATGTCGTCAACTTTTGCGTCCATTGATTCCTTCGTCTGTCCCATCAACATTCCATTCATGTAAATATTTTCTACGCCTGTCATATCAGGATTAAAACCTGCGCCGAGTTCGAGGAGCGAGGCAATTCTTCCATGAACTTCCAACTTTCCACTTGTCGGAGTCAAAACGCCTGTAATAATTTTCAGCAACGTAGATTTTCCCGCACCATTTTTTCCGACAAGTCCGACATTTTCTCCGCGCCTGATTTCAAAATTTATATCCTGCAACGCAAAAAAATCCCGGCTGTAGCGTTTGTGGAAAGGATGGAATGCCTCTTTCAGTCGGTCAATGTCGCGCTCATAAATTTTATAAATTTTTGTCAAGCCCTCAGCTTTTATAACAACGTCATTCATTTGCAAATGCTGTCAATCCAATCAAAAAATTTATTCAAAAATTTTCCTGCAAATATTTTTCAAACTTTAACTTGAAAAAATTCTTGAACTTCTGCAAAAAAAAATTCCCCGCTCAAAATTCCAACCAAAACTTTTCTAAAAAAAAATTTTCCTAACGTCAAAATCTCTCGACAAAATGATTAAACAAATTTTACGCGAAAAATTTTTTCTGTCAACTTTTTAATTGCACTCCAAAAGTTTTCAAAACAGATGTGACAAACAAAACGCAGTAATTAAAAAAAATTTCTGTCTCTGAATGTGTTGACGCATTTTATATTTCTAAGTTTGCGCCGACTCCGATAATTATCGTCCGACGAATAATTTTCATACAGCAATTTATAATTTTTTTGCAGGAGAATTGCGACGTTGGCAGAATCAAAATCAGGAAAAAGAAAATGAGAAGTCTATAGGTTATTTGTGTGGCAGTATTAAAAATTTCAACTGATACAGAGGAAGATTTTCCCAGAAACATTACAGAAAAATTTTTACAAGATCTCATCATTAAAATAATCGAAAGGAGAAAATTTTTTTATTCTGAGGTGATTAAAATGGCGATGATGCCCAAACTAAAAAATTGTGCGCATTGCGGAAAAATTTTTACGCCCGTCCGCAACGAAAAAATTTGCCGCGACTGCATGATAAAACAAGAGGAAAAAGAGCGCGAAGTAATTCAGTACGTCCGTGACAATCCCGGCATCTCGATGAAAGATGCGGCAGAGGCTACCGGAGTTTCGGACAAATTTATAAAACAGATGGCAAGTCAAGGTATGTTTGTTAATTTGCATTTAGATGACAGTTTTTTCTATCCCTGCGTGAAGTGCGGTCGACCGATAAGCAGGGGAACTTATTGTACCGATTGTTTGAAATCGCAGCGACGAGAAATAAAAAAAGTTGCCGAACAAATGCATATCAGAATCAAGGAGGATAATCACATGTCAACGATTGAAAGATTGGATGCGCTTGCCGAGCGAGAGTTTGAAAGAGAAAATAAAGTTATCAAGCGTCATTTTTCGCGAGGAATGTATGACGACATAGTTACTTCCAGACGCAATTAAAATGTTGAAAAAATTTTTGTCGAGCTGTGAACTTTGTCCTCGTCGCTGTAAAGTTGACAGGAAAATTTCGCGCGGATTTTGCGGAGCCGGAGAAAAAATTCGCGTCGCTCTTGTCAGCCTTCACGAATGGGAAGAACCTTGCCTGAACGGCGACAAGGGCGCGGGAACAATTTTCTTTTCCTACTGCAACCTGCGATGCGTTTTCTGTCAGAATTTTAAAATCAGCCACGAAAATTTTGGCGAAGAGATTTCTGTTGAGCGTTTGACTGAAATTTTTTTTGAGCAGCAGGAGCGCGGCGCAGCGAATATCGAACTTGTTACGCCGATTCATTATCTTCCGCAAATTTGCCAAGCTTTGGATGCGGCGAAAAGTTCAGGATTAAAACTTCCTGTCGTCTGGAACTCGAACGGCTATGAACTTCCTGAAATGTTGGAGCTTTTAAAAAATCGCGTCGATATTTTTCTGCCGGACTTGAAATATTTCGACAACGAAATTGCAACTTCATTTTCCGGCGTGAATGATTATTTTAAAATTGCGTCGGCGGCTTTGAAAAAAATGTTTGAGATTGTCGGCGAGGCAGAATTTGATTCGCAGGGAAAAATGTTGCGCGGACTTTTGGTCAGACATTTGGTTTTGCCGAATTTCAGGAGCGATTCAATGAAAATTTTGGACTGGCTTTATAAAACTTTTGGCGACAAAATTTTTATCAGCGTGATGAATCAGTACACGCCGATTTTTCACGCGACAGACTTCAAGGAACTTGATAGAAAGTTGACGACTTTTGAATATAAATCTGTTATCAGACATGCGGAGGAACTTGGAATAAAAAATTGTTTCATTCAGGTGGGCAAGTCGGCGAGCGAAAAATTTATTCCGAACTTCAACTTGTCAGGAGTCAGAACCAATTAGGAGTTAGGGATGAGGAATGAGGAATTGAAAAAATAATTTCTAACTGCTAGTTCCTTCAACTTGTCAGAAGGTTTTATCAAGGAGGAATTAGGAATGAGGAATGAGGAATTGAAAAAATAATTTCTAACTGCTAATTCCTTCAACTTGTCAGAAGGTTTTATCAAGGAGGAGTTAGGAATGAGGAATGAGGAATTGAAAAAATAATTCCTAACTCCTCACTCCTAATTCCTAACTGAAGAAAGGAGGGTGCGCGAGGTGCCGTTTGATATTTCACTGCCGCAAAAAATTGGCGGACTTATTTCCACGATTCAAGTCGAGGACATTTTGGAAATTTTATTGGTCGCGATAGTTTTCTACAAACTTTACAAGATGATCGAAGGCACTCGCGCCATCACCTTAGTTAAAGGAATTTTAGTTTTGTTTGTCATGAATTTTATCTGCAGCACGATTTTAAATTTGCCGTTGTTGTCTTGGATTTTTGACAGACTGATGGCTTTGATGGTCATTATGTTGCCGATAATTTTCCAGCCGGAACTCAGACGCACGCTCGAACGACTTGGACAGGGAAAATTTTTATTTGAGGAAGGTGGAGTTTCTCTGGACGAGGAGGAAGCGCAAAAAGTTACTTCGGAACTTGTCAAGGCAGCAAAATCTCTCTCAGCGACGAAAACAGGCGCGTTGATTGTCATTGAGAGGAAAATGGGACTGAACGACATCGCGGACACAGGAATTAAAATGGACGCGATAATAACTTCAGAATTGATTCAAAATATTTTTTTCGTGAATACTCCCCTCCATGACGGCGCAGCAATTGTTCGCGGAAAAAAAATTTTTTCTGCGGGTTGTCTTTTGCCGCTCACAGAAAAGCGCGGACTTTCAAAAGAACTCGGCACAAGACACCGGGCGGCGATTGGAATGAGCGAACAATGCGACGCTTTAGTTTTGGTTGTCAGCGAGGAAACCGGGATAATTTCAGTCGCGGAGAACGGAGATTTATCGCGCAGGTTTGACGAGGACAGATTGACGAGAAAACTTTTGCCTGTTTTCTTGACCACGCACGAAAATAATTTCTTCATTGACTTTTTTATGAAGTGGAGGAAGGAAAATTGATTAAGCAACTTGATGAAATTTTTCGCCGAAACAAATTAAAAAAATTTACTGCGTTGGCAACTTCAACCACGCTTTGGTTTTATGTCATGAGCAGTCAAGATCCGCCGCTGACAAGTTCATACGCAATTCCTGTCGAGGTAATAAATTCTCCGCGAGATGTTAGAGCGACAGTCGAACAAAAACCGATTTCTGTTAAATTAAGTGCGCCACGCTCCTACTTCGCCGACTACAAAGAAAAAGATATTCATGCGACAATCGATGCTGCAAATTTGACTGAAGGAAGTTATGAATTGCCGATCTCCGCCTCTTTTCCAAAAGGTTTTGAGTTGGTAAGTATTTCGCCTGAAAAAATTCATGTTCAAATTGAGCCGTTTGTTGACAAACAAGTTGCTGCAGAAATAATTGTCACCGGTTCAACAATTTCTGACGCAGTGGTCACCAATGTTGCAAAGTCGCTGGAAAATGTTTCGGTCGTCGGCGCGAAGTCTGAAGTCGAAAAAGTTAAGCGTGTGATCGGTTACGTCGGCTTGACTGACAACAAAGATGATTTTGAAATGCAAGTCCCAATGAGCGCAATCGACTCGGACGGGCGCGAAGTAAAAAATATTCGCGTCGTGCCTTCGACAATGTCTGTGAAAATTGATCTGGAAACAGGCGTTACCAAAAAAGCTGTTTCGGTGACTGCGGATATTATTTTGCCGAGCGGAAAAGAATTTTCAAAAGTCACGGTCGAGCCTTCGCAAATTGAAATTGTCGGGCAGGGAGAAATTTTAAAAAATATTTCTGAAATAAAAACTGTGCCCTTGACTTTGCCCGCGATAAATGAAAACTTTCATGGAACTTTAAAACTCGCTCTGCCGGACGGAGTGACGTGCCAAGTTGAAAAAGTTACAGTCACCGCCGAATTGAAAAAATAATTTCTCGGCAAAAAATTTTCGACAAAAAAAATTCCCCGACAAAAAAAATTTCCGACAAAAAAAATTTCTCGGCAAAAAATTTCCGACAAAAAAAATTTCTCGGCAAAAAATTTCTCCGACAAAAAAAATTTCTCCGACAAAAAAATTTCTCGGCAAAAAAAATTTCTCGACAAAATAATTTCTCCGACAAAAAAATTTCTCGACAAAATAATTTCCGACAAAATAATTTCCGACAAAAAAATTTCTTGAAGTAGATGATTTAAATTTATCTGCCGAATATGAAATAATAAAACTTGCTAAAGGAAAATTTTTATTTTCACAGAATTTAACTCGCAAATAAAAAAATTTTTAGGAGGTCGTCAGGAAAATGCAAGGTATTGTACTTTCTTACAGAGGGAAGACGCCAAGAATTGCCAACGATGTTTTTATTTCGCCAACGGCATCAGTTGTCGGTGAAGTTCAAATTGGAACAGGTTCAAGCATTTGGTTCGGAGCAACTGTGCGCGGAGATTTTCAGCCGGTGAAAATCGGTGCGTTCACAAATATCCAAGACAACGCGACAATTCATGTCATGGGTGATTCGCCAACAATTATCGGAAATTATGTCACGGTCGGTCACAACGCAATTATTCACTGCAATAAAATCGGAAACAACTGCCTTATCGGAATGGGTTCAATTATTCTCGGTTACGCAGAAATTGGCGACAACTGCATCATCGGCGCAGGAACTTTGCTGACTCAATACAAAAAAATTCCAAACAACTGTCTTGTTTTTGGAAATCCGGCAAAAATTATGCGCGCACTTCGCGACGATGAAATTGAAGCACTCCGCGCCTCTGCCATGCACTATCACGACTGCGCGAAAGAATATGTTCAATATCTTTTCAAAAGTCAGTGGACTGAAGATTTTGAAGAAAGTTAATCTAAACATTTTTATAAAATTTTTTTTGGAGGAAACTTTTCAAGCAAAACTTTCTTCGCAAAAATCAGATGAAAAAAATTTGCCAAGATTTGTCGGTAATTTCTTAGAACTTGTATTCACAACTTCTAAAATTGTTTTACAGGAAAATTTTGTTTTGCATTGTGTAGTTGTCAATCAATGCAAATACCTACACATAACCGGGAGGTTTTCGCAAAGTGCGGGACTCCCATTTTATTTTGTTGAAAAAATTTTTTTGAAAGAAAGGCGGAAATAATTTTGAAAGATATTTTAGATGTTCACACTCATACAACTGCATCAGGTCATGCCTACAATACTTTTCGCGAAGTAATTGAGATGGCGAAGTCAAAAAATTTGGAACTTATTGGAATTGCCGATCATGCTCCGCTTATGCCGGGAACTTGCCATGATTTTTATTTCCTGAACTTCAAAAATATTCCGCGTGACGCTTACGGAATTGATTTAGTCATGGGAGCGGAGTTGAATATTATCGACTACTCGGGCAGCACGGATTTGCCCGCACAAATTTTGAAAGGTTTGGATTACGCCGTTGCAAGTTTGCATAATCCTTGCATTGAACCCGGTTCTGTAGCTGAAAATACCGCCGCGATAATCGGCGCGATGAGAAATCCTCACGTCGTCATAATCGGTCACCCGGATAATCCTAAATATCCTGTAGACTTTGACGCGATTGCGAAGGCGGCGAGCGAAAATAAAATTTTATTGGAAGTCAATAACAGTTCCTATAAATCTGTCGGTTACCGCGCAGGCAGTCGCGAAAAAGCAAAGTTGATGTTGATGGCTTGCAAAAAATATGGCGCATCAGTGATTATGGGGAGCGACGCACACGTTGACATTGATGTCGGCAATCATAAATTTTCGCAAGAAGTCATAGCTGAAAATAATTTTCCAGAAGAATTGGTCGTAAACAGCAGCAAGGAAAAATTTTTCGATTTCGTTAAGTACAGAAAAAATCTTGCGCCGAGATAAAAAAATTTTGCGGCAAAACGGCAGAAAAATTTTTTGAAAATATTTTTGAGCGACTTGGAGAAATTTTTTAAAAATATTTTTGAGCGACTTGGAAAATTTTTTTTGAGAATATTTTTGAGCGACTTGGAAAATTTTTTTGAGAATATTTTTGAGCGACTTGGAAAAATTTTTTTGAGAATATTTTTTGAGCGATTTGGAAAAATTTTTTGAGAATATTTTTGAGTGACTTGGAAAAATTTTTTGAGAATATTTTTGACAATCCTGAGACTTTTCAAAGTACAATTTTTTTTATTACTTGCTTGAAAAATGAATTAGTCCTATAATAACTGTAATTTGTAAAGCTGAGTTGACGGCTTGAAAAATTTTTTTGGGAGAGAGGATGGAAAGTTTTGGATACAATGTTTTTGGCAGGATTGGCTCCGATTCTCTGGCTGATTATTGCACTCAGTATTTTTAAAATGCCGGCTTGGCAGGCGTGTTCGGTGGCGTTGGTCATTTCTTTCATCATGGCGATACAATTTTTCAGGATGCCTTTTAACGATACTTTCACCGCCGCACTTGAAGGAACTGCGCTTGCTTGTTGGCCAATTTTGCATGTCATTATTGCAGCGATTTTTACTTACAACTTGTCTGTCTACACGAAAGGAATCGACACAATTAAAGAAATGCTCAACTCGGTTTCTACGGACGAGCGCGTTATTGTTTTGCTCATCGCTTGGGGATTCGGAGGATTTTTGGAATGTATGTCGGGTTTCGGAACGGCGGTTGCGATCGGCGCGAGTATGATGGCGAGCATTGGAATAAATCCTGTTTCGGCTATCGCGGTTTGTCTGTTGGCAAATTCAGTTCCGACGGCCTACGGCTCAATCGGTTTGCCGCTGACAACTTTGGCTGAATTAACAGGTTTCGATCCTTCGCAAATTGCAACCTATGCAACAATTCAACTCGGCGCGATTATGGTTATAGTTCCTTTCTTGATCGTGATAACTTTCGGAAAATCTTTCAAGGCTTTGAGCGGAATGATTCCTCTCTGCTTAGTCGCGGGATTAGGTTTTTTCTTGCCTTCGCTCGGCGCAGCTTACTTCATGGGTTCGGGACTCGCCGGAGTAGCGGGATCAATTTTTTCTATGGGGCTGATTGTAGTTTATGCAAAAATGTTTCCTGTCAAAAATCCTGAGTATGAAATAGAATCTGTCGAGGAAAAATCTGAAATCAGTTTCAAGAAAGGTTTCATAGCTTGGTTGCCTTTCATTTTAATTTTCTTCTTCCTGATGATAACTTCAAAACTTTTTCCGCCGATCCATGACTTGCTCAGTCAGGTAAAAACTTCTCTGATCATTTACAGCGGCGAGGGAGCGTCCTTATTCACATTTACTTGGATAGTCACGCCGGGAACTTTGATTTTTCTTTCGGCGATCATTTCAGGTTTTGTTCAAAAGGCGACGGTTGACGATATGCTCCATGTCTTCATCAGAACGATAAAAACTTTGGTGCCAACTTTCATAACAATTATCACAATCATCGGCACGGCGAGAATCATGGGTTACAGCGGAATGACGACGACTATCGCAGAGGCGACGGTTGCCGCGACAGGTTTAATGTATCCTTTCATTTCTCCGCTGATTGGTTCGGTCGGATCTTTTATCACAGGTTCAGCTACTACAAGTTGCGTTTTGTTAGGAAAGTTGCAAGCTGATTCGTCGTTGGCGATTGGCGCGAGTGAAAATGTTCAGGCGTGGATGGCGGCGGCAAATGCCACAGGCGCATGCGTCGGAAAAATTATTTCTCCGCAGTCGATAGCAATCGGCGTGGCGGCTGTCGGTATTCGCGGCGGCGTAGAAAGTCAGCTGATGAAGTGGGCAGTAAAAATTTATCTGCCGTTCGTGATCTTGATGGGAATTATTGTTTACTATGGACAAAGTTTAGTCGGTTAATTGGATAAAAAATTTTTTTCTCGACCTGTGTCGGGAATTTTTTTTTGGAGGAGATTGTCATGAAAATTATTGCGGCGTTGGACAGTTTTAAAGGAAGTTTGACAAGTTTGGAGGCGGGGAAGGCTGTCAAAGTCGGCGCGAAAAAAATTTTCCCCAACGCTGAAATAAAAATTTTTCCTCTGGCTGACGGCGGCGAAGGAACTTGCAAAACTTTGACTGAAGGATTGAACGGCGAAATTATTTCTGTAGAAGTTACTTCTCCGCTCGGCGAAAAAATTTTTGCTGAGTTCGGAAAAATTCCTGAAAAAAAATTAGCCGTCATCGAAATGGCAAGCGCGGCAGGTTTGGAACTTGTTCCGAAAAATTTTCGCAATCCTTTGAATACTACAACTTTTGGCGTGGGAGAAATTATTTTGTCGGCGATAAAAGAAGGTTGCAGAAATTTTATAATCGGTATCGGCGGCTCGGCAACCAATGACTGCGGACTTGGAATGCTCTCCGCGCTGGGTTTTAAATTTCTCGACGCAGAGAATAATCTTTGCGGAATTTTCGGACGCGATTTAAAAAATGTCGCCGCGATTGAAACTGAAAATGTTCCTGCAGAAATTTTTGACTGCAAATTTAAAATTGCCTGCGACGTAAAAAATCCTCTGACAGGCGAAAATGGTTGCTCGGAAATTTACGCTCCGCAAAAAGGCGCGACTCCCGAAATTGTTCGGCAGATGGACGGCTGGATTAAAAATTTTTCCGCCCTTGCCGCAAAAAAATTTCCAACAAAAAAATTTTCTGTCGAGGGCGACGGTGCGGCAGGCGGTTTAGGTTTTGCCTTCAGAACTTTTTTGAGCGGCGAACTTGTGCCGGGCGTTGATTTGATTCTGGAAACTTTGAACATCGCCGACGACTTGAAAAACGCCGACTTACTTATCACCGGCGAAGGTTCGATAGACAATCAGACTTTGCAGGGAAAAGCTCCGGCAGGCGTTGCAAAGTTGGCAAAAAAATTAAATCCGCAAATTAAAGTTGTCGCGCTCGGCGGAAGTGTTCAAGATTTCGATTCAAGTTCAAACATCGACGCAATTTTTTCAATTCTCCGTCGCCCGATAACTTTAGCCGAAGCAATGCAAAAAAATATTGCGCAGGAAAATATTTCTGCAGTAGTCGAACAGATTTTAAAATTGCTGGAATAAATTTTTCCGATCAAAAATTTTTTTACTCGGCAATTCAGAATAAATTTTTTTTGAAATGATTTTTGTTTTGGCGCAGGAATTTTTTTGTTTAGCGTCAAATATTTTTTTGAAATTAAATTTTTGTGAAGGAGGAGTGACTTATGGCGGCTGTAGCCCAACAAAAAATTATCAACACGCAACTTAATGCAAAGATTGAAATGTATCGGAGCTATGGCAGTTAGCGTCATTTATTCGGTGTTTAATTACATTCCGAAAAAAATTATTTTACTCGCGAGGGAGGAAATTTTTTATGAACAATTTAGATTCTGAATCAATTATAAAACTGCGCGAAATTTTTAATCAGATGAAAGATTCACGTCGACAACTCAGACCAATTTTAGCAGATATTGCATCATCAATCGACAAAGGATTTTTCATCGACGCAGGCTCGGAGGAAGTTACAAATTTACTCAGACAAATTTTAGATGCACAGGAAAAATTTTCCGAAGTCGAACAACTTAAAAAAGTTGCAAATGCAAAACGCCTCGATCAATTAGACAAAACAATTTCTTCATTGGAACAGAACAGTAAACGCGACGATGTAATTCAGACGCTGAATAAATTGGAGACAATGGAAGTTGATTCGGACGACGCAGCGATTTTGGATGCCGTGAAAAAAGTTCAACTGCAAGCCGAACACATTAGACACAAGGCAAACAAGTGGGATGTTTCACGTTTCACGAAAGAGGCAGAAAGATTTTTGTTGTTGGCTGAAGTCGTGGAAAATATTGACGACTTTTCGGCGAGCGAATTTTTGAAAGTCAGCAGCGCATTTTTAGACAATCCTTTAATCGCTATGGCATTGACAAACAGGATTGTCCATTTCCCGCGCCCTATGGAAGTCGAGGAAGTTATTGACGACGAGGACGAGGAAAATTTGTTTGATGAAAATGATCTTCGCGACTTTGCGAAAAATTTTTCAATCGAACCGAACATTTTCAGAATCAGGGAAACGACTAAAAAATTTGACAAAGTTCAGCCGACGAAAGATTTAATTACCGTCGATGAAAAAGATTTCACGATCGAACAGGCGCAAATTAAAAAGCAACTTACTTTGAAATCTTTCAACAAAAAACTTCATGAACTTTTGGATTCGACGGATCCGCTCTCGATGTTCAAAATTTTGATTCGCTCGCGCATCATGTTCGCAACTTATCCTAAAGGTTTGGAGCTTGAAAATCGGTTTAACAAAAAACTTTCTCCGCTCATCCCGACGCTCCTGGAAAGACTTTTCAGCTGGGGAGTTGTCGACAAAATTTCTTGGCGTGGAGCAAATTTTTATTTTCTCAACGCTTTCGGTTTTGATCTTGCCCTTCGCGCTTTCACTCGCCATCCTTCGCCGGTATCTCCGGAAGATTATTTCACGGCTATGAAAGAATCTTTGCAGCTTGCCTTGCCGATTATTGCGGAGGACGCTGTCGGAAAAAATTTCCACTTTGAATATATGAAATCTATGCCACTCGGTCGCGCAGAAATTATTTCCGACGACTCGACAGAAAATTCGCAGTTAATTTTTTTGTTTTCGCTCCTCCTGTTGGGAAAAGATTGGGCGTACGAAATTTCAAAATTCAAAATGATTATTGAGCGCGAACTTGACACGCACGCCGAAATTAAAGCAATTTTTCTCTTCGCATTTTCAAAAAATGATTTGGCTTGGCTGAAAATGTTCGACACGGTGAAATTTAAAAAGCTGAATTTTTTCCTCTACACTTTGGACGGACTTTTCGACAAGGAAGGAAAAAAAATTTCCTTCGACGACGCGAAAAAAATTTGCGACATTCCTAACTTGCCCGAGCCGCCAAAAAATTTTTTTCCTGAAAAAAAGTCGGCACAAAAAACTTTAAAGCAGATTGAAAATTTCAAACGCCAAGCCGACGCACTTAAAGCTAAAAAATCGAAGTTGGAGGAAAAACTTGCCGAACTTCAAAAGTCTGCAAAAGTTGAAGAAACTCCCGACGACGACGAGGACAGCAGTCAAGAAAATTTTTTTGAAGTTGAGGAAATTTCTGAAGTTGAGGACGAGGAAAAATTTTTTTCGGTAGAGGAAGAAAATTTTGAAGTCGAAGAAGAAAATTTCGACGTTGAGGAAGAAAATTTTTCCGACGATGAAACAATTTCTGAAACTGAAATCGAAGTCGAGGAATTTCAAAAACCAACTCCGCAACCGGGAAAAAATTTTGTCGCCGTCATTGAGGAAAAAAATTCCGACGCTGAAGTTGTCAAAGTTGACGGCTTGAGCAATATTACAAATCTTTTCAAAGTCGGTGCGCTCGGTCGTGCGATGCTTGGACTTCATGCCTTGACAAATTTTATTTCGCAGACTGAACCTGAGGCGGAGAATTGGGCAGAATATTTGTCGCGTGAAGTTGGTTTTATTCTTGACGACCCGATGACTTTGCAAAATCTGAATAACTTCGACACCTTCAGCTTTTGGACAGGCGAAATTGAAATTCCCAACGCAAATGTCGGAAACAGTTTCGACTACTTGAACTTGGCGGCGATGATTAAAAATTTCTATGCGCCGCAAAATCCTGCCAGTTATCAAATTCAAAAATCTTGGAATCAGATTAACGAAGATAAATCTAACTTTGCGCTGAAAAGTCTTCCTGCCGCGAAAAATTTAATCAGCATTTTCTACAACTTCACGGACAAGACTCGCCGCGCTTTTGCCGACTGTCTTTTCAATGCGGAGGACGACGGCGAGGACAAATTTAATGCGGCAAAGATGAAGTTGAAAAATATTGAGATTATTGTTGAAAATCTTCTTCACAGCGAAGTAGGTCACCCTCACGTTAAAGATTTGATTCAGCAAATTTTTACTTTCAACGGCTTTGTCAGAAAATATCTCAGCGTCGAAAAATTTCAGTCGGAGGAAATTTTAAATTTCTGTCGGCAATTTGAAAAAGTTGATCTTGAAAAAATTTTCGCTAACAGAAACGCAACTTTTGACGAAAATATTTTTTCTGAAAATAAAATTGGCGACTTTCTCGACGACGTTTGGGACAAGCCGAACATTCATCTCAGTCGCGGAGGAAACGATCCTTTCAAAGGACCGAAACGCAAAAAAGTTACTTCCGTTCTCAAGCAAGTTTTTTTTGCGTTGTTCAATTACATTTACGCAGAAAAAAATCTTGAAGTTACTTCAAAATCTTTCGGACAAGCTGCGCCTGTTTCAAAAGCGCAGGAAATTCTTGCGGACTTGAAAAAACAAATTTCTCGGACGGAGAAGAAGGCGAACTTGGGACAAATTATTTTTCACGCCTTCGCGGATAATCTTGAGAAAAAATTGTCGGGCGAGGAAACTTTTATCAGTTACAACGACTGCTTGCTCGGAGCGAAGTACATTGAAATTGAAAATAATTTGCCTGTCGTGGAAAATTTCGGACTGCAAGAATTTAGTTTGAAAAATCGCACAGCAGATTTTGAAAATGACATCAAGTACAAAAAGTTGGAAGACAATTTGCAGAAGGCTTACGAAACTGCACTGAAAAATTATGACTGCGGAATTTTGCGGAACTTGGCGAAAAATTTCCTGCCGCAACTCAGAACTTCGGAGGAGGACATTAAACGCAAACTTTCAGGTCTGGAAAAAAATGTTGACAGGCAGATTGAAAAAATTTGCAACGACTTCCTGAACGACTTGGAACTTGCCAGAAATTATTCCAGAATCACCGACCAAGAAAAAATTGATTTTTATATCAATGCGTCCGTCGCGGCGAAAAAACATTTTCTGCAGACAAAGAACGCAGGAATTTATCAGCGTTTTATTGACGCTTGCAACAGTTCGATAAATAAAGTTTCCCTGCCGCAAAGAAATGCACTTGCAAAGCGTCTTGAAAATCTTGAGGAAAATTTAGAGACAGGGCTTGCGGACGGAGAAACTTTAGACAGTCGCTATCCGATTTTGTCTGAAGTGCGTCGGCAAATTGACTTGATGAACTTGACAGTCGCGGAAGATTATCTCAACCGACTTGAAAGCGAAGGCGGAAGTTTTCTGACTGAACTTGATGTCACCGATTCAAACCTCAAGACGCTGGAAGATTTTTTGTCGGAGTATGAAATTTTATTCAACGCCTTGAACAATTCCAACGGCAGTGTCGAAGGAGCATTTAAAAAGCGTGCGGGACTTCATCACACAAACAGACTCAATCGCGAAACTCAAGACGCTTTGGATTTCACGCACAGTTGGCAAGGCATCCACAGCGGACAAAGCGCGGCGATTGAAACTTCTGCGCTGGAAATTTTAAAACATCTCGGCTACGGCGACGGAAAAATTTCTGCTCGAAATGTCGATTCGCCGAACCAAAAATCTTACACCGTGACTTTCACAGAACCGATTAAGGCTCGCGAAAGTTATCCGCATCCCTTCGCCTGTTTTGGTACAGAAATTTTTGCTAAAGGTCTTGAAGTTATTTTTCTCGGCGCGAACAGAAAATATGAAAATGTCGCGCAGGTTTTGAGTGAAATGACTGTTGACCGCTCTGTAATTTGTTTAATGGACAGCGCGATGACACTTCCCGAACGCAGAAGTTTGGCGAAGATTATGAAACTCACGCCGAATTATAAAAATGTTATCGTCCTCGACAAAGTTATGGCACTTTACCTCGCGAAATTCGATGCGGCGAATCGCGGAAAAAGAATGTTGCAAACTGCTCTGCCTTTCGCGAGAGTTCAGCCTTACACTTCAGGAGGATTTGTCGCACCGGAGATGTTTATCGGACGCAGTGAAGAACTGGATCAAATTCGCGATATGTCGGGGCCGGTTTTTGTTTATGGCGGCAGACAACTTGGCAAGTCCGCGCTCCTGCGTCAAGTCAAAAGCATTGAACACAATCCAAGTCAGTTGAATTACGCTTTCTTTATCGACTTGAAAAATTTGGACAGTGAAGGTACGCTGAAAAAAATTGTCTATGAACTTCAAAACGCAAAACTTATCGGCGAGGTAAAAACTTGGCAGGATTTTTCTTTTGAAATGCACAAACTTTTGGACGGAAAACTTCGCGGCGTTTACAAGCCGAAAAAACTTTTGCTCTTGATGGACGAAAGCGACACATTCCTGAGCGAAAAAAATTCCGAACAGGCGATTGATATTCTGCGCGAACTTCTTGTAGCTTTTACAGGACAATTTAAATTTATTCTCGCAGGACTTCACAAAGTCATCCGCTTTGAACAAAATTCAGGTTTCGGAAATTTGCGCCACATTTCAGTCCTGCCTTTCAAGCCTTCTGACGCTATGGAACTTTTGGTCAAGCCGATGAGTTATCTTGGTTTCAGAATTGTGGACGACAGTTTAATCAGCGCGATTTTCAGCCGCACAAATTACTATCCCGGTTCGATTCAGTATTATTGCAAGATGTTGGTCGATGCTGTAGGCAACAATTACACAAAACAGAAGTTTGACGTGGCAAAAAATCCGCCGTACTCGCTCGACGACGACTATTTAAAAAATATGTTAGGCAATCGTGAGTTTCAGGAGGAAATCAATCAAAAATTCCAAATTACTTTGCACCTTGATGACGATAATTACTATGAAATTTTGGCGTTGGCGGTCGCGATGATTTATTACGAACATAACAGACCTGTCGGCGTTGACGTGACAGAAATTCGCAATATTTGCTTGATGTGCGGCGTGGACAAAATTACAAATCTTTCTGACGCTGAACTTTTGAGCTTGCTTGATGAAATGGTTGCGTTGAATCTTCTCCGCCGCACGGACGGAAAATTTGAATTTAATCGCTACGCTTTTTGGCACATGATGGGAACTGAAACCGAAGTCAATGAAAAACTTGATTCCTACGGTATGAACGCACACGGAAATCAATAGAAAAATCACGGGCGTTTCATAAAAATTTTGGATAAAAAATTTTTTTCAGTAAAGCGGATACTTTTTACAAAGTGCGGCAACTCTACCCCTTGCTTCAGATTTTTTATTTTCGTCATCAGGATTGTCCAAAACCATAGCGATAATGTCGGCGACTTCAGCCATATCGTCTTCCTTAAAGCCGCGAGTAGTCAGTGCGGGACTTCCCAATCTCAAACCGCTCGTGACAAATGGACTGAGCGGCTCGAAAGGAATTGTATTCTTGTTTGCGGTGATATTCACTTCGTCCAAAACATTTTGCGCGACTTTGCCTGTGATATTTTTTGAAGTCAAGTCAACCAACATTAAATGATTGTCTGTGCCGCCGGAAACAATTCTGAAACCGTCCGCAGTGAGTTTGTCGGCAAGAACCTTTGCATTTTTGATAATCTGTGCGGCATAATCTTTAAATTCAGGCTGAAGAGCTTCACCGAGCGCGACGGCTTTTGCGGCGATGACATGCATCAAAGGTCCGCCCTGAATACCGGGAAAGATGGCTTTGTTGAATTGTTTTCCAAATTCAGCGTCTTTGCAAAGAATCATTCCTCCGCGAGGTCCGCGAAGTGTTTTGTGCGTCGTCGTCGTCACCACGTCCGCAAATTCCATCGGACTCGGATGAAAACCTGCGGCAACCAATCCTGCGATATGCGCCATGTCAACCATTAAATATGCTCCGACTTTTTTTGCAATCTCGGCAAAGCGCGGAAAATCCAAAGTCCTCGCGTAAGCCGACGCACCTGCGACAATCAACTTCGGCTTGTTTTCGACGGCAATTTTTTCAAGTTCGTCGTAGTCGATAGTTTCAGTTTCCTTGCTCACGCCGTAAGGAACAATTTTAAAATATTTTCCGCTCATGTTGACAGGCGAGCCATGCGTCAAATGTCCTCCGTCATTCAAATTCATTCCAAGAACAGTGTCGCCGGGCGTTAGGAGCGCGAAAAAGACTGCCATATTCGCCTGTGCTCCCGAGTGTGGCTGAACATTTGCATAGTCTGCGCCGAAAAGTTTTTTCGCTCTGTCGATGGCAAGTTGCTCGACAACGTCCACAAATTCGCAGCCGCCATAGTAGCGCTTGCCGGGATAACCTTCGGCATATTTATTTGTCAAAACGCTACCCTGTGCCTCCATTACCGCCTTGCTGACAATATTTTCCGACGCAATCAATTCAAGTTTATTTCTCTGCCGATTGAGTTCTCCTTCAACCGCCGCAAAAACTTCAGAATCTTTTTTCAAATCTTCAAGCAAATTCATAAAAATTTTTCTCCTTTTCAAATTTTATCTTAAAAAATCTTACTTCTTAAACCTTACACTTTTTTTTGCAAAAGTCAATCAGTAAATTTTTTTGTGGTGAGTTACGTCAAAATGCAGGGGCGTGACGGAAACAAAACCCTGTTCGACTGCAAAAATATCTGTGCCTTCTCCTGCGTCGCTGTCCAAAACTTCGCCTTTGATTTCGCAAAAATTTTTTCCGTTCTCCTGCGTGTGAATGAAGGCATTGACATAATCGCGGCGACCGAGCCGAGTCAATTTAAATTTTGCAAAACCTTTGTGATATTTTTTTGGAAAGTTCAGGTTGTGAAAAAATAAATCTTCATGCTCCAACAAAGTTGAAAAATATTCTGCCGTGTCCTCTGCCACAGTTTCAAAATTTATTTCGGAATTTCTGCCGAGCGAAACTGCAAGCGCAGGAATGTCATGCAAATATCCTTCCAGAGCCGCGCCGACAGTTCCGGAGTACAAAACATCAGTCGCCAAATTTGCGCCGTCATTTATTCCTGAAATCACTGCTCCGACTTTTTGACCGTCGCCCACCATTGATTCAAGATACATTTTCACGCAGTCGGTTGGAGTTCCGTCAATCGCCCACGCAGAAAAATTTTCGCGCTCAACTTTTTTATATTCAATTTTTTTCCCGACAGTCAAAGCGTGCGCCATTCCACTCTGTTCACGAAGGGGTGCGGCGATTACAATTTCAAAAAAATTTTTGCGCGAAAGAGCGCGAGCCATCGCCCAAAGTCCTTCGCCTTTAATGCCGTCGTCGTTTGTCAACAAAATTTTCATCAACTTCAAACCTTTCTAAAAAATTTAGAACTTGTAGGAACAAGTTCCCAGACTGTAGACAAAGTCCTTTTCAACTAAGTTTGAGAAGGGCTTTAACTTTGATACGAGTAAAAATCTCAGGATAAACAAAAAGGCTTTGAACTTTTTCATCGCCATTTTTTTCAGATTCATGCAAGCAAAAATCAGTGTGACTTGAAATTTAACTTTAGGTGAGCCACGATAATTTGTGTAACGCAGACAATGACGTTCTTTAGCGTCGGCAAAAACTCTTTCAATAGTTTCCTTGCGTTTCTTGTAAGTATCGCGAATTAGAGTAATATGTCGAAGGTGATCGGCTTCTTCAAGAAAATCAGACCAAAGGTGTCGAGTAATGACTTTAGTCTGATTTTTATTCAAAGTACACTGTGAAAGATAAGGACAAGCAGAACAAATTTTTGGATCGCTTTTATATTCGCGGTAACCTTCGCGATTTGTTGTTGTATATTTCAAAATTTGATTTTGCGGACAAAGATAACAGTCAAAGTATTCGTCATAAACATAATTTGATTTTCTGAAAAAACCGTCTTTGGTTTTCGGACGAGTGTAGGGAACTGCGGGAAGGCAACCGCTCATGAAAATTTTTCGCATAACGGAAGGAGTTTTAAAACCTGCGTCAAGTGCTACAATTTTTGTATTTTTCAAATCCAATTTATCGTAAAGCTGATGAAAACTTTGGCTGTCGTGAACATTTCCCGCGACCAATTCAAAACCCAAAACAAAACCATTTTTATCGCAAGCCGTCTGACTGCTGTATGCAAAACATCGCTCGTGCTCGCCTTTATGTGCGTAGAAAAGAAGAAGAGAGAGAGAGAGTCAAGGGAGTGTAAATTTTTTTGTGTAAGTGATTTTGAGACTGGCGTGCTGACGCAC
>CALEPR010000203.1 GCA_937910665.1 uncultured Selenomonadales bacterium
CCCTCGCGACTTGCCAAAAATGTGCAGGGAATTTTTGTGGGTGCATCTAATTGGTCTTCAGACCCTGCATTTAATGGCATTATGGATAACATTCTCGTTGCAAAGCGCGCACTGTCTGCAAAAGAAATAGCTGCATTGAAAAAAAACGCGCTGTAGCAGGAGGTGCCTATAGACGTGCAACAATCTTTTTACTCATAAAAACTAACTCCGAAAAAAGCCCGTGCCGAAAACCAAATCCTGCACGGGCTTTTTTTGTATACTGCAGAAAGAAATCATCAGAGCGTTTGATACATAAACACGCACCCCTCATCGTATTTGGGTTTGACGTGCTGCTGCACAAATTGCTCTTGCTCACGCGGCAGCCGAGAAAAGCCCATTTTCCCGTAATGCTCAATGAGCTTTTTTTCTGGAAGCCTCTCTCAAAATCTGACGGTCTTTTTCGTGTTCCTTTGAAATCCACTCCTCAAATGCTGCAACCTCTTTGTCCAGTTCGGTAAAATCTGGGCGCGGAGTGTCGCGAATGGTTCTCCACGCGGCACTTTGGTTAAGCATTTCCTGATATTCCTTTGTGATAACGCGCATAAACGCCTCCTTAACAATAAAAAATCTCTGCCTTTAGTATACCACGCGCTGCGCCCTGCCGTCTACCTTACGACAAAGCGTAGCGCGCGTGGAGAAAAAACTATTTTTTCTCGGCGGCTGCCTTTTTGGTGCGCTGAATAATCGAATCGTTTTGCTTGGCGGTCCGATAAATGACGACGTTGCAAATTCGATCGTAGCACAATTATTATTTTTGGAATCAGAAGACCCTGACAAAGATATTCATCTTTACATAAATAGTCCCGGCGGAGTTGTTACAGCCGGACTTGCAATTTATGATACAATGCAATATATCAAGCCGGACGTTTCAACCATTTGCATTGGACAGGCGGCGAGCATGGGTTCACTGCTTTTAACTGCTGGTGCGAAGGGTAAACGTTTTGCCTTGCCTTTGGCGCGAATTATGATTCATCAGCCTTTGGGCGGTGCAAGCGGTCAGTCAACCGATATTCAAATTCAAGCGCGCGAAATTTTAAGACTGCGCGAAGTCGGCAACGATATTCTTTGCAAGCACACAGGTCAGCCGCGTGAAAAAGTTGTGGCAGATACCGAGCGCGATAATTTTATGACTGCGGAGGACGCAAAAAATTACGGCTTGATTGACGACGTAATTTCGCGACCGGTGAAAACTGATTCTGAGGATTGAAAAGTAGTCGGCAGTCACTATTCAGAAAAAAACTGACAATGGACTGCTTAATACAAAGGGTGAAAAATTTTGTTAAAGTTCGGCAGAGATGACACAATCTATAAATGTTCCTTTTGCAGTAAACCTGACACGCAAGTTAATCGACTTATCGCCGGGCCAAACGGAGTTTATATTTGCGACAACTGCATTAAACTTTGCTCGGAAATTTTGGACAACGATGAGAAAGATGAATCTTTCGTGGACGCAGAGAAATTGCCGAAGCCGAAAAGCATTTGCGAAACTCTTGACCAATACATTATCGGACAGGACGAGGCGAAAAAAACTTTGTCGGTCGCAGTTTACAATCACTACAAACGACTTGGACAAAAGACGACTAAAAAATCTGACGTTGAGATTCAAAAGTCAAACATTTTAATGATTGGACCAACGGGCAGCGGCAAAACTTTAATCGCGCAAACTCTTGCAAAAATTTTGAATGTTCCATTTGCGATTGTCGATGCAAATTCTTTGACTGAAGCGGGTTATGTCGGCGAAGATGTCGAGGACGTTTTGGTTTCTCTCCTCCAGTCCGCAAATAACGACGTAATCAGAGCGGAGCGCGGAATTGTTTACATTGATGAGATTGATAAAATTGCGCGAAAGCCCGGAATGACTCGCGATATTTCCGGCGAAGGAGTTCAGCAAGCACTTCTGAAAATTTTGGAAGGTAGCGTTGTAAATGTCCCTGTGCCCGGAAGTCATCGTCAACAACTTTCCGAAGTCGTTCCGATTAACACCAAAAATATTTTATTTATCTGCGGCGGCGCATTTAACGGACTCGATAAAGTTATTGAGGAGCGGACGAAAGGCGGTCAACTTGGTTTCGGCGCGAAAGTTGAGAGCGACAGCGAAAAAGATATTAGCAAGACTTTAAAAGAAGTTTTGCCGGACGATTTACTGAAAGATGGTTTGATTCCTGAATTTGTCGGACGCTTGCCGATAATTGTAACCTTCGATGCGTTGGACGAAAATGCGCTTGTCGATATTCTTACCAAGCCGAAAAATGCTCTGGTCAAACAATATCAAAAGTTGATGGAGATGGACGGCGCGAAACTTGTTTTTGAGGACGACGCTTTGAAGTTGATCGCACGCGAGGCAATTCAGCGGAAAACAGGCGCGAGAGGTTTGCGCTCAATTCTGGAAAGAATTATGCGAAATGTTATGTTTGAAGTTCCTTCAGTCAGCGGAAAAACAGTTTGCACAATTACAAAGGAAGATGTTCTTCACAATCGTCCGCCGAAGTTGAGAGCGGACTCTAGAAAATCTGCGTCATAAAAATAGAAAGGCGGTCAGGTTTTTGAAAATTTTTTTGTCAGCCGGAGAAGCGTCGGGAGATGTTCACGGCGCAAGTTTGGCGCGCGAAATAAAAAAATTGTCGCCCGAAGTCGAATTGCTCGGACTTGGCGGAGATGAAATGCAAGCGGCGGGCGTTCGACTTGTCAGAAATTACAAAGATTACAATGTCATGGGCGTGGCGGAAGTTATAAAAAATCTTCCGCGCATTTTTAAATTGCTGGGCGACTTGACAGAAATTATTCGCGCCGAAAAACCTGATCTCTTGGTTTTGATAGATTATCCCGACTTTAATTGGCGACTCGCAAAACGCGCAAAAAAAATCGGCGTAAAAATTTTGTCCTACATACCGCCTTCGGCTTGGGCGTGGCGAAAAGGTCGAGCGGCTGACTGCGCAAAAATTGCGGATGAATTTATCGCAATTTTTCCTTTTGAACTTCCGGTTTACGAAAAGGCAGGAGCAAAAATTTCCTTTCTCGGAAATCCTCTCGTCGATACAGTTAAACCTGAACTTTCAATGGCGGAGTCGAGAAAATTTTTTCAAGTTGCGGAAACCGACAATGTTATTCTTTTAATGCCGGGCAGTCGTCGACAGGAAATAAAATTGCTTTTGCCGGAAATGTTGAAGGCGGCGAAAATTTTATCCAAGCAAGGAAGGATAAAATTTTTTTTACCTGTGGCGCATGGCGTGGATTCGGCAGAAATCGAGCGACAAATTTCAGCGTCGGAGATTGAAATAACTTTGGCGAAAAATCATCGCTACGACTTAATGCAAATTGCCGATGCAGCTATGGCGACTTCGGGGACTGTCGTAATGGAGGCGGCGTTATTAAATTTGCCGTGCGTCGTCCTCTACAAAATGGCGCGACTGAATTATTTTATTGGAAAACTTTTGGTACAAATCGAGAGTTTCAGTTTGCCTAACATTTTGGCGGGGAGAAAAATTCAACCGGAACTTTTGCAGGATGAAGTTCAGCCTGAAAAAATTTCCGCAGAAGTTTTAAAACTTTTGCGCGGCGGAGAAAATCGCGAAAAAGTTTTGTCGGATTTAAAATTTGCTTGCGCGAAGTTAGGCGAAAAAGGAGCGGCGGCGCGAGTCGCAAAAAAAATTTTGGAAGTCGCCGAGAAAAAATTTTAACAAAAAAATTCCCGATCGATTTGGTCGGGAAAAAATTTTTTTATTTCAGTCTGTAATTTTCAAAAAAATTTTTTTCATTTCCTCTGATTGAAAAACTTCTTCAGCCGAGCCAATTTTTAAAATGCGCTTGTTGAGCAAGATAACTTGATCGGCAAATTTTTTTACCTGCTCCAAGTCGTGAGAAATTAAAAGTATCGCCATATCTTCCTCCGCACAAAGTCGAGCCGCAAGTTCATAAAAAATTTCCATCCCTGCCACGTCAACGCCGCTGACAGGTTCGTCAAGCAAAAGTAAATCCGGCAGCGGGTCTAAAGCAAGCGCAAGCAAAATTCTCTGCAACTCTCCCCCTGAAAGTGCGCCAAGTCGTCTGTCGATTAAATGCTCGGCTTTCACTCGGCGCAAATTTTTTGTCACGCGGTCGCGAATAAATTTTTCAGGAAACAGCCAGACAGGTTTCCAAGTCAAGCAAGCCGCGAATAAATCTAAAACCGAAGTTGGTGAAGTCGCATCGAATTTCAAAGTTTGCGGAACGTAACCGATTATAGGTTTCAAATGTTTTCCCTTTGCGTCGAAATAATTTAATTTGCCTTTGTGATCTACTTCGCCAAGAATTGATTTCAGCAAAGTTGATTTGCCTGCGCCGTTCGGTCCGATTAGTGCGGTTAATTCTCCGCAGTTCAAAGTAAAATTTACGTCCTGAAAAATTACAAGTTCGCCGACCTGCACAGAAAAATTTTCTACTTTGGTTTCACAAAGTTTTTTGTCGTGATGATTTTTCATTTGAAGTAATCAATCTTCATCGCGCTTTTAAGTCTGGCTAAAACTTCCGCAGCTTTTTCACGCGCAATTTTTGTGCCGCGCTCGAGAATTTTCCAAACTTCGGCAGGATCATTTTCAAATTGAGTTCGACGTTCGCGAATTGGAGTTAAAGTTTCTTCCAAAACTTCCAACAAAAATTTTTTAACTTTTACGTCGCCGAGTCCGCCGCGTTGATAGTGTTCCTTCATTTCGGCGACGGTTTCTCTGTCCTCGCAAAAAGCGTCGAGATATGTAAAGACAACATTTCCTTCAACGTGTCCGGGATCAGAAACTTTTATGTGCAGAGGATCGGTATACATTTCCTTAACCTTCGCCGAAACAGTTTTTGAATCGTCGCTGAGATAAATGCAGTTGCCCAAAGTTTTGCTCATCTTCGCCTTGCCGTCAATTCCCGGCAATCTTCTGCAAACTTGATTTTGCGGCAATAAAATATCCGGCTCGACTAAAACTTCTCCGTAAAGCTCATTTATCTTGCGGACAATTTCTCTGGTCTGTTCAAGCATAGGAGCTTGATCTTCTCCGACAGGAACAATATTTGCGTCAAAAGCCGTGATGTCTGCCGCTTGACTGACAGGATAGCACAAAAAACCTGCGGGGATACTTGCCTCAAAATTTTTCTGCGCGATTTCATTTTTAACTGTGGGATTTCTTTCCAATCTGGAAACGGTGACAACATTCATGTAGTAGGAAGTCAATTCAAAAAGTTCTGCAACCTGCGACTGAATAAAAATTGTAGACTTCTCCGGCTCCAATCCGACCGAAAGATAATCCAGAGCGACATTCAAAATATTTTCACGAACTGCGGCGGGAGTTCCGGCGTGATCAGTCAAAGCCTGAGCATCGGCGATCATAATAAAAATTTTGTCGAAGTCTCCCGAATTTTGAAGTCGAACTCTTTCGCGCAAACTTCCGACGTAATGTCCAAGATGTAATTTTCCTGTGGGTCTGTCACCTGTCAAAATAGTTTTCATAAAAAAATTTTTCCTCCTTAAAAAGTTTTCTAATTGAATATCGCAGATTTTTAGCTGATTCACAACTGTTCTGTCTGCAATTTATATGTAAATTATGCCGATTATTTTTTTTATTTTACTTGTTATTTTTTTGTCCGTCAAATCGAGAAGGAAACCTCCGAATTTTTTTAGTCGTGAGTATGTCAAATTTGTGTTACCTTCTGTTGCACTCATTTTTTTTATCTGTCCGAGTTCATTTTGTAATTAACTTTTACAATGCGCCGGAACTTTTAGTCGAAAATTTTCATTGACTGAAAAATTTTTCTGTGCTATTCTACCGCTTGTATTTCAACCGCACAATTAAGGTTTTCAAATCAGAAATTTTTTCTGTACCGAACTTGGCGAGTTCATCTTTATGGAGGTGTTTTGTAAAATGTATGCAATTATTAAAACCGGCGGCAAGCAGTACAAAGTTGCCGAAGGCGACGAAGTAATTGTCGAAAAGTTGGAAGTTGAGGAAGGCGACGAGGTGACTTTCGAGGAAGTTCTCACGATTGTGGACGGAGAAAATGTCAAAATCGGTCAGCCGCTTGTCAGTGGAGCAAAAGTTTCAGGCAAGGTCGTCAAGAATGGAAAAGGTCCCAAAATTCGCATCTTCAAGTTCAAACACAAGACAAATTATCGTCGCCGTCAAGGACATCGTCAGCCTTTCACAAAGGTTAAGATTGAAAAGATTGAGGGTTAATTTATGATTCGAGCGGAGATTTTTACTCAAACGGACGGAAAGATGATTGGCTTTTCTGTGGACGGTCACGCCAATACTGCGCCGCGCGGTTATGATATTTACTGTGCGGGTGTGTCTTCGCTTGCACAAGCGGCTTTTTTGTGCGTCAGGGATTATCTGAAAAGAGATTTCGACGCAGACTATGCTCACGGCAAGTTGATGATGAAGTTGAAAAGTCCGGCAGACGAACTGACTGAGGCAGTTTTTCAAACAATGCTGATCGGTTTGCGCGAGATTTCAAAAATTGCTCCGAAGATTGTAAAAATTAAATTCACTGAAAAAGAGGTGCAAGAAAATGTTTAATTTTGATCTGCAACGTTTCGCTCACAAAAAAGGTGTCAGCTCGACGAGAAACGGTCGCGACAGTCATTCAAAGCGTCTTGGCGTTAAAGAGCAGGCAGGAACTTTGGTGACGGCAGGAAGTATTTTGGTTCGTCAGCGCGGAACTCATTTTCATCCCGGAACAAATGTCGGTCGCGGAAAGGACGACACGCTTTTTGCAAAAGTCGAAGGCAGAGTAGCTTTTGAGCGCAAGGGTCGTTATCGTCGTCAAGTCAGCGTTCACCCTGTCGCGGCGCAGGCGTAAAATTTTTTTGAGATTTTTGAGATTGTCGAAATTTAAGAAGCTGTATTCACGGTTTCAGGGGAAAGGGTTAAGGGAAAGAAAACTCTTATCCTTTTTCGCTTATCCCTAAAACTTGTGAATACAAGTTCAAAGTGTGTACAAATATTTTGCATAAAAAAGGTTGAGCGGAGAAAAAATTTTCTTATCGTTTCAACCTTTTTCTTGTGCAGGAAACAGTTGATAAGTTTGAACGGAGATCAGAAATTTATCGGAGCAATTTTTGAAAAAAAGTGATGAAGGATCGATAAAAAAATTTTGTGTAACGAGGAGAAAAATTTTTTACAGAGTCGAAAGAAAAAATAGCCGTCAAGATTTTGCGGTAATTTTTTTTACTCCGACGACCATAAATTAAAATATGTTTGTAAAAAACTTTTTCTTTGCTCGAAGAAATATAATTTTTTTGAAATTTTAATCTCCGAAGTAATAGAAATTTCTTGACGACTGAAACAAAAAAACCATCGCCCCGAATACAAGACAATGGCAATTCACTTTCAAATTTATATGTCAATCTAAAAATCATTCCAAAACATAGACTGTCACATTTCTGCGACCAAATCTCATGCAATCCGCATAACTTTCCATGCACAAATCAATTTTGTAACCTTTAATCGCGCCGCCGGTATCAGCCGCCAAAGCTACGCCGTAACCGGGAATATAAACTTTTGTGCCGAGAGGAATAACGCGCGGATCAACCGCAACTACTCCATGAGTCGCTCTAACTCCTGTCGCGGTAATTCCTGAGCCGCTGCCGTCGGTCGGCAGATAAGCAGTCGCTTCCATCGACATGACATTTGAATAACTTATCGCGCCATAAGAAGTTTCAACAATATTTTCGCGAACAGGTTCTTCTTCAACTATTTCAACGCTATCTATATCGGCTTCCGCCGCCTGAACTTTCAATTCTGCAATATTTTCTGCAACTTCAACAGATTTATCGTCCGCAAGCTCTTCAACTGTGCTCACGCTTTCCGCATAAGCACTCGAGACAATCCCATTTGTTTGACTCGTAAAACCTGTATTCAGTGCCGCAAATCCTGCGAGCATCAGACACAGAGCATACTTTCTTTCTTTCTTTCCCAAATCCTTAATAACATTGCGCTTCATCATTCCGCTGCTTAACGCAATCCAAATTGCGTCCCGGGCCTGAAACTCAATCTTCAAAGCCGCCTCGGAGCAGCCTTCCCCCTTTCAAAAAATAAACTTTTTTTTTCTTGACAGAAGGTATTGTGCCACAAATAAATGAAATTGTCATGAAAAAGAAAAAACTTTTACAAAAAAGTTTCATAAAAGTTATCCCATCTTCGATTCTGACGCGGAAAAATTTTTTTCAATACATATCGAATTCTAAATCGTTGCGAAGTTTAATTGCCTCGCCGATATGTTTTGCGGAGATTTTTTCCGCGCCTTCGTCCAAGTCTGCAATTGTTCGAGCAACTTTTTTTATTCTGTCGAAAGATCTCGCCGAAAGTTTTTTGCTTTCAAAAACATCTTTCAGAAGTTTTTCGGCTTCGGGCGTCAGCGTACAAAGTTCCTGCAACATGGCGTGATTCATCTGTGCGTTGCAGAAAATGTGAAATTTTCCCAGTCGCTCTGTCTGAATTTTTCTGGCGGCTGAAACTCTTTTCCGAACTTCGGAGGAAGGCTCGGCTTTTCTTTTTGAGCTTAAATCTTCATACTTAACTCTTGGAACGCGAATATGAATATCAATTCTGTCCAAGAGCGGACCCGAAAGTTTTCTGGTGTAGCGTTTTATTTCCAAAGTCGAACAGTGGCAGGCGTGATCTTTGTCGCCACTCCAACCGCAAGGACATGGATTCATCGCGCAAATTAAAATTACGCTCGAGGGAAAAGTTAAAGTTCCATTCACGCGGCTGATTGTAATTTTTCCTTCTTCAAGAGGTTCGCGCAAACTTTCCAAGACAGATTTATTAAATTCCGGCAACTCGTCCAAAAATAAAATTCCGTGATGCGCCAAAGTAATTTGTCCAGGTTTTGGAATTGCGCCGCCGCCGATAATCGCTGCAGGAGATGTGTCGTGATGAGGATTTTGAAACGGTCTTTGAGTGATGAGTCCTCCGTTTTGTCCGAGCCGACCGGCGACGCTGTAAATTTTTGTGACTTCCAGAGCTTCCTCGTGAGTTAATTCGGGGAGAATCGAACTGACGCGTTTGGCAAGCATAGTTTTTCCCGAGCCGGGCACGCCGACCATTAAAACATTGTGACCGCCGGCAGCCGCAACTTCCAAAGCGCGTTTTGCCATAAATTGTCCATGAACGTCCGCGAAGTCATCCATAAATTCAGAAAAATTTTCCTCGTCTTCGACAGGTTGAAATTTCGCGGGAAGAATTTTTTCTTCATCATTTAAAAATCTTACAAGTTCAATCAAATCGTAGGGCGCGAAAACTTCAATGCCGTCAACTAAAAGTGCTTCGTTAATATTTTCTTTCGCGACGACAATTTTTTTATAACCTGCGTCGCGTGCCGTAATTGTCATCGGCAAAATTCCATTTACATGACAAAGTTTTCCCTCCAGCGACAATTCCGCAATAAAAACAAAATCGGCGCAACTTTCAAAATCAACTCTCCCCTGCGATGCCAAAAGTCCGACGGCTATCGGCAAGTCAAGTCCGGCACTTTCTTTTTTTATTTCGGCGGGCGCAAGATTCACAGTAACTTTTTCCGGACGCATCCGCAAGCCTGAATTTTTTATCGCGGTTCTAACTCTTTCCTTCGACTCACGAACAGATGCGGCAGGAAGTCCGACAATATCAAAACTC
This sequence comes from uncultured Selenomonadales bacterium, assembly GCA_937910665.1. GTDB lineage: Bacteria > Bacillota > Negativicutes > Selenomonadales > Selenomonadaceae > Quinella. The sequence goes on from CALEPR010000203.1 coordinate 9,672, forward strand.
GGCATACCGCTCGCGCTGTCAACTTCGACAGTGATAATTAAGCCGTCAACGCCTTGCGTACTCGCGCCAAAAGTTCTAGCGTACAAATTTATTCCTCCATTTCAAAATTCTGAAGTAACTTCAAAAGCGTTTTCAATGTGCCGCAACTTCAATTCTCTGCCAACAGAATAAACTTCAATGACATCAAACCTGCAATTAAAATCAAAATATTTTTCGTCCTGAAGGAAGACACTCGCCGCCTGAATAATTCTTTTCTGCTTTTGTAAATTCACAGCCTCGACAGGGAAACCGTGCCGAATATCGGATCGCGTTTTAACTTCGACAAAAATTATTTCTCCGTCAAGTTCGGCGATAATATCAATCTCTGCCGAGCGAATTTTGTAATTTCTGTCAATAATTTTGTAATTATTTTTTTCAAGATACTCGGCGGCGAAATCTTCACCGGCTTTTCCTAAAACATTTGCAGTTTCAGACATTTTACTTCACCACAGAAATAACAGCCCAAACAATCGCGCCGACTCCAATGACTGCCGCAATCGCCATGTTCTGAATTTGACTTGAAAGTTTATCGAATTTTTCATCAATCTTTACATTCATTGCATCATGCTTTTGACGCATTTCAGCAATTTCGGCAGCGCGTTGATTATCCTTGTCGCGCATTTCGGTTTTAAAATCGCGCATTTCCTGAATAAAAGCATCAACCTTTGTGGAAAGATTGCTAACTTGCATTTCCAAATTAAAAGTTTTTGTTTCTAAATTGTTTACGCGACTTTCTACTTCAGTCATTTCACTCACCGCCTGTCAAAAAAAATTTTTGTGGAAATTTTAAATTTCTTTCACGACTTCCGAAATATTTTTTCTTTCCTCGTGACGGTTTGAAGGTTTTGCGTCGTCAGCAGGATAGCCGACAGGAAAAATTGCAATTAAATCATAACTTTGCATTTCGGGAATAAGTTCTTGAAGTTTCGGCGCATCGAAGTAACCGACCCAAGTCGTTCCAAGTCCTTCATCTTGCACTGCCAACATCAAGTGCGTTGAAACAATCGCCGCATCAATTTCAAAATAATTTTTGTTGTCGAAAGGTCGAGTAAATGCATCATCTTTTTTTGCGCCAATGACAAAAATTACTGCAGATTCTTTCACGAAAGGAAACTTTGCAACTTGCTGAATTTTTTCTTTCGCCTCTGCAGAAGTAATTTTCCAAATCTTGTACGGCTGAATATTTTTTGCCGTTGGCGCAGCGATTGTCGCTTGCAAAATTCTGTCAATTTTTTCAGGCTCAATTTTTTTGTCGGTCAACTTTCTGCAGGAATATCTTTCCTTTGCCAATTCCAAAAAACTTTTCATTTAAAAAAACTCCTTCATTTTGTAGATTGATAATTTTTTTTCTAACCCCTAACTCCTACTAATTTACTTGTCAAAATTTCCGCGAATATCTTCGGTAGGCGGAGCGACAGGATAATTTCCACTGAAACAAGCGTCACAAATTTTTCTGCCGCCCGACATTTCAATCAGACTTTCAATAGGCAGATAACCGAGAGAATCCGCGCCGATAATTTTGCGAATATCTTCAACGCTCCTGTCGTTCGCGATGAGTTGATCTTCATTAGGAATATCAATTCCAAAATAGCAAGGATGCACAAAAGGCGGACTTGAAACTCTCATGTGAACTTCTTTCGCGCCGGCATTTTTCAGCATCGTAACAATTTGATCTGAAGTCGTCCCGCGCACAATCGAATCATCAATCATAATAATTCGCTTTCCTTCCACAACGTCGCGCAGGACATTTAATTTTATTTTTACGCTCTGAACTCTGCTGGATTGTTTCGGCTTGATAAAAGTTCTGCCGACGTAAGTATTTTTCGTAAAGGCGATGCCGTAAGGTATTCCCGACTCCATTGAATAACCGATCGCCGCCATATTTCCGGACTCGGGCACTCCGACAACTAAGTCTGCATCGACAGGATGAAATTTCGCCAAAAGTTTTCCCGCAATTATTCTCGACTTCGTGACGCTCATTCCGTCGAAAGTTGTATCAGGTCTGCAAAAATAAATGTACTCGAAAATGCAACGCGCAGTTTTTTCCTCAGGCAAAGCTAAATCCAAATTTGATTCAATAGTTCCGTCAGAAAGAATTGTCACAACTTCGCCGGGCAAAATGTCGCGAACAAATTCAGCGTTAATAGTTTCCAAAGCACAAGTTTCTGAAGTGATTATGTAAGCGTTGTCAAGTTTTCCAATTACCAGCGGACGAAAGCCCCAAGGATCTCTTGCTCCGATAAGTTTTCGCGGACTTGCAACGACGCAGGAATAACAGCCTTGAACTTTTTTCAGTGCGCGAATAGTTGCCTCCTGCACAGTTTTTGATCTGATTCTTTCTCGGGCGATATGATAAGCGATAGTTTCTGTGTCCGTCGTGGTCTGAAAAATTGCTCCGCCCATCGCCAAATCTCGGCGAAGTTTCGGCGCATTTGTCAAGTTGCCGTTGTGAGCCAGCATTAAAGTTCCTTTGATGTAAGCCAAGACTAACGGCTGTGCATTTTCGCGAGTAGATTCTCCTGCAGTCGAATAGCGAACGTGACCGACACCAAGATTGCCTTTAAGCGTTGAAATATTTTCTGCGTCAAAAACTTCATTAACTTTTCCTAAATCTTTCCGACAGACAACTTTATCTTTTTCAGCAAAAGTATCTGTCACGGCAATTCCTGCGCTTTCCTGTCCGCGATGTTGAAGTGCATAAAGTCCATAATAAATTGTCGAGGCTACATTTCCTCCACTGAGGTCATACATTCCAAAAACTCCGCACTCTTCGCCGACAGAAATTTCAGTTGCACCGAAGTCCATCTTTCGACCGCCTCCTTTTCAGGCTAAAAAAATTCTGCTCAAATTATATAAGGCAGTTATTTCTTTGTCAAAGTCTATAAATCATTTGCACCGAAAAAAATAATCGCGCCACCTCATCTCCTTGAGTCAGTGACGCAATATTTTTTTATTCTATTTCAGTTTTGCAAGGATATTTTTTTTTTAAGTTTTTCAGCAGTTAGAATTTGCACTGGACACCTGCCATGAAGAAACGTCCCGGCGAATGTAAGAGCGAACCATAGTAACCGTAATCTCGATTGTTAAGATTGTTGAACAAAAGATAAATTGTCGCTCTGTCCGCTATATCGTAACTTGCGTTGGCACTGAATACAACGTACCTCTTCAGACTAATATTGCTGCTAGCGTCAGAACCGGTTCCCATGATTCCGTTCAAATTTGCTTTCCAAGCACCGTCTTGGAAATGCAAACCTAAATGATAGCTGTTTCTGGGAAGTACATAACTGACAAAGTTTAAACCGCCTGAAGCATCTACTTTTCTGTGAGTAAGCGCATAACCTAAATCAAAACTCCAATTATCACTCATCTGTTTATTGAAATTGATTTCAAAACCGCGAGTTTTTTCTCCACCGCTAAAGTTTGACTCGCGAGTAAGCTTATAATAATAGGGAAGAGTATAAGTAGAACCGTTGATATTTGCCATCACGTTAGTTAAACTATCATCAAGATCAATAAAATTCTTTATCTTAGCATTATAGGCAGCAAATGACAGTCTGGTACTTTCATCAAATTCATGTTCAAAACCGATAGTCTCTGTGTGTCCTGTTTCCGGAGACAACCCTGTGTTTCCAACTTGAACCGTATCATAGTAATACGCATCATCTACAAAAAATCTATGATAATGCGACGTGTACAATTCAGTGAAACTCGGAGCCCTGTAGACATTTCCCCACGAGGCATAAACTTTGGTTTTTTCGTCTGCGCGGTAGTTAGCCGCCACTTTTGGAGACCACCTGTTTCCATAAGCACTGCTGTGGTCAAAGCGGACACCGGGAATCAAAGTCCACTTTTCATCAACGTTGATTGTATCTTGCAAGTAGCCTGCAGTATTTGTTATCTTCTTCTTGTTATAGCTCCAGTACCAAGACTCGGAACTTAATCTGTGCCATTCAAATCCGGCGATTATCTTATGTTTGCCAAATTCCCAACCATTTTGATAATCTATGCCTTGCGTTCTTTCGTTATAGGGAACACTACCCGAAGTAGCACTGTCAAAGCGATCTGTTGAACTGTAATTGTTAAAATAACGCAAGAATCCCGGTGTAGAAGTAGACTCTTTAAAGTTATATGTAAGAGACACTTCATTTTTTATGTCAATAAATCTGCCATAAGTTCTCAAATTGCTAAAGGAGTAAGCATACAATTCGCTTAAATCGGAGTAGGTTGGTGTCGGAGTATTAAAAACATAATAATCGCGAGTGGTAGAATAACCTTTTTTGTTATATTTGTGCGAAAGGTGATCAAATTTAAATGACAAAGAACTGCTGTCATCAAACTTATTATCTAATTTGATGTTAACGCTATTGTCATTTTTGTCGCTTGTCAAATCGATGGCATGAGCAGCTTCTGAACCTGAAAAATGGTAAGCATCATTCTTACGCAATTTACCGTCAATAACCCAACCAAATTTTCCCACAGAACCTTGATTGAAGAGCTCATAATCGCGAGTTTTCCATGAACCTATTCCGATATCGACAACAGTTTCATTTTTTTCGCCTTTTTTCGTAATGAAGTTGATAACGCCGCCAACTGCATCCGTACCATAAAGAGCAGAACCTCCGCCTTTAACTACTTCGATTCGATCAAGCATTTTTATCGGCGGCACCGAATAAGCTCTTTGCCCATCGACCAAAAACAAAGTCCTACCATTTCCGTTTATAATGGGATCGATGTTCAAGTAGCTAATCTGGAATACGCCGGGCAGCTGCACAAGAGCTTCAAAGGCATTTTGGTAGTGATTTGCTTCAAGTTCCTGCGAAGTGATGACATAAACATTTGCCGGAGTATTCCAACGACTGGAAGGAATACGCTCAGCCGTGAAAAAGGTGTCAACCAATTCCATGTAGTTCAAGGTATCTTTGTTCGTTTCTGCTTCAGGCAAAACTTTTTCAGGAGTTTTTTCTCCCATCTCGGCAATTAAAATGCCCTCAGACGCCGAATTTTCCCCTTCTCCCGCCGCAAATGCCACAGGCGCAGATAAAACCACTCCGCACGCCAACAAAGTCGCAAATACAGATTTGCGAGGAAGGAAAAAATTAAATCCATTCCCGGCATTTTGGACAGCGCGGAGAATTTCCTGTTTGGTTTTCTTGGAAACCATAGATAACACATCCTTTGAAAATTTTGTGATTGAATCATTTCAATCTTGAAAAAAAAACTACAAATAAATCATAATTCCTGTTGCTCTTCTATCCCCCCCCCCTTTTTTGGATAGGAAGGAGGAATTTTTGTCTGACTCTCCTAGAGTCCATGGGTAACACATCCTTAAAAAAATTTGCAAAAAAATTTTTGCGATTGACCTAACCCAACCTAGAGGGGACAATTCTACACATAAATTATATTTCCTTCTTTTTTTTATTTTTGATTGAGAATTAAGTTTGTCAAAAATTCTTCAGGAAAAATTTTTTCGATTTACTAATTAAAATATTTCTGCTAAACTCTACAAGAATTTATTTTTTTTGAGACTAACTATTAAGAGTCAAGAAAAATTTTGAAAAGATTCGCCGGTTTTGTGG
>CALEPR010000204.1 GCA_937910665.1 uncultured Selenomonadales bacterium
GCCTTTGTAGAGAATGTCGGGATTGACGATATACACGCCAGACTGCACTTTCTTCAAAAACGGCGGTTCACCTTCCTGAAGTGCTTTCATTGTTTTTACGACGGTATCGTAATGTAATCCCGTTTCTTTCGCCATTCGCTGGAATGTGTAAACAAGCCGATTTTCTTTGTCAAGGTGGTCAATTATCCAAAAAGCCAATTTCATTTTCTTGTTCGCAATACTATCTAACCCTTGCACAAACATTTGTAGCCAAATTTTGTGAAAATTGAAGTCGCGTTCTTCAACTGAATTCACTTGAAATGGCACTAATTCGTCAGTTTCAGGGTCAATGAATTCCTTGATTTTTACAAATTTTTGCTTTTTGCAGGTTATAGGTAATCTCTCCGTTTTAGTTTCCATAATTTTATTTATTTCCTTTCTTAGTTTTTGTAGTAATTTATCATATATTTTTATAGTTGTCAATATTGACCTACAAAAACTAAGAAAAAAAACTACTAATTTATATGAAAAAACCTACAAAAAAATCGAGAATATATTTATAATAGTCTGTGTCAATTTTACTCTGTATCTTTTACAAATTTTATTCCGGATACTTTTTTACCGGCATCATAACCTTTTTGTTCGGCAGTATCAACGTTCTTTACGCTTTTTGAATCGATAATTCCAAATGAAGTTTTATCATTTCTGCCGAATGCGGTTCGCTCAATTTCTACTAATTTTTTTTAAAATTTTGTCCAAAAGACTGATTCCGTTTTCATCAGGCTTTGACCAAACTTTGAAGTAGTAATAAACCAATTTCCAACTTGGAAAATCTGCGGGCAACATTCGCCACTGTACTCCGCCGCGAAGCATATACAGAACCGCACAAAAAATGTCGTACAAGTCGTATGTGCGCGGACGTGTTTTTTTCTTTGCACCTTCCAAGTCGGGACGGATTATCTCAAATTGTTCGCGTGAAATATCACTCGGGTAGTTATGCATCTTAATCACCAACCATGTTTTTTCTTGAATTTTACCATATTTTATAGTTTTTAGACAGGTTCTTACACTACCCTCGGGGATAAGACTCTGGAAGAGGTTTTCGCCGCGGAATTTTGGAATCTAAAAAAATGTTCAACTTATCATTGCAATTTGCAACTTTTTAGTTTTCATTCATATCTATTGAAAGTTTTTTATTCTCATGCTAAACTTCCTCAAAAATGAAAGCGAGGTTTTTTTATGCTTGGAAAAATTTTTTATGCCTTTTTGACGCTACAAATTCTTTTGTTTGGAAATTTTTGCAGCGATTTCGTTCAAGCTCAAAAAGTAATTGAACCGCCACCGATGATTCAAAAATCTATTCCTCAAACTGCCGAGCGTGAAAAACTTACAGGCGAATATGCCAAACAGCATTACGGTCTTTCGCAAACAACAATCGTCCCTCAAGCTGTGATTGTTCACTGGACTGCCGGTTCAACTTGGCAGTCGGCATATAATACTTTTCTGCCGGAAACTCGTGGCGATGGAACTGTTAATGTCTGCTCACACTACATCGTTTCAAAAGATGGCACAATTTTTTGCTTAACCGAAGAAACTGCGCTGAATCGTCACGCGATTGGTTACAACTGGTGTTCAATCGGAATTGAAAATGTCGGTGGGGTTGGCGGTGTAGAAGATTTAACGCAAGCGCAACTTCAAGCAAATATCGCGCTGATAAAATATCTCCACGCGAAATATCCTACAATTAAATTTGTTTTTGGACATTACCAACAGGTGGCAGCGAGAGCGAGCGGTTTGTATGTTGAACACGTTCAAGGTTATTATTCAATCAAGTCAGACCCTGGAAAAAAATTTATGCGCGAATTAAAAAATGCTTTAGAAGGTGACGGCTTGACATTCTTTCCAATTTGAAAATCTTTAAAAAGTTGAAATAAAAAAGCTCCTTCAAAGTCTACAGGAGCTTTTGTTTTCTTAAATGGTGGGCAGGGATGGATTCGAACCATCGTAGCAAATGCAACGGATTTACAGTCCGCCCCCTTTAGCCGCTCGGGCACCTACCCTCAATGGTGACCTTGGAGGGACTTGAACCCCCGACCCTTTGATTCGTAGTCAAATACTCTAATCCAACTGAGCTACAAGGCCTT
>CALEPR010000205.1 GCA_937910665.1 uncultured Selenomonadales bacterium
CCAAACTTTTGAGAGAACTTATCTTCAATTGCAATTTCCTTTGTTCCTCAATCAATTCAGCATATTTATTCACATTATCAATGCCAGCATTTTTCAACTCATTCAATACTTGATTCATTTTTTCCGCATTTTGGGTATGTCGTTCATTTATTCCAAGATAATCCAGCAATTCATTTATTGACATAAAAACCATAGGGTAGTTTGGGATGAGCTTTTTGATAGTATCTTGTAAATGATGAAATTGATTTCTCCACATTACAAATCGGTTCGTAGCTGTTGAATCCAGTGGCGATGCCTCAGCCAAATCTGCAAATAATTCTGTAGAATTTAACTTCACAATGCAGTCCAAAAGGTCTTGATATTTTTTGTATATGTCTTGAACAAATTGCGTTTGTCTACCGATTAGGTCATTTTCATCTAATATTTTTTTTGTGGTATCGTTTTCAAAAATTTTCAATTTCTTTGATGCATCGTTGAGATTTTGCTGTAACCGATTATATTCAATTTGTCCTTGTTGTAAAATTACCAGTTGCTGACACAATTCTTTGTAATTTTCCTGTTCCTTTGATAACTCTGTTTGCCAAGATTCAAAATCCCAAAGACTGTCAACATACTTGAACAAAGTAGATACGTCTTTCGTCATTTCATAAAGCTGTTTTTGTGAGAAAATATGTAACGGAAACCTTTTAAGCATATTTTTCTTATCATCTGCTGTCAAGTATGTTTCTGTGACATCGTCAAACTCTTGTATTTCTTCATTCTCCCATTTTAATCGATATTCTACTCCATCAACAATTATTTCAACAAAAATCCTCGTATTAAACTCTAGCATGCCGATATCATCACGAGTTTGATGAATGTGACGAAAATTTTGAAATTCCTCTTGCAAAATTTTTGGTAATTCTTCACCCCTATCAAAAATTAAACGCAAAAAATTAAGAAGAGTAGATTTTCCAGAACCTCTACCGCCAATCAAAGCATTCAAAAAAGGACTAAATTGTACTGTGTAAGGAGACCAGTTACCCTTGCCTATATAACGTCCATTTTCAATGCTTAAGCTTTTGAGATAAGTACTCGATTTCAAGTCATTGGGGTTCAAGTTGGAATTTATTGTATCACTACGCAGGATGGCACCCTCATTATCGTGTAATGCCAAACGTAAAGCTTCAATATTAGCTTCACCCATTTTTACCCATGTAAATTTATCAGCTATGGTCTCAATGTCATGTGAATCGCTTCCTAACACATGCGACAATTTTAATTTGGATTCAGCGTATTCTTGGTCGTTACATTCTGGATTTATCATTTCAAATGCCAACAACCCTTGAACATTAAAAGCCGTGCGCTTAATATCGGAAGATATGCAGAACAAGCCTCTCTCTTTATCTACATGGGCTGGTATAGCTATTCCATTATTTTCAATTATAATTTTCATGACCTCATGTAATGGTCGTTTAGTTGTTTGGCTGATTTTATCATACTCCGCGCGAGCAAAAATAAATTTAAGTTCTTCAATATTTGATGAAGGATCAAATATACCAAGTAAATGTACTCCGCCTTGAACATTTATTTCAACGCCAGGAAAAATAACTATATCACGGAATCCTTTATCATCTGCATAACGCAACTCTTCCAAAGCCTGTTGAAGTTTTGGTATCCATTCAAAAACATTGTGATCTGTTATAACGACACAATCCAGCTTTTTACTCATACAACTCAACAGAAACTGTTTTGGAGTTATATTTTTTTGAGTTTTATCACCATATCCGTAGTCATATGAGGCAGGCGTATGAAGGTGAAAATCTATTTTCCACCATTTACCTCCAACTATTTCATTTAACATGTTCAACCCCCATTAAATTTTTATGTAACCTCATCTGATTGCAAATTATTATAGCACATTATCAATTTTTCAACAAAAAATAAAAATTTTATGGTATAATTTTTGTTGAAAGGAATGAACGCGATGATTTACAAAATGGGAGAGTTATTTTGCGGTCCGGGCGGTTTAGCTTGGGGTGCAGTAAACGCTGACATTGGAGTTTCAGATACCAAAATTGTTCATGCTTGGGCAAATGACATTGATAATTTGACTTGTCAAACCTATCAGCACAATATTTGCAAGAATGACTATGCAGATAGCGTCATTTGCCAAGACGTACGCGAACTTGAAATTAGTCGAAAAAATCTGTCAGATATTGATGCTTTTTCATTCGGCTTTCCATGCAACGATTTTTCCATTGTCGGCGAACAAAAAGGATTGAACGGAAACTATGGAGCTTTATACACTTACGGTATTAAAGTTTTGAAGATTTTTCAACCGCAATGGTTTTTAGCTGAAAACGTTGGGGGTCTGTCAAGTGCTAATGAAGGAACAGCATTCAAGCAAATTTTGAATGATTTACAATCCGCTGGCTACAAAATTTATCCTCATCTTTATAAATTTGAGGAATACGGTGTTCCACAGACTCGCCATAGAATAATCATCGTAGGAATCCGAAATGATTTACCACAAGTGTTTAACCCACCTTCTACGCATAAATATGACAGCATAGACAATTCAGTCAAAACAGCACTGAATGTTCCGCCTATAGACGAATGGGCTTTTAATCATGAAATACCCGCTATGTCAGATAAAGTTGTCGAAAGATTGAAATACATAAAACCAGGACAAAATGCTTTCAATTCTGATATGCCAGAGGAAATGAAGTTGAATGTCAAAGGTGCAAAAATTAGTCAAATCTATAAACGACTTGATCCCGATAAGCCCGCATACACAGTTACAGGCTCAGGAGGTGGCGGGACACACATGTATCATTATGCAGAAAATCGTGCTCTGACAAATCGCGAGCGTGCCAGACTTCAGACATTTCCTGATGATTATGAATTTTTTGGTTCGCGTGAAAAAGTTCGCCGACAAATTGGAATGGCTGTTCCTTGTAAAGGAGCAAAAATTATTTTTGAGGCAATACTGCGAACGATGAACGGTATCGAATATGATTCCGTACCTTGCAATATTAAATTTTAAAGTTGGTGAAAAAATAAAATGCTCAATTATTGGTGGGTTACCCGTCCTAAAAGAAAATTAAATTCCATTCCCGACGTGTTGGCGGTATTTGCTGAATCTTCAATGAGTGATACTTGGTTTGGACAACGTAATTCTCATTTATCTTTGGAAAATGCCCTTGAGCAAAGTGGATTGAAACGCGAAGGCGACAGAAGAGATCAAACTGGCGGAGGCGGAAGAACCTATAAAGCATGGCTGGTCAGTTTGGGCTTAATTTTCGTTCAAGAATCAACCCAAAAATTGCAATTAACATTAGCCGGCGAAGCTATATTGAACGGTGAGACTCCTGTAAAAGTTTTAACCAATCAAATTTTGAAATATCAATTTCCGTCGGCTTTTTCTTTAGAACGTAGCATAAATGTCAATGAACGTTTTAAAATTCATCCTTTTTGGTTTCTATTGAAATTATTGACGGATAACCGCGTTCAATACTTGACGCAAGAAGAGATTGCCAAAATCATCATCATTGAGGCAGAGAATGAATCCAAAAAATGCTACGAAAAAATCGTTTCGCGTTTGATTGAATTTCGTAATTTTGGCGACGGCTGTTTGGAAAAAGATTTTGCTCAAAAATATACCTCATCAAAAGGCACTGTTAATTACAAAAAACCTTTCGCACATTTGCAAGACATAGCGAATACTATTGTAAATTGGCTTGAGTACACTCAATTAGTCATTCGTGAAAACAAAAAGCTAATTATATTGCCAGACCACTTAAATGATGTCTTGGAAATTATTTCAACTCAACTTCCATTCATACCTCGCCCCGAAGAGCATGAGTACTTTCAACGACGTTACGGACTCGATACTCATCATATCAAAGATACTCGAAATTTGCTTAAAACAAGTGTCGTTACAGATTTTATGATTGCCGAAATGCGTGTCAAAAAAATTTTTATAACTCTTGCATTAAAAGAACCTATCGGTGGAATTACTGCAAACTTAATTGAACGAATTTCTGAACAAAGCGGAATAAAATCCTCTATAGTTACTGAAGTCTTGCAGAAAAATTTCCCACACGGTTCAATAGGTTCATTTATGGCAAATTATTTTGAAATGGCTTTTTCCGGTCGCGAGCAATGCAAGGAATTTGAAGAGGCTACTGCAAACATTTTTCGTGAAATTTTCCAATTCAATTCTACTTGGTTGGGAAGTGCCTTAAGTGGCAGAGCCGTTCCAGACATCCTACTAGTCAGTGATGAATGTGGTTTTCAAGCAATAATTGACACTAAAGCATACAGTCGATACGATTTGCCTACCACTCATCGCGACAGAATGATTTATCACTATTTGCCAGAAATTAAAAATTACAGTTCAAGTGACCTGCCAATAAAATTTTTCTCTTACATTGCAGGTGGATTTTCAAACACTATCGCCACACCGTTAAAAGAAATTGTAAATGCTACTAAAATAAACGGTTCAGCTGTACCAGTAACTGTTTTTATTAAAATGGCTGAAAAAAATTCAACTAATCCGTACTCACATAGCAAAATCAAAGACATTTTTTCCTTGAACAGACAGATTTATATCTCAGACGTATAAAAGTAAGAGAAGTATTAAAATTTCCAGCTTATGAATGGAAAAAAATTTTGTAGTAGAAAATCGGGATTTTGTAGTAGAAAATTTTCTACTACATTTTTTTTTGCAAAAGTAAGGCGTGGTGCGGATCTTAAAAAATCGGTAGTAAGCAGTTTTTCCATTTTCTACTACATTTTTTTTTCAAAAGTAAGGCGTGGTGCGGGTTCTAAGCTCTTGTAGTAGAAAATCGGGCATTTTTGCACCGAACATATATGATGGATTTTTTAGATAGAGAAATATATATTTTTTTTGGAGAGAAATTTATAAAAAAAATATATTTTATGAGGTCAAAAAAATATTTCACTATATGTTTTCATTTTTTTCTACTACATTTTGCTTAAATGGCTTACTGACGCGACCTTTCTTTTCAGATTGTAGTAGAAAATGGTTTTTTTACTTACTACAAAATTATCATTATCAAGAGCCTATAAATGTTATTCTGACGCGATTTATAGGCATTTTTTGAGAAAAATTTTTGTAGTAGCTCTGTAGTAGAAAATGGCTCAAATGTAGTAGAAAATCATCTGGCATTTTCTACTACAAATTTTTTTCTTCAAGAGAAAAAAAAATGACCTCTCAAAATTGAGAAGTCGTCGATAAAAATTTTTTACGGTCAAGTTTTCAATCTGACTCAAGAGCATCTTTGGTAAAAACGTAGAGCCAAACAGATTTTTCTTCAACGCGCTGAACCTTTTGAAACGGATGCTTGGGATTGTCGGCGGAGTCAAAGAAATTATGTTCGCCAAAGCCTCTGATGATAGCATTTGAAGAAGGAAAATCTTTCAGAATCTCGCGCAGAGCTCGCGGAAAAATTCCAACTGTACCGTTATTAAATTTCACGCCGTAAATTTCGTAAGCGTCACCGTCAGGAAATGAAAATTTCTTTCCGTCTTTGGCTTGAACTTTAAAATAGCGCGGATGACTGGAAATAAATTCTCTGACTGTCTGCAAAGCGCGACGAACATTGGTTGCCAAACTTTTTCGAGGCAATTCCTTCATCAGAATATCAAAGTCAGCCATACATTCTTCCTTCGCAAGCGCATAATTAAAATTCAACATGGTCTGCAGATGAATCAGCGCAGTATGAAAAGCCGCAATGCTTGAAATATGATTCGGCATAAGATTTTTTTCTTTCTTGCGATACTCTGTTTCGAGCAAGGCATAATCCTGCAAAATTTTATCATCATTGGCGATTATGTAATCAATCCATTTTCTGCCGACTTGTCCGTAATGTTGCTTTACGAATTGATGAATCTCAATAGCAAAGGCGTTATCAAAAATTTCGGCGTGAGTAATTTCCAAAATTCTGCTGATAGCTCCTTCACCGCTAAATTCATTTGTCAAAGTCTGCTCCCCAGTTGAAATTCTAACGCCACGAAAATATTTTCTTGTCTGCAAGGAATTATCTTTTTGATTCCTTGAACGATTAACTCCCGATTCAAAATTGTAAATCAGTGTGTCGATATTCTCGCGAATTTTTTTGTTTGCTGACTGAAGTTCATCTACAAAAGACGGCAAGTCGTTAAAAAGAAGTCCCATTGTATCAAAAGAATTGGCTGTACCGTCAAACTTGAATTTAATTTTTTCAGGATTGCCGAAGATTGACAAAGCAAATTTGACAGCGGCGGATTTTCCGTTTCCGCTCGGCGTGGCAAGATGAAGTTGCAAATTACGAATGTTAAGCAGATGAATCAATGGAGCAGATGCGGCAGCCCCTATGACAAGTCGGGCGACTATGGACGCGGATTTAACTTTCTTGAACATCTGTACCCACTTTCCAAAACTTCCGCGAATGGCAAAGGTTTTTTGGAAATCAAAATTTCCACCGCGAACAATAAAATTTTCGCCATCGCCGGGCGGATAAATAAATTTCGTGAAAGAGTCGTCAGTCCAACCTGTTTGCTGGTACATTTTGCAAGTCGGAATTTTATCGCGATTTTCACTATCTCCAATCAAGTGCATAAGATAAGATGACAAATATTTTGATTCCTGACTTGAGAAATTTGCACCGAAGTCGGTCAACTCCAAAATCTTTTTGCCGTCAGCGATTGTTTGAGCGTCAAAAATCGAACGTCGCCAAATGCCTTTTTCATCGCGAATCGCAATTTCATAATTTGTTAAGTTCGTATCAGGATTGACAAATTTTTTTGTTGGAATAATAGGCGTTAATGTAAGTTGTTTCCTTACGCCTTTGATGATGGCAGTGATGCCGTCGTGAGAAAAAGTGGATTCAAAAGAAATTGGCAGAGCAAGTTCAATCGGAGCGTCAGGACAATTTGTTCGAGTCGTGAGCGTACTCAAAAAGGCTTGACGTTCCTCAAATTTTTTCTGTGCGGATTCTTGAGCAAGATGTTTTTGGTAATCTTCATGATCCTTGCGGATTTTGCTGACCTGAAAATCGACAGTACGGCGCAAATCGCTGAGAGAAAATTTTGCCAATGAAACAATATCGGATGTGACAGTTGCATTTTTTTCGTCGAGTTTTATTTTATCTCGCGCATTTTGTTTCGCCGCAATAAACTGATTGAAAAAATTTGTATGGCAGTCAATTAAAAAATCATAAAATTTGCAGAGAGCGATGGCGCGAATATTTTTGTTGTCGGTCACAGTGGAGATTGTAAAATCTTCAGCTGTCAAGTTATTTAAAAAATTGTATGCGTTGTGAATTTCTTGAAGAGTATTGGGGTTAATTGTGCCGTTTACTTCACTCCAAGCAGAAATTTTTTGTTCAAAGGCAATTTTTTCAGCAACTTTCTTGAGAGAAATTTCGGCAGACTGATAAATTTCGCAAATAATTTTTTGAAGTTCGGCTGAATCTCTTTGCAAAATATCATTCGCGTCAATCTTGGATTCTGTTTCCGACAAGAATTTTGAAACTGTCGGACAATTTGCTTGAATCAGTTCATCACGCAATTTTGTTGCGGATTGTCTTCCCGTTTCATCGGAGTCCAGTAACAAAATAAATTGCGGTTTGACAGAATTTTTTTCTTCGGAGTGTTTGGCGACTTCATCAAGTAAGATTTTTCCTGCATCTGCTCCGCCAAGAGCCACGACAGGAATAGTTCCGTTGGTCGCTTGCCAAATACTCATCGCGTCGATATATCCTTCAACAACGAGAATTGGCTTTTCCGAATCAAGAGCAGTAGCGTTGAAAAGCATTTTGGTTCCTGAATGTTGCTTGGCTTTTACAATTTTTTGAATGTTTACAGGCAAAGATTCAATCGGTACGGCGAGCCTTGCGAGAAAAGTAGTATTTGAGGCAGGGATAATGACGCGTGGAGTTTTTTCTTTTCCCCATTGCGAAAAAAAGCCGCAATGGAAATGTTGTAAAGTTTCCAGCGTCAAGCCGCGCCAAGTTCCACCGATTGAGTTAAGCCAAGATTCTAAATTTGCCTGTGTGCTGGCAAGAAATTTAGAATAATCCTTAGGCAATTTTTTTGAATTTTCACTTGACGTTGTTGAATGTAAATCATAAAATGAATTGAGATTGTTGAAGTTTATGTGACAGATTTGTGCTCCAATGGCAAGCGACTCGCAAAAACCCTCAAAATTATTTTTGTTGATGTTATTCACATTTGCAATAATTTTGAGCAAATCGCCATTGAAAAGACAATCACCGCGTCTGCAACCGTACAACCAAACGCCGTTATCAAGCGTGGGAGTGACTCCTGTAGCGTCCTTCCCTGAACCGTTGCCACAAATCGGACATACAAAACCGCCATTTTTCGCCGCAGTGAGAAAATTACTCGGCTCGGTCTTGTTAATGGCATCTTTCAGAATCTCTCTGTCTTTGTATGATAAAGATTTGACAGCGGAAATATCCGTTTCAGATACAACAATATTAAACATAGTTTACCTCCGTTCAATGTGACGCTCGGACAAGTTGGGGGACGAATCCGGCATCTTATTGAGCAATTCGCGCCTTGACGAAAGTTAAGGCGTTTTAAATTTTGTCCCCTTGTGAGAACAATAACATCAAAATTGACTTCCAAAATCTTATTTTTTTGCTTTTTTTCAAATGTGACTTGGGGGAAAGTCATATTTGAAATGGTTGTCAAGTTTGATAATGCATCTTGAAATCGACGAAATTTAAAATTTCATTTTGGGCAGATGTAGAAAGAGTGGAAAATTTTTCTACAAGACGTGATGTATTATTGTCAGCCACTGTTTTAGGAGTTCCATACATAATTTCATCTAAACTGACATTATACAGTTCAGAAAAATTTTTTAATTCTTCGGCAGAAATTTTGCGTTTATTGGATTCAATAGCAACCAGTGCGGTGCGCGGAATGTTCAATTTTTTTGCCACAAAAGTTTGAGATAAATGCCGAGTTTTTCTTAAATTTTTGAGTCGAGCGTACATAAAAATCACCTCTCACAAATATTATCTAAAATAGTCTTAAATGTCAACAATATATGTCAGATTTTCAGACTATTTTATTTAAAAAGCAAAAACATAAGATTTTGAGAGCCTCTTTTGGTGGGATAATTTCATCAAAGGAGGTTTTTAAAATGGCAACATACCATTTGAGAATAAAAAATGATACCAAGCCGAATGGGGCAAAGGTATCGGCAAAAGCACACGCAGATTATATTTTGCGAGAGGGTGAAAATAGCCAAAAATCGGATTGTGTTTTTCAAGGGCATCAACTGCCAAGCTGGGCAGACGGATCGGCACAGAAATTTTTCAGAGCGGCAGACAGGTATGAGGATAAAGGAAATCGTCGGTACAAAGAAATTGAATTTTCGCTTCCAAATGAATTGATGTTGGAACAGAACCGAGAGGTAGTGGACAGTTTTATAGCATGTCACTTGACAAATCATTATTATGCATATGCGATTCACGAGAAATCGGGGGCAATTTCAGGAGAGCGTCATCCGCATGTTCACATAATGTTTTCGAAAAGGCTTATTGATGAAGTGGAAAAAATCAAGGAGCGACCGGCATACAAATATTTTACACGAGCGGCAAAACCGTTGAAGGGCGAAAAAGTAGCAAATTTTGAGAGACGCAGAGAACACGGGGCACCGAAAGATAAGAGGTGGCACAGTAAGAAATTTCTTTACAAGATTCGGGAAGAATTTGCGAGGATACAAAATGAAGTGCTGGGAAAATATGGCTATTCCGTGCGCGTTGACCATAGGAGTTTGAAAGCGCAAAAGGCAGAGGCGGAAGAGCGAGGCGATAAATTTCTCGCCAAACTTTTTGACAGAATGCCGGAAGAATGCATCGGGATAACGTCGAGTCATCGCAATGAAGTAGAAGTATCGTATTTAAAACATACCCGTGAAATTTATCGGAAAAAATTTGAACAGTTATTTCGACAGGATTTTCAGGAAAAAGTTGTGATGGAAGAAGATGTGAGAGCGTGTGCGCGTCAAGCGGAAATTTTAGCTTTGTCCCTTTTGAGTTCCGAAAGTTATAAGTCGGAGGAATTTTCAGAAGAGCCGTTGCGGAAATTGATTCAAAAAATTTTGACGGAATTTGAAAAAGTGAAGTCGTTGAGGAAAAAAGTAGTGACAGGGAAAGACGCGCAGGAGAAATCGGAGTCGGAATATTTGTCAAAAGCGGATCGGAATTTATTGCGCGACTATGAGAGAACGCTAGCAGAAAAATATAATTGGGAGACGCTGATGAAAAATTTGTCAGTTCCGAGCGAAAAGCAGCCAAAAAATTTGCAAGCATTTCAGGAAATCGAAAGAGGCGTGCGGACAAGAATTTCTGATTTGAAAAAAACAATGGTGGAGATGTATCCGAAAATTCAAAGTGTCGAAGAAAAAATGAAAAATCCATATCGGTTAAAAAACGTGCATTTGGTGACGCACGACATTTTGCAAAAGAATCTTGAAATTTTGGGAGAATTAAAAAATGTAAGCGAAGAACTTATGCGAGATGTGTCAGATTATAAAAATTTGAGGAAGAAAAATGCGCACACGATTTTTTCATTTTCAGAAGTGCGAGAAAAATTAAGTCAGCAATGTCGTTTTTTGAAAACCGAGTACGAAAAATCGGTAGATGAAATGAATTGCTTGAGATGGAAAGTGATAAATCCGATGCGAGCGATTTCTATGGCTGAAAATATTTTTGTTCACGGCGGATTAAAAAAATTGCGTGAAGAAAAGCGAAAATTTGAAAAATCGGTTTCCAATTTTGAGAGGAAACTTGCAGAATATCAACAACACGAGTTTGATTTCAAAAACGCAAATTTTGAAAATTCAGCGGACAAAATTCAAGAGCAATATTATCTCACGAAGGAAAAATTTCTTTTGGAAGCCGCTCGCCAAAATTTGCAAAATACGAAAAATTTTTTGGAAAGCGAATCTGAAAAATTGGCAAAAATTTGTCAAACGAAGGAGGCACGTCAAAAAATTTCAGTCATAGCCGCCGGGATTTTGAAGAAAAATTTAAAAACGGCAAATGCGTACGAAAATGCAAAAGTTCGTTCCAAAGTTTTATCTCGGAAACTCACGATTGTCAAAAATCGATTGGAAGGCTTGAAAAGGAATGGCTCGAGAAAATTACGAAAATTAGTTTTTCGTGTCGACAAACCTGCAAAAGAATCAGTAAAAATTTCATCGAGCGATCCGAATTTCGTAGTGGACTTGATAGCAGATGCGCTGAATGGGAACGAAAACGCAGTACAACTTGTCGCTTATTGTCCCGACAACTACCTTGAAATGGAAAAAAGTTGGAGTCTGATGAGCGAGTTGGATAAGGACGAACTTATTCATAAAAAGATTATGCGTGATTTGTAAATTTTCTCCAAAAGGAATTTTCCATTTGCCCCAAATTTTAATTTGGCTGGCAAATGTTCACTTACCACTTATCTTGGAGATAAGTGCGAAAAAACCGCAGGTTGACGCATTTTTTCGACGTGAGAAATTTGTCGCTTGCGCTGAACCTGCGGTTGGCTTTATTAACCATTTAATGCCTTAAAAATTCTATAATAACGTTTTTCCAGTGCGTCTTTTCCACCCTCCATAACTTCACATATTGCATCTCGAATGGCATGGTCTTGTAACGCTCCGTAATGAACATTTTGAATTTGTCCATTTTTGAAATCAAGATTAACTATCCATTCAGCATTTGCATTGACAACTATATTTGGATTATGAGTAGCGACTATGATTTGTGTATGATTTTTTATCTCATTTAAACTTTTGACGACCAAATTAGTAATATTTCTTGTATCCAAATCATCTTCGGGCTGGTCTATGATAATCGGTACATTACTGGTGTTCAAAATTAGTGACAGCATTGCGGAAGTACGTTGCCCATGAGAACCTGTGTCAATAGATTTAAACTCATTACCAACTTTAATCTTTAATTCCAAACTGTCCTCTGGTATCCAAACAAACAAATTTATTTTAACTTCTTCTATTAACGCCTTTAGAAATTTAATAAACTTTTTGCTATAGTGATCAGTTGTATCCATCTCGATAAGATGAAGTTTTTCATTTTTCAGATTGTCTATACAGTCCTGTATGGTTGTGGTATTTTCTAGACTAGAAATTCGGCTTATAATAGTATTTTGGGCATCAAGGGGCGTACTGTCCTCAAAAATATCTGAATCAAAACCAGTTGATTTCCTCAAAATATTACGTAACAGATGAGCATTTTGTTTTAAGTCTCCAAATGGCTTTAAGTGTATTTTTAATGCGTCATTACTATCATTGAGATTGCGAATTACACTATCGCGTGCCTCGTACCTCTTTTTAATCAATTCGTGTATCAGACTAAACTTTTTATCAATTTCTTCCTGTTTGACCTTGATTGTATCCTCCAAACTTTTGAGAGAACTTATCTTCAATTGCAATTTCCTTTGTTCCTCAATCAA
>CALEPR010000206.1 GCA_937910665.1 uncultured Selenomonadales bacterium
GCTTCCTTCGTTCGGCACAATCTTTCCAAGCGCGTTAATTCGTTTTCAAGGTAGATTTTGATTTCGGAGAGCCTTCGTCCTGTTTCTTCCAAACGGATTTTTTCCTTCGTAATGTAATATTGTTCCTGAAGTTTTACGCCGAGATTAGTCCAGTTGGTGTTGTTGAAAAATATTTCTCGCTTACAATTTTCCGTCGAATCTCGCTCGTAATTAGCTAACGCTTTTTCGTATTCCTCTTGTTCGATTTGCAATTTTTTAAATCCGTCATGAACGAAAATATTCTTGGCAAGGTTCATAGCCTCAGAGGGGAAAATCCGTTTAAGCATTAAGCAATTGCAAGTATCAATAGCCTCTTCGCGTTGATTTTTCAAGGAACGATATTGCAGAAACAAATTGTCGCGAACTTCCCTCGCCGTGAAAACTGTTTTGGGCATTTCTTTCACTTGAATTCTCGCTCTTAAAGTATCAAAGTTTTTCAAAACAGCGGTACTTGTTTTTTTCAATTCCCGCAAAGTATCGAGGTCATTTTGCAAAAGTCTGTGCATGACAAGCTCAACATTTTTTCGCCGATATGGTTCCTCCAATTTTCCAAGAATTGTCCAGTATTTCGGATTATTCTTAGCAAGGAAAGAGCGCAAGGCAGAAATTTTTTTCTCGATGCCGCGAGTAATTGTTTGAAAGGCTTGAAAATCTTCGGGATATTTTCCAGTCGGCGGAAAGAGTTGTTTTGAAAGTCTATCCAAATCCTCACATTGTCTTATTTTATTTTCGTAGTCTTGAATGAATAGATAATCCGACGCAGGCAAATATTCTTTCCTTACACGTTCTCTGGCACCCAAAAAGCCAACTAAGTTCCTTTTGAGTGTCTGAATTCTAGCCAATTCAGACAGAATGCTTTGATTCAATCCGTTCAACGTTTTGTCTTCCAGATTCGCCGACTTATAAGCTAGAGAATTTGAAAGGAAAAGCCAAGAGCGTTCGGCTTGCCTGACTAAGAATTTCGTTTCTTCTTCTTGAGCCGTCTTTTTTCGCATGTCGTCCTGAAACAATGAATGTTGCTTGTTTTGTATTATTTCGCGGTACCTTTTTACGCCATTGGAAAGTTCGTTCTCTTCGTGTGCCGGTATTACGCCAATGTAGGATTCGGGCATTCGCTTATAAAGATTAGAGGCAAATTTATCGCCACGTTTTTCTGCTTCTACCTGCTGAGCTTTAAGCGACCGATAGTCTACTCGAATCGAAAAGCCATTCCGCGCCAGCACTTCATTTTGGATTCGTGCAAAATTCGCCCGAATTTCATAAAGATATTTTTTGTTGTGCCATTTCTTATCTTTAGGAGCACCGTGTTGGCGACGCCGCTCAAAACTGGCGACCTTCTCGCCTTTTAACGGTTTGGCTGCTCTGCGAAAATATTTGCACGCTGGGCGTTCGCCCATTTTTTCCACGTCGTCAATCAGTCGCTCGGAAAACATGATATGAACGTGAGGATGCCATTCGCCCGACAATTCGCCCACTTTCTCATGTACCGCGTAGGCATAATAATGATTCGACAAATGCGCAGCGATAAATTTGTCGACGATTTCGAGATTATATTCGAGAGACAATTCGTTAGGCAAAGACAACTCGATTTCTCTGTACCGGACGTTACCTTTGTCCTCGTAACGCGTTGCTGCAGAAAAAAATTTTTGAGCAGAACCCTTAGCCCATTTGGGCAGGTGACTACCCTTGAAAACACAATCTGTCCTTTCGCTTTGCGCTCCTTCGCGGTTGATATAATCCGCATGAGACTTTCCGTCTTCGCGCAAAATATAATCGACATGCTTTTTCGCCGAAATTCTTTTTCCACTGGACTTAGTATCGTCCTTAACTCTCAGATGAAAAGTAGCCATGAAAAAACCTCCTTTGCCTAATTGTGGCACAAAAGGAGGCTCTCAGATTCTTATTTTTTTGCTTTTTTATAGGTCACGACGTGATTGTTTAAAATTTTTCTTACCAAGCACGAAAGTAGCAAACACTATTCATCATTTTTCATGGCAGGGTATTTACTACGTTCGTAAGGTTTAATACAATCTGTTATGCCAAGCAAATAATCGACACTCGTATCATAGAACAAAGCTATTTTTATCAGTAGATCTAAAGGAATACTGCGGCCTCCTAATTCGTAATATGAATAAGCGACTTGACTACAGCTCAAATATTCAGCCATGTCTTGCTGAGTTAAGTCATTATCTTCGCGGATATTTCTAATTCGTGGAAATCTCATACTTGTATCACCAAAGTCAAGTATAAGCAAAACGAATTGTTATATTGATTTTTAAAACAATCTGGTGTAAAATTTACCAAGCTTCTTTTAAGTTTGTTGTTAATATGAAATTTGTTGCGTAATGTAGGTTATACGATTATAATTCCTAACAGACGCTCGATAGCACGGAACGTACTATAAGGTGCACCTTGTACACCATTGTGAGGTGAAAAACATTGGAACCAACAAAAATTTCATTTAACAAAACAGCATTTATCAGCAGTTTAAAAAATCATTTACAACAACTGGAATCTGAAACAGAGGCGAAATTAAAATCGCTAATGAAAGAAGAAGCTGAATCAAAAGTCAGCGAGATGGATAATGTGTCTGTAAAGTTTAAAGATATTGTTAATATTACTCCTAAAGATGGAACTACATTTCCCGATGAAATTTATTCTGCTGTACTAAAACGTGTTGTTACTGTCGAAGCTCCTAAACTCTCGGGCGGCACATGGGGGGAAGGAGCAATAATTAAACAATTAGGCGAATATATTGCAGAATTATTAGATACTAATACTGAGGCTATTACAGTTGACGGGACAACTTATATGCTTTCCAATGATTTTGGGTCTACCATTTCATTAGTTAATGTTACAATCAAAGGCAAAAATGCTAAATACAAATTCATTTGGGATGATACCAACGATACAACGCGCAAAAGTCTCGATGACTACATGAAGAGTCTATTGGTACTTGAAAAGGAACGTCTATTAAATGTTTTTATTGCTCTCTTAAAAGATGCAGATAAAGCCGGAATAATAGATACGGCAAAGGACACAGCAAAAGATTTATTATCCAAATGGGTTAGAACATTGATGAACGGCAAAAAATTAAAATCCTTATCTAATCTAACAGACTTTGAATTTTTACGCCAACTTTCTTCATCAAACATAAAACAAACCGACAATTTAGTTACTTCAGCAATTAAAGAAGTCAACAAAGAGATTAACGATATTTTGGAAGATATTAAAGATGTAGTAAATCCAAGCAGAAAATTAAAAGCGTTGCTTATGGTTGTCGATACTTTAGATGAGTTTGTAGCATGGACTAAAGAGGCATTTGATGACAGCAAAAATAAAATAGATGACATAACGAAAAAATACAACAAATTTCTAGAGGAAACTGTTCAACTTGCAGACTACTTTGTTTCGAATGAAGATGTGGAAATTTCTTCTGAATCCATTGCGAAATCAAAAACATATAAAAATTTTATCAAAGCTTTTAATAATTTGGAGACGACAATAGGTGAATCTGAAACTTCATTCGACAGCATACTCTCCGAATATAACATCTACGAATTTACCGATGTGAACGATGCAGTCATTTTTGAAAATAACGCTATCATAAACGGCACCGACAATTCCGACACAATTAAATCGACGGGTACCAATGTCACGATTAACGGCAACGGCGAAAATGACAGTATCACAACAACTGGCTCCAAAGCACTTGTCAACGGCGGCTCTGGTAATGACACCATACTTAGCGGCGGCTTTAACTCGAAAATATATGGCAATGAAGGCGACGACATTATATATGTCGAAGGTAAGCAAACATCTGTAGATGGCGGCTCAGGAAGCGATACCATTGTCGTTAATAACTCTGATGTTACCGTAAACGGCGGCGGAAACTTCGATGGATTGCCCGTAATAGACACAATTATAATAAGTTCCGATTCCGAAGATGTAGTTGTAAATGATTTTGATAAAGACGATATTCTTAACCTCTCTTCATATAACGCCAGTGACCTTTCGGCAGGGATATATCAAACAACTTCACTTGAAATCTGGTCTCGAAAAACTCACAAAACTATTGCCATATTGTCAGATGTTACAAGCGGTACAAATGAAAACATTCTCTGCAAAGACGATAACGGCGAGGTAATACAAGTCAGCCTCAACTGGGTTCTAGAAAACACTCCGCCTATTATCAATCCTTACGACACATTAAATCCTTATGATAACTTGAAACCCTCACAGGTCATAACTGTTCCAATTAACGAAAATATTAATAACTCTCTCAACAACGTTATGATAACAGCTTTATCTGGCGACCACTCCATAAAAAACTCTGGTAATGCTGTCACGATTAACGGCGGTTCAGACAGAGATAAAGTTACAAACACCGGAAATAACGTCAAAATTGATGGCAAAGCCAGTAACGACATAATCTCAAATGGATTTGAGATTACTCCTTCAAGTTCAAGCCAACTTACCAAAGGTGGAGACAATGTTATCATAAATGGCGGCGAAGGTATCGACTTAATTTACAACTATGAAGGACTAAATGCAAAAATTGACGGTGGCGAAGGAACTGATACGATTTATAATACTGGTTCTGGTGGAACTCTCAACGGCGGAACAGATGATGACAAAATTGATAACTCTGGGGAAAAAGTTTCAATCAATGGTGGTAGTGGTAATGACACATTAACGAACGAAAACGACTCTAACGTAACAATAGACGGAGGAGACGGTAGCGATCACATCACCAATGAAGGCGCAAATGCTCTGGTTGACGGCAACGACGGGGACGATTACATTAACAATAATAATGCTTCCTCTGTTACTCTTATCGGCGGAAACGGTAATGACCGCATCTGGAATACTGGTTCCAACATTTCAATTACTGGTGATACTGGCGACGATTACATCAGTAATAACAAAGGCTCTTTAGTTACAATCAATAGTGGAGACGGTAACGACACCGTTAACAACACTGGCTCTAACGTTTTGATCGATAGTAATACAGGCAAAGATTCTATTTCAAACAGCGAAAACAATGTCTCAATCAACAGCGGTGTAGGCAATGATTACGTTTACAGTAGTGGTGACTCAGTAACAATAGATAGTGGATTAGACGACGATTCAATCCATAATAGAGGCAACAATGTTTCCGTAGAAGCTGGAGACGGAAATAACTTCATTGATCAATATGGTGACGATGTAACCATTACCAGCGGCAAAGACAATGACACTATAAACTACATTGGAAAAAACATTTCAATCGATAGTGGTGACGGTAATGATTCAATTCGCAACGAAGGCTCCTATAACAATAGAATTATTCAAGACAGCGGGGATAACTCAACAATTAACTCTGGTGGCGGTAACGATACTATTTACAATTTAGGATCAAACGTCGTAATCAATAGCGGCGAAAATGACGATCGCATTACTAACAGTTATGGTTCCAACAACGTTTCAATCAATGCGGGCACAGGTAACGACACTATTGGAAGCTATAATGGTAATTATGCGACAATAGAGGGAGGTATAGGTAACGATTCCATTAATAATAGTGGTTCTAATTCAACCATCAATGGTGGTCTCGGAGACGACTCAATCCACAACAGTGGCTCAAGTGTAACAACCGACGGCGGTGAAGGCAATGACTTCATTAACAACCATGGCGATAATTCTATAATCGATGGCGGTAGCGGTAAGGACACCATCCAAAACAGTGACTTCAAAGTTTTAATCAGAGGCGGTGCAGATGACGATTCTATTCTTAACAGAGGAAGCTCATATACGACAATCGACGGCGGTAACGGTAACGATCAAATCGAAACTCATTATTCCACTGGTGTAAACTCAAACGACGACACTAACTTAGGCAGATATATCTCAATTAGTGGCGGTGAAGGTGACGATTCAATCGAAAATAGCTCAACATATACAACCATCGACGGCGGTAATGGAGATGATTCTATCTCCAACACTGGTCATGATGCCTCAATCAATGGCGGAAATGGCAATGACTTTATCGAAAACAAAGATCAATATTGGTCTTATTACATTACTACAATAAATGGTAGCAAAGGGAACGATACTATTTCGTTAAATGGTAGGGATACTGAATGTGATCTCATTCAGTACAATTTTGGGGACGGAAACGACGTCATTTATAACTTCGACGAAAACGACACACTGTCAATCACTGATAGCAGTTACTCTTCAATAAAAAGCAACAACGACATTATTTTGACTGTCGGAGATGGAAAAATTTCTTTAATTGGTGCGGCAAATATTTACCGTTTGAACATTAACGGCACTTTGGTCGCTGATACAACGCCTACTGATACGACGCCTGCTGATACGACACCTACTGATACGACGCCTGCTGATACGACACCTGCCGATACGACGCCTGCCGACACAACACCTGCTGATACGACATCCGCTGATACGACACCTGCTGACACGATACCGAGTGGACAAGACCAATCTTCTACTGTCCAAATCGTAAAAGATATTACCGGTCTTGACATCAATCGTCTTGTTTCAATCGTGTTAACTGATTCGTTTTCTATCGAAGAGGCGATAAGCGACGGAACCAAGCTTTTGAACATATCATCAGATAGCGGCGTAATGAACGTTGACCTTAGTGATTCTGATTATCGTCAGATTGTGTCACTTGAGGGCGGCAATCAGAAAGTTCAGTTTAACGACCAAAACGGCAACATCGCGATTGTCGGCGAAAGTGCTACTGGCTCAAAGAACATCATCTTCGGCAACGGCGACGACTTAGGTATCTTATATTCTCCCGATGCTAATATCCGTGCTACTGTCGGCTCAGGCAGAGATTCTATCATTACCGATAATAACGCTCGTGTTCGTGTTGATATGACTAACAGCGACGAAGCAAAAATTATTCCCTATTCTGGCAGAATTATTCTTGATAACTATGATTCCGACTCTCGCGCAGAAATCGTCATTCCCGACGTTAGCGACATAACAGGTGCGATTAAAAACAACTCTATCCAACTCATTGGCAACGAAATTCGTCCAAACTCTTCAACTCGTATTCAGCTAAGCGATTCTACTGACGCTAACATCGTCAATCTCTCCACTGAACGCGGTGACACACAAAAAGTGGGCTTTACCGGTATCAATGGCGGAGCTGTCGATGCTCGCGAACTGCACGAGAACTTTTTACTTAAGGGCAACTACGCTGAAAATACTTCCGATAAACAAAAACGTAAACCTTCTACGCTCGTTTCAGGAAATGGTCACGACACTATTCTTGCTGGTGCCAGAGACTTCGTTGACGGTGGTAATGGTAAAAATCAGATTTTCCTCACATCTTACGACTTACGGCAAATTAAAGACGGAGCGACCATTGTTTCTAGTGGCAATGGTAGAAATACTGTTCATGGTTTCCATGAGGGCTTTGGTTATGATGGTGACGTTATTCAAGTCAAAGATTTTAATAATCTCAAGTTCAAGTTTGATACCGACGGATTATTACTAACGGCTAACGACTCAAGGATTAAATTCGACGGTATCGGTATAACTTCTGCCACTACCGATGATTCAACGAATTCATTAGGTACAGACAGAGCGGAGTTGATTCAAATTACCAATGGCTCCTCTACTATGAGAACTGCTGTCGCTCAAACTAACCAATCTATTCTTGTTCAAGAAGATGACTACATCACTCCCAATGCTTTCTTCGGAAATCGCTCCGGATTAAACTTCTCCGAGTACAGCGATAGCGTAGAAATTAACCTTATTGACGGCACAGGTAAACTTGGTAAGTGGGACGCTACCTTCAAAGGCATTAACAAATTACAGGCGGGCGATGGGATGTCTACGCTTATCGGCGACGATGCTAGAAACACTCTCATCGCTGGCACTGGTTACACCAGCATGTGGGGCGGAGCAGGTAACGACAAACTTATAGGAAAAGGCAATTCCGCTGATAAAGACGGAAGAACCACTTTCTTCTTCTTTGCTGATGACGGACGTGACGTTATTTCCGATTTTACGTTCCTTACTCCTGATAACAGATATGACGGTATTGACGACAGAATCAACGTTGGCGATAGCGATATTAACGATGCTTATAGCGCAGGAAATAATGTCGTTGTAGTCTTCGACCAAAATAGCTATCTAATTCTCGAAGATGCTGTAGGCAAAGATTTCCGCATCGCTAACATGATTGCTAAAGTAGACAGAAACATTGCCTATGACGGTTTAGCTAATTGCTACGTCGCTTCAGGTGGTTCCTCTCTTACTGTTGATTCAACTGTCAAATCAGCGGAGATTTGGCTTGATAATTCTCATGAAACTCAATTCTTTGGCAACATTCGCACTCTCGACGCCTCTGCTGTGGAAGGCAATACTTCACTTGTCGGTAACGAGTTCGATAACACTATCATTGCCGGACAAGGTGATTCAAGCTTATGGGGTGGTTTCTCTCAAAGCAATGATTTACTCATTGGTGGCAATTCACGTAATACTTTCTTCTATTGCATGGGCAACGGAAATGACACAATTCAAGGAACCAATGATAAAGACTTCGTTATTCTCTCCGATGTCTCACTCGACCAAATTATTGAAACTAGCATTACCGTCGACTCTGTATCCATCCGATTCAATGACGGTGGTTCGCTACAGATTCTGGGAACTTCCGATGTTACTTATCAGCTCACTGATGGTTCTAAGTACTCTGCTAATCATCAGCGTCTTGAGTGGGATTCTCGATAAACTTTCAGCTATACGGAAAACAAAACCTCGACAATTAAGTCGGGGTTTTTTCTTTTTGCTTTCCCGCTTTCACACTCCAACCAGATGCAGAAACACAACGAGGGAGACTTTGGCAGTTACCTAAAAAAAGTTACCCGATTTTGCTATGAACGCCTTGTATAAACGGCGTCAGGACGACAAGTAATAAACTTGGGTTACCCTATTTCCTCGAAAAGTTACCCTCTATTTTTTAGGAGAATCGCTCCCTTTTTTCGAGTGGTTACCCAAAAAGTTACCCAATTTTTAGAGTGGGTAACCATTTGGGTAACCGTATAAATGGCGTCAGGACGCCAAAAAATGCCTCTGGTTACCCGGTTACCCAAGTTACCCAATTTTTTTTACGTATATAAGGAAAAAAAAAGTACACACAACAAAATGTGACTTCTGCAACAAAAATCGTGTGTATACTTTTTTTTCCTATAGGAGACCTCTCTATTTTTGGGTAACTGGGTAACCTATATATATATATAGTCTATAAATGGCGTTATTACGCCAAAAATCATGGTTACCCAAAAAGTTACCCAAAGCGATTTTTTGGGTAACTTCGGCGAAAATGGGTAACCTTTTTTTTGGAACAAAAAAGCCCTTCCTCTCTCATGTTTCAACCTTTTAGGTTGAGGGATACGGGGGAAGGGTGAGCGTTGAAAACGGCATAAACGCCGCGTAGGTTAATTCTCAAAAATCTTCTGGATTTTATTCGCCGTCGTTCAGGCTGTCATTATTTATTCTGTAGCAACGAGTGCTTGTCTTACCGAGTTTTTTATTTACGGTGTCACGTGTTTTCTTGCGCCCTTTTTCGATTGTGTCGGCGGGAACGAAAAAACCAGCGGCAACTAAATCCGTAACGAGCTTGTGATAATCGCGTCCGTCACGGATACACTCATCCTGCAGAAACTTCGCTGAAATGTATGTATAGCCGTCATTATCATTGAGTTTGCCACAAATCGTTAGCATACGGTCAAGTGGAACATTGCCGCCGATTAAACGGTTTTGATTCTGAGCAATAATGGCTAAGACGAAATCTTTTTCTCTGACTGTATCGGAAATTTCAACGGTGGTCGGGATAAGTTTGAAAATTATGTTGGCATTTTGGATAGAGTCGTCGAGAGAGAACGCGAAGTCATCGTTTAAGACGGCATTCAAAATGGAGTCAGCGAGAGTTAAGACCGCCATGTAGCGACAATATTCATTGAGCAATTCGGGATATTTCTTTGTAAAAAGGTCGACAAGGTCTTGATATGCTTGACGAAGCGTTTCAAAACCGAGCTGGAAGATTTTGTCGATGACGAGCGGGAAAGTAAGCCCGTGATTGTCTTTGATGGTGTCATGAATAATGCGGCAGTCTTCGACGGATAAAATTTCTTTAGGAACACTAATGGTAAGCAAACGAGTGTTGGCACCGCCAGTTACGTTGTCGGCTAAAAGTTGGGTTTCACCAGTCATAATGGCGATAGTGCGCCAATCTTGCAGTTTTTTAAGAGTAGAGTCTTTGTTGAGTTTAGTGCGCCCTAAACCGTTGGCGAGAGCGTAAACAAGAGTATCAAGTTGTTCTTTGAGTTTGGAATCAGCAACTTGTTTCTCGTCGACAAGGAAGGCGAAGTCGGAAACGTCAGCTGCCGCACCAGCGAGTCCGTTTTTGGTAGCGTCGAAAGAGCGAATCATTTTTTCATCACCGACAGCGGAGGCGGCGAGATACAAAGCGGTAGTTTTGCCTGCGCGAGTTGGGGCGCATATGTAAAGTAGGAAATTTCGTTCGCCTAAAATTTTGAGAAGAATGGGAGCAATGGCGGCGGCAATCATAATCCTTGCAACGGGCGATTTTTTTGCCAATTGATAGACTTTTTTCCAAGAGTCAAGCTTACCGACTTTACGCAAGGATTTGGCGAATTGGCTAAGGGAATCGACAACGACGCTGATGTTTTTGCCTTTGTCGGTCAAAATACACTGACGGCGTGGGTCTATGAAAACGTTTTTACCATTTAAAGTGTACCAACCACAGCGTGGCACAGTGTAGGTCAGAGGAAAAATTTTTTCGTTGAGAGCGTTGAAGGCGTCGAGGTAGTCAACGAGGAGATTGGCGTTGGAAGAAGTAACGGGCAAGCCGTTGTTAGCTAAATCAACGAGTTTATTCCGATTGAAAATGATAGCTGCTTCAGTAGCGGGTAAAGATTCTAATGTTCCGTCTTGAGTCATGTAAGCTAAAATGAGCTTGAAAATTTTCTCATCAACGTTGAAGGTTTTGGCTTTGATAATGACAGGACGTCTGCAAACGGGAATCATGGATTCACCAGCAACTTTTTCGATGCCGTTAATACTGACGCTGTAACCGGAAGGAATGGAAAAGCTTTGCAAGTCGTCATTAGTGGCGACGAAAGACAAAGAACGAATTTGAGCTAGAATTTCATTGTGACGAGTCAGTAAATCGTTTTGGCGAGAGTTAATGTCAGTTGCTTTGTCACGAACGTCGGCAAGCCAATCGTTTACGCTAGCTTTTTCCTCCTTGTGTTTGTCGCCGTAATTTTTAACTTCACGACGAAATTCGGAAAAAGCTTGTTTATCGAAAAGTTTAGCAAAAGCTGCCGCTGTTACAACATCGGTAGAGAAAACAGTTTTACTGTCAAAGGTCTCAATGTTTTTCAAGTGTTCTAAAGCTGAATTTTTCTCAGAATCGAAGTCAGCGAGAGTGTTATTGACAGAATGAAGTTCGATTTTGAGCGAATCAATCTGTGCCTTCGGTTCGGTATCATTATTTTTTCTATCTGACGGTCTGGAATTTGAATGGAGTTCATACCATTCGTGATAGATTTCTTTAGCATCATAGCCGCCAAGCTGAGCGAAGTGGAAAAGTGTTCCTATTTCATATCCATCGCGATTAAAGCCGTTCCATTTGGATTCGCATTCGCCGTCTTTAAATCTGTCATCGTTGCGACTCCACTGTTCCCAATCCGAGCAGTTAAAGCCGATATTTTTTAACGCCATACCGACAGCGAGCCAGTCATCATAAGTCAGATTTGCGGGATTGATAAAATCGAGCATGCGACGGATGCGGAATTCTTTAAAGTCGGGATTGTCGTCGAAATAATCATTGTTGTTTTTCTGCGCAGTATTCGACTGCATTACTTGTGGTGGAGTAGCGATAATCGAGGCGTTCAATTTTTCGTCAAATTCGGCTGGCGAAAAGCGCAAACCGGAATCTTCGATTATGTGACAGAGCGGAGCATTATCCGCGCCGAGTTTGTAGTTGTATGTGCCAGGTGTGCGGAGTACGCGAGGTAAGTCACCGACTCCGTCAATCTTTTTCCCTTTTGCTTTTGTCCGAATAACCTCAAGTAAGAGATTGTTGCGACGTTTAAGTTCTTCGCGATTGGCGTCAGTGATAGCAATTGGCGAGTCGAAAGTATAATAGGCATGAAGACCAAAGCCCGAAAAGACTAAAATTGACGGAGTGAAGGGGAGAAAAGATTTTGCCTCGTTTATGTCAGTAGCAAAAAGAGACGGATCGCCTTTATGAGCGTCAGAACGGATATCAATATCGACAATACAGGCTATTTGGTAAGATACGACAGTTTCATCGCCACGCTTACCGGCATAAGGGGCAACACTAACGGGATTGACGGAATGCCAAACGTCGACGCCGTTGTCAGAGAGTTCGACGGCTTTTTTAGCCATATTTGCCCGCTGTGTTTCATCAGAGATAGCGAAGGAAAAAATGCCATTTTGTTTAGTCCACAGGTAAGCAAAATGTGGAGCAGTAATTTTTCCGAAGAGCAAATTGAAAAATTTAGTTGTTTTGTTAATTCTGCTTTGCTTTTTGTTGGCAATTGTGGTAGAATCTGCATTGAAATTATTAGCAATTATACTTTTATCTACGCTCTCAGAGGCGTAATTTTTTTTGTCTTGCAATTCGGATTCTGCTGTTGATGATTCTAATGGTTCTTTCATTTCTCAGCCTCCTATTTCAATGAATTTGAGTTATGGTTTTGTTGATTTTAGCATTTGCCTTGTTATTTGTCAAAAAAAATAGCCCATGCAGGGCTGGTGCATTATTTGAGACCTAATAATTGGTCGGTACTCATATTCAATACTTTTGCCAGTCGTATTATCGTATGAATAGGAATATCGCGCCGTTCGCCACGTTCGTATAACGAAAAAACTTGTGGAGAGATTTGTATAAGGTCGCCAAGTTGTTTTTGCGTCAATCCTAAGTCTCGTCGTATTCGTTTTAAGCGGTTGGCAAAATCTTTTCGATAACGCGTTTGGAGTTTTTTGTCAATGTCATAATAAAGTTTTTCAAATTTTTTCATCAACTCTAAGACACTGAGAGAAGCACTAAAATATTCCATTACGGGAGCGGGACGTTGAAGTTCATTCATTCTGATTTTTTCTGATTTGGACTTTTTTTTATTGTATTTATCAAGCCGTTTTTCGTTGTGTCTGTCAATTAAGTGTCGAAACTTAGTTAAACGTTCATGCGTTGCTTTTATCATGTATAACTTTTTTTCCAAAATGTCGACTGAATCCTCTGTTGACATGCTTAATGATTCCAAAATCTCAGCATCCGATTTATCAGGAGAAAAATAAAGATTTTTGAAAAAAGGACGTTGGAGGATTCGAGCGGAATCAAAATCACGGAAGGCGAAAGCGTTTTTAGTTTTCACACTAATTGCCTCCTAAGCATTCAACGGAACGACTTGCATTTCCATGTTCATTGCGGTCGCTAATCTTATCAGAATATCAATTTGCGTAGCCGTATCCCCGTGTTCCAATCGTGAAATGACTGGTTGCCGAATTCCTGTTTTTTCGCTTAGTTCTTTTTGAGTTAAGCCTTGCGCTTTTCTTGCTTTACTCAAAGCGATAGCTAATTTAACTCTAGCATCGCTGGCGGCAATTTCTTCGGGTGTATAAAGTTCCTTGCGAACTTCTTGCCAAGTTTTTCCGAGAGTAGCTCCTGCCATTTCACAATCCCCTTTCTTTCAAATCTTCATATTCCCGACGAGCTTTTTCGATTTCGCGTGGCGGCGTTTTCTGAGTTTCTTTCTGGAATTGGTGCAACAAAACATAACTCCCATTGTACCATGCGACAAAGAATATTCTATCTCTCAGCGGACGGAGTTCCCAAATATCGCCTTCAATATGTTTGACATAAGGCAAACCTGCGAAGGTGCCTTCTTCGCTTAATCGAGTTATGTAGTCATTGACTTTTCCAGCTTTAATTCGGCTGTTTTTATCTGTCCTGCTGTTTAATTCTTTCAGATATTCGTAGACGGGAGCAATACCGTTTTTGTTTTTGTAAAAATGTATCTCGTGCAAATCCTCATCTCCTGAAAAAAATATAACGCAAAAAAGAAGATCCGTCAACGCGCATTGATTCTTACCATGAAAATAATGCTTAATTCAGTTGCAAATTTTTCGAGTCGATTTATCGCGTCAGAACGCGGAATTTTTGCACTTATCCGCAGGATAAGTGATAAGTGAACATCGCCTGACTTTTCGTAAGCTTCGCCGGAGATTTCCGCCCAACCTTACAACTCGCGGACAATTTTTTTGTTGATAAGTTCGTCCTTGTCGAGCTCGCTCATCATTTCCCAGTCCTTTTCCATTTCCAAGTTATTGCCGGTGGAACGGGCAACTAATCGAACGGCATATGGTTCAGCCAGAAGCGCGTCAGCGATTATTGCCGTCAACTCATTTTCCTTCAAAGAGGAAGTTTTAGTCGAGTTGCTTTCAGGCTGAATAACGCGATACACTCGATTTTGTTTCAGGCTCCTATAGCCCTCATCGAAAGCGTTGAATCGTTTTTTTGCTTCCTGTAACTTTTCGTATAAGTCACCAATGCGCTTTTTTGCCGCTTCGTACTCTTGAGCGATTTTCAAGTTTTTGTGAAGAATGTCGGCAGCAAGGAGCGCGATTTTTTCTTGCGCTTCCTTCGTTCGGCACAATCTTTCCAAGCGCGTTAATTCGTTTTCAAGGTAGA
>CALEPR010000207.1 GCA_937910665.1 uncultured Selenomonadales bacterium
ACCAATTTTTTTTAAAATTTTGTCCAACAGGCTGATTCCGTTTTCATCAGGCTTTGACCAAACTGTAAAGTAGTAATAAACCAATTTCCAACTTGGAAAATCTGTCGGCAACATTCGCCATTGGATTCCTCCACGAAGAACATACAATACCGCACAAAAAATATCGTACAAATCATATTTTCTCGGTCGCGTTTTCCTCTTCGCTTTTTCCAAGTCGGAGCGAATGATTTCAAACTGTTCTCGTGTAATATCACTCGGATAGTTGTGCATAATAATTCTCCTAAAATTTTTTTACTGATTGTAGCACATTTTTCAGTTTTTAGACAGGTTCTAACAAAATCCACAACTTTTTCCGCATATTTTTCCTGCAAGTCGTAAACTTGAATCAATTCTTCATCCGTCCAATTTCCTAATGCGTTCAATTTTCAAACCTCTTTTCAAAATGTTATGTTATTCGTGACATAAACATTAAATTCATATCCCGGCTCTATCGTCACAGTATTTTCAACGTCCGCAGATTCCTTCAACATACTTGAAGTCATGCTTATCAAATTCGCCGTTGCTCCCTGTGCCGCAATTTGTCCCGCAGTGTATGTGTTGTTGTTTGCCGAAACATTTCCCGCCGCCATTGAACCTAACGCCGCTATCGCAGAACCTATCGCTCCGGCTGATATTTTTTGTCCGGTATGGTGATGAATTTTTCCGGCAACTCCCGAATAACCCGCTCCGTCTATTGCAACAATATTTTCCGAAATTGACCACGAACCGCCATTTGGTAAAGTCAACAATTTAAAAGTTACAGGTACTCTGCCGTTTTTGACAGATTTTCTTTCGTATGAGCCAACCAATTTGCTCCCTTGCGGTATCAAAAGTTTTGTTCCTGTCGCCGAATCGTAAACATCTGCCAAAACTTGTGCCATTACCTGCCCTTCCACGTCGGTATTTATTCCCGTCAAAAGTCTTACAGGAATTATTGTTCCTGCTCCGAGCGTTGAATCATTCGGCTCATAGTATTCAGATTTTACTTGCATTGGCGAAGTTATTTTTCTTTCGTCGCTTGAAGTCGAATTTTGACTTTGGCTTGTTCCTTGACCGATTGCAAAAGAAATGGCGCATTTATATTTTTCGCTGTCATCTTGCGGACTGCTGTCAACTCTTGCGCCCAAATTTTCCGAAGTTTCTTCAGGAAGTTTCGGAATTTGCGTCGCCGCAGGTAAAACTTCATATTGTCCTTGAGGAATTACAGGCATTTGCGGCGGAGTTTCTGCTACATTTTCTTGATTCGCGGATTTTTTTGCATTTTCTGCCGCCTGTCGCTTTAATTCCAATTCTTTTTCTTTGTTC
This sequence comes from uncultured Selenomonadales bacterium, assembly GCA_937910665.1. Taxonomy (GTDB): domain Bacteria; phylum Bacillota; class Negativicutes; order Selenomonadales; family Selenomonadaceae; genus Quinella. Next base: position 1,345 of record CALEPR010000207.1, read on the forward strand.
ATTGCCATCAGCGTTTCATAATCATTCGGCAACGCATTTTTCGACTTTTTAAGTATCAGCAGGTTTATTTTTTCTTCCAAACTTTTTTTGAATGCACACAAAAATACTTTTCAGCTTTTCCAACTTTTCCACCTCGAATTAGTTTTTATGTTTGATTTTGATAATTTCTTTATCTGAAATTCGCAATTCTATTTCGTCCGCTACTCTGTCCAAAACATAGCAGTTGTTGCGAATTTGATAATTCACCATGCTAATTCCTTTCTTGCCTTTGTTTTTGACAAAAACGCTCGGCAAACGCTTTGGCAATGAACTAAATTTCAAAATTGTCTTCTCGCCGTCGTCAAATACTGCGACAGGTTTACTGCCTGATTCGCCGCTGATTTTGTAATTGAAATTCAAAGATTCCACATTGCCACCGATTCCGCTCACTGTATTTTGTTCATTCCGAAAATTTACCGCAGATTCTTCCTCATAACCGTAATTCCAAGTCACCATCGGATTGTACCGGTTGCTTGTATTGAGGATTAACTGATAACTGCGTTTGTTTGTCGTGATTATTAAATTTGTCGTCGAAGTTTCCACAACAGGCTTGATATAAATATGCGGAACTCCGTCCACCGTCGCTTTTTCCACTGCCCACGCACTTGTATCTCCTCCGCCGACAAACGAAATGATTTCGCCTTTTTTCAGAGACAAATCTGTCAAGTAACCTACTCGACAATAAATTTTATAAAGTTGATTCGGCGCATATTTAAAAATCACCGTCGAATTATTTTGACTGTTTGCTCCGTCCTGCGTATAACTCACTCGCCTTGAACTCGGATTTACCAACGCCGCAGGATTGTAAGCAGGAATTTCATCACTCGCGCCTTTTACCTTTGAAGATTCCAAACGCTCCAACAGTGAAATAATTTTCTCCTGCATTTCCTGCTGTTCTTTAAATTTTTGATTCAGTTCGTCAATGCGACTGTTCACTTTTTTAAGTTCATTTTTTGAAATAATTTTCTTATTGCTGTCTTTCTTGTCATCTTTCGATTCAAAAACTTGTACTTTTTCTTCAGAAATATTTTGATTGGATTCTGCCGCCATTACTTCGCAATTATTGAACATTGTCGCCATTACCGCCAAAGCCAACGCAGTTTTATTGAAATTTTTAAATTTACTCATTATTTTTGTCCTCCATTATTTTTTGTTTATATTGGTCGTCGATTCAGTATTTACCGCCGACGCATCTTTCGACCATGAAAAGTCGCTAATGTACATTCCTATCGGATTTTTCGATAACTGTTCCTCGTTGTCACTTTTGATTGTCTGTACCGTGAAAATTCCGCTGTATGGCGTAACTTTTTTCTCGCCGTTGCCTATCGTAAAAGTTTCTTCTGTCCAGCGAATTTGGTAAGAGTGACCGCCTTCCAACAGCAAGATTGTTGATATATTTATCTGAACTGTTTGATGTCCAAATTTTTCTGTCATCTTTTCGCTTTTCAACATTGTCTGCAATTTCACCGCCGCATCTTTTGTCAAAAATCCATACGACGCTGACAAATTTTCCTTGTAAACCACAGGATCAAGCGGAATTTCTCGCGTATTTTTCAAAAACTTTGACAAAAAATATTTATAGACCGCCTCTCCTGCTTGATAATGCGAGTTTGCCTCTACCGTCCCGACATTGCGAATTGCGCCCGTCATCGTATCCACTTCCACGACGTAAGGCATCACGTTTGAACTCAACGACTTGTAAACCAATCCGACCGTCAAAAAAATTATCACAGTAAGCAAGCCGACCAAAAGGCGACGCAAATTATAATTTTGTACGATAATTTCTCCTTCGCGTTCGTCCCATTTTCGCGCCGCTCTCGCCGCAGGACTTTCCGGCTCATAATTTGTAAATTTTTCCAGCTTGCTTAACAAATTTTTTATGTTCAATTTTTATTTCATCCCCATTCAAAAAATTTTTCCAAATGTGCCCATTATGGGCACATTTAAGTTCCAACTTTCACAAAGTAAAAATTGGAATAACTTTAGTTTTTATCCGACTTGTCGGAATTACTCCTGTATATCTGCCGTCAAATGACCTTTCGTTTGTCGCTATCGGCAAAATACAATCTTTCGGAACTTCAAAATTTCCTCTCAATCTCGGCAACTCTTTTCCCATACTGTCTTTTTCAAAAACTTTTCCAATATATTTTCCCTCGATTTCAAAAGTCAATTTCTCCGAATCTATGGAATATTTTTCTCCTGCCGTCGCTCCGATTTTTTTCAAAAAATAATGCTTACCGTCACCCCATTCATTTTTCACTATCAAATTTTTTACTTCTTCAGGCGGCTCATAAATGATGCAGTCTCCGCAGTTATATTCGCTGTCAAACGATTTCATGTACAAACCTGGCGGCAGACTTTCCGTCACGTTCAAATAAAATATCTCCGACAATCCCGCAAAACATACTCCCACCGCTCCACATAACGACAAGAAAATAAAAACTTTTTTCATGGCTGTCCTCCTTTCCGATTGCTTTCAAAAGTTTAGCTTGATTTTTGACTTCCAAAATCTTATTTTTTTGCTTTTTGACAAACAAAAAAGACCTCAACGAATAATTTCGCTGAAGTCTTTTCAAAATTTTTATCATAATCATTTTTCCAACGCCGACTTGATATTTTTCAAATCATCTTCCAATTCTTCCTCCGTCTGATTGAAATAAGGCAGACCCATTTTGCCGTACAGCGTTATCAAATCCAATTTCCGCAAGTTCAAAAATTCGGCGGCTTTACCGTATGAAATTGTTTCGTTCTGTATAAAAGGAAAAATTATCATGGCATTGCGTACCAAAATTTCCTGTTCAGTTTCTACCGCTACAAAAGGCTTTAATGCTTCGGGGATTGTAATTTGTACGTTTATCATGTCAGTCACTCATTTTTTCATTGTTCAAAATAAATTCATTTGCCGTTTTCAAGACAATCTCCAATATTTTCGGACTTATGTAAAATCCTCTGTTCAACATTTCCTTCAAAATCGGCTTAATCTCTCCGATGATTTTTCGACTTTTTGCCTTCAACAATACGCCCAATGTCCCTGTAACGGTGAATCCTAAAAATTTTGCAGTTTTTTTCGCCGCGTTGTCGTCAATTATCAATAAATCTGCTGAAATTTCTTTTGCCAACATCATCACTTCAACTTCACCGTCATGCAATTTTGCCTGATAAATTCTTCTGTCCGATTTATCTTTCACTTCAAAAATTTTTATCCAACTTAAATTTTGAGACAACTTCAATTTGGCATCGTCATTTTTGCTTGTAACTTCTTCAAAAACTACTTGCGGAATTATTATTTCTCCGTACATTTTTTGCAAAATATCCAACCTGTCAATATTTCCCAAAATAATCAACGGCGTTGAATTAACTATCACTTTACGCATTGTTTGCCTCACTCAAAAATTCTTCCTCGTTATCAAATTGAAAAATGGAAATATTTTTTTCGCCGAGATATTTTATAAAATCTTCCTCAGTCATTCCGGCAATTTCAGCGCAATAGCCGATTGATACGCCTTGATTTTTATAATATTCCAACGCTACCAAGCGACGAATAAATTTTTCTGTTTCCGATTCATTCATTCTTGTATCGTACAAAATTGCTTCGGGAATTTTTACAGCTATCACAGACATCTGAATCTCCTCCTTGCGTTTATTATACAAAAATTCGCCAATTTTCAAAACTTCATTCCAAAAATTTTTTCACATCGTCAAAAAAAATTTTCAAATGTCTGCTGACTATGCTTTTATCGACGTTGCAACGCTCAGACAAAACTTCTATTTTTTCGTTCGGACTTTCGATTTTCGCCGAAATTATTTTTTTATGGAGCGAGTTTTCTTCATTGTCAAAAATTTTTTCAATCTCATTCAACAAGCAACAATATTTGTCATGCCTTGCCGCTATCACTTCTACCCAACCGCCGCTTATAAATTCTCTCTGCGAATCATATTTTTCAGCAAACTCCACAATCTTTTCCAACAAAATTATCATGTTCACAACCTTGTCCGGCTTAAAAATATCTTCATCGCCCAATTCATACAGCATAAATTCTGAAATTTTTTCCAGTATCGAATGGTGACGAATGTTCAACTGCGCCACCGATATATTCAACGCCAAAGATATTGCCACAAGTTGCTTTTTATTTTTGTATTTCAGCAAAATAAATTCTTGTTCCTCCCCCGTCAGTGATTGATAAACAGCATCGACCATCATTTTTGTAAGTTCGATTTTCATCATTCGCGCATAAATTTTGCGGATACTTTCCGACGACAAATAATCACGACAATTTTTTTGAAATTCTACAATTTCCTGCGGCTTAAAATTTTCACCGACAAATTTATTCTTCAACGCCTCTTCCGCAAGATATAATGTCAACTCCGGCTTTACTTTATGCAACAAAAAAATTCCTCCTTCCAAACAAAAAAGGTTGCAAAAATTTTTCCCGCAACCTCCAAAATATTTTTCAAAACTTTTTAACCTTCGTGATGAAGTTTCAATTCCTCAATATTGTAGCGAGCAACCGACGCTCTAATTCCCCATTGAGCCGCCTTCAATTCGTTCGTTTCTTCCTCACTCAGGCGTTTTGCTTCATCGTAAATAGTTTCATAAAAAGCCAACCGCTCTTGATAAAACCATTCTTCCGCCTCTTTCTGCGGGTCTCCAAATTCTTCAGGTACGTCCATGATTTGATTGACGGAACTTTTTTCTGAAGTCGGCAAAAATTTTTTCGGATACGTTAATTTTGTTTCCGATTCTTCACCACCGACATTTTCCGAAGAATTTTCTTCCGCTCCTTCATTCATCGACGCGGATTCATTCGATATTTCTTCGCCGCCGGATTCATTAACATCATCTGAAATATTTTCTGCGGAATTTTCCGGCGTTGTTTCCTCAGTTTCGACTTTCGGCGATTTGAAATTTTGAATATCTTGAACCGTTCCTTTAATTTCTCCCGACAAAATTTTTTCAAGGCAAGCGTCCTGCTCTTCAGCTGTCATTGTCGCAATTTCCATTGCCGCCGTTTCGCTGATTTTTTTGTCGTCAACCGCCTGTTTCACTCTGTCAGTCAGTTTATCCATTGAGTTAATGCGTTGAAGTTGAGACTTTGATATATTCAAAATTTCTTCCGCAAAAAAATTTCTGAATCGTCCGCGCTTGCCTCTGTCTTTTTGATTGTAAATCGCCTTCGCAAAACTTTCCAAATATTTGACTTCCTGCAGTTTTTCGTCAATCGTCCGCTCCTCGCGCTGTCCTCTGTTCGACGCGATTAAATTCAGCATTTCGACGGCATCTTCATCAAACTCTATCGTCTCGCCGTTTTCCTGTTCGATTGAAATTTTTCCGCGAGTCTTGATTATACAAGGCAAATTGCGTTCGCTGTAAACTCCATCTTCAAGCAACTTTTGAACTGCCGCACGACGACGATGACCTGAAATTATCATGTACTTGCCGTCGTCTTTTTTTGTGACCGTCAACGGCTCGACCAAATGCGAAACTGCAATCAGTCCCGCCAATGTATCAACATCACGCAAGCCATAAAAATTTTTCGGATTACTTTCAAGTTCATCAATGTCAATGTAAACAATCTGCTCCGCATTTTGGGCAAATTCATTTTTGTCCGCAGTCTGCGTAACTTCATTGAGAAAACTTCCCAAACCTCCACTATGTTCTTTCAAGCTGTATCCCTCCATAAAAGACTTTTCACTTAACCAACTCTTCTATAAATTTCATTAAATCTTTTCCGAATCCTGTGTTGGCGGACAATTCGTAAATGCTTTTCTGTTCGTTAATCACTCTGTCCAACCAATTTTGCGTGGGCTTGCCGCCCCTGATATGCGGAAAAATTTTATAACCTTTCTCTCTCAACTCGCGGACAATTTTGTAACAGCCTTCAGTCGAAGTAAACTGATTCACCAAAACGCCGCGAATCGCTATGTTCAGTTTCAAAATCGCATTGTAATTTTTTATTTCCTGCTCAAGCTGATTTATTCCGTTCAAACTGAAACGATTCGGCAAAGTCACCGCGATAACGTCGTCAATAATTTCTAAACCGTTCAGCACAGGAATATTTGAATCGGGAGGATTATCGACAACGCAAACATCATAATTTTTTTGAACCGACTTCAACGCCTCTTTCAAAATGTTATCTTGTCTGCCGACTTTATTTTTCAATATCGCCAAATTTATATCCAACAAGTTCGGATCGGCGGCTATCAAATCAATATTTTTGTAGCGCGTTTTCTGAATTACTTCCTCCGACGACATCGCCTTTATGTTGGCAACTTCTTCAGCGTCCGTAGCTTTAACCAAAATGTTGCCGAGAGTTCCTTTGCCGTCGTCTTTGTCGAACCAGTAAGACGCATTTGCCTGTTTGTCCATGTCGATAAACAGAACTTTTGCCTTCCAACTTTCTGCCAAAGCGTAAGCTGTATTGATTGCTATGCAGGTTTTCCCCACCCCGCCTTTCCAATTTATAAAACCGATTGTTCTCATAAAACTTCCTCCAAAATTTTTTATAAAATTATTTTCTATTTCTTGTTATTTTTTCCCTGCCAACAAATTTTGGCAAAAAAAATAATCCTTTATGACGGATTTAATCACAAGCATTTTTCATAAAATTTTATTTTCCAATTTTTTTCATTTCGTCCGCCCATTCTTTCGGATCTCCACCGTCATTATAAAAATTTCTAAATTCTTCGTCAATCGGAATTTCTGTAATTTTATCGTATTCAATCCAATCAGTACAATTTTGATACTTCGGATGTTCAAGTTTAAATTTTCTAACTTTCTTTGTATCCTTCGACAAATCCAATTCTATCGTTTCTAATATCTTAAATTTTTTTATTTCCGGCGGAAGTTGAAAATCGCGCGGCTTTTTTTCTTTGACGCTGTAACTTCCTGTCTTTCTGATACTCGGCAAAACTTCGTGATAAACCCAACGCTGAAAATCTTTTGCAGATTTTTTGCGGCTGCTAAAAATTAAACGATACAATCCCGGCTCATTTACAAAATTGGTTTCAAAAAACGGGTGCCCTATGTTAAACATAGCCCTCTCATCTTCTTCAAGACGATTAACTGCCTGCGTAACATTTTTGATTCCCAAAATTTTGCAAACATCGGCTGCCACAAAATAAATTTCTCCATTGTCTGTTTGAATGAAACGAACTTGACCAAAAATTTCATGCGTTGCGAGTTGCGTTTCAATCGCTTGAATTTCTTTCTTTTTTTGTAACGTAACTCGTTGTGGGGGTAGAAAATAAATGAAACTTCAGGCAAAAAATGTTATCCTGT
>CALEPR010000208.1 GCA_937910665.1 uncultured Selenomonadales bacterium
TATCAAAATCCTTACGGATTCTAATATCAATTTTTACTTTATTATAGTAGGAGGTTGGAGCAGTTGATGTTTCTACTTGCGCTGTCGCCTATACTTTGGTTAGTTTTGGCACTCAGCGTTTTAAAAATGGCACCTTGGAAGGCGTGCTTGCTCGCGCTGATAATTTCACTCGCGGCAGGCATGGGCGTTTGGGGAATGGAAAGTCAGTACGCTATTGAATCTGTTTTGGAAGGCTTGGCGTTAGCTTGCTGGCCAATTTTATTAGTTATCATCGCGGCAATTTTTACATACAATTTGACACTCGAAACAAAAGCAATGGACACAATCAAGGAACTTTTGACCGGCGTGAGTCACGACAAGCGCGTTTTGATTTTGCTCATCGGCTGGGGATTCGGCGGATTTTTGGAAGGCATGGCAGGATTTGGAACTGCAATCGCCGTTCCTGCAGGAATGTTGGCAGGCATCGGAATAAATCCAATTCTATCTGTTTCCGTCTGCTTGATAGCAAATTCAGTTCCGACAGCTTACGGCTCAATTGGAATACCGCTGGTCACTCTCGGAAATGTCACAGGCTTTGATTCGGTTCAGCTTGCAACTTATACTTCGCTGCAGCTCGGAGTTTTAACTTTGCTCTGTCCATGGCTTATGGTAATTGTAACAGGCGGCGGCTTGAAGGCACTTCGCGGAATGACTATGATGTGTTTAGGTTCGGGACTTGCATTTTTTATTCCCGAACTTTTACTATCAATGTTTGTCGGACCTGAACTTGCAGTAGTCGCCGGCGCGATCGTCACAATGGGGACAATCGTCGTCCTTGCGAAAAAATTTCCTGTTAACGATCCTGAATTTGCGATGCCGGCTCACGAAGGCGTAAAAATTTCCACAGCGCAGGCAGTCAACGCTTGTTTGCCATTCATTTTAATTTTTGTTTTCCTGCTTTTCACCAGCAAACTTGTTCCGCCTATCAATCAATTTTTGATGCAATTTAAATCTGCCGTTCCGATTTACACAGGCGAGGGCGGTGCGCCATATACTTTTGTCTGGATAAATACTCCCGGCGTTCTGATTTTGCTTGCGTCGTTTATCGCGGGAAGTAAGCAAGGCGCAAGTTTCGGAAAAATGTTCGGCGTTCTTGCAAAAACAATTAACGGCTTGAAATTCACAATGGTAACTATTATTGCAGTTATCGCGACTGCAAAAGTTATGGGCTACAGCGGAATGACAAATCAAATTGCAGACACGGCGGTTGCGGCGACAGGCGCAGCTTATCCTTGCATCGCGGCGTTTCTCGGCTCGGTCGGAACTTATATTACAGGTTCGGCGACTTCAAGTTGCGTTTTGTTTGGAAAGTTACAGGTTATGGCGATGCAAAGTCCTATCATAAATGCGTCGCCGGATGTTCAAGCGTGGGTTGCGGCAGCTAATGCAACCGGTGCTTGTGCAGGAAAAATGATTTCGCCTCTGTCCATCGCGATAGGTTCGGCGGCTATCGGCGTGAAAGGCGCGGACGCAAAACTTTTGGCTTTCGCCGTGAAAATTTATGTTCCTTTCGTAATTTTCATGGGCGCGATAGTTTATCTCGGTCAGTCGCTGATCGGTTAGAAAAAAAATTTTTAGTCGGAAAAAAATTAGTCGGAGTTTTTTTTACGCTCCGACTTTTTTTGTGGGAAAAAATTTTTTAAAATCCACTGCTCAAAATAATTTGAACTGTTTCATTCATCAAAGATTTTTCGGAATAGGATTTTACAATTTTATTTCCTGTCTCAGTTTTTAATTCCGTGCGCTCATCGTAGGACAAAGTTTTTGTAGATTTCACGATGTAAGTTTTTTGTCTGTGATTTATTTCTAAATTTGCAATAGCCATTTCATTTTTGTCAGCGCGAATAACAATGAAGTCAACAAGAAAAACTTCCGCGCTGATTTTCTTAACGCTGTCCATGTCAACGTAATAACCTGTGTCGCCCGCCGCGTCGATAAATTTTAAATCCTCCGCCGAACTTGTATTGAAGTTCAAAAAAATTATTGCGAAGGCCCACAGCGCACAAAAAATTTTTTTCAGCATATTTAAATCCTCCTCAAAAAATTTTTTCAGTTAGAACTTGTAGGAACAAGTTCTAGGAATTAGGAATGAGGAATGGAACTTCAACTCCTAATTCCTCACTCCTAACTCCTAATTCCTGAAGCAATACAGTTTCTTAATTTTCTTTCTTTCTGTCTTCGGCGAAAGTGAAACAATTGCCGAGAGTTTTTTTACTGATATAGGCGGCGGAGTCTGCGCGTTTATAAAGTTCGGTAAAAGTTTCTCCGCTCTGCGGATCGAAAAACGCCGCACCTAAGCTGACAGAAATTTTTCTCTCGCCAAGTTCAGGAATTGCTATTTGTTCAATCATTCCAAAAAATCTGTTGATGACAATTCGTCCTTGCAATTCGTTTGTCGCGCCGATAACGTAAGCTGCAAATTCATCGCCGCCCAGACGCAAAGTTACGTCGGAAATTCTGAACGCATTTTTCAAACAGTTCGCAATAGCTTTTATAACTTTGTCGCCGACATCGTGACCGAAATTGTCGTTGATAGATTTAAATTTGTCAGCATCCAACAAGCAAAACATTCCTTCCTGTCCCTGCGCCATTAAATCTGTAATAGTTTTTTCTCCGCTGCCGCGATTCCTCAAACCTGTCATCGCGTCCGTTTCAGAAAGATATTGCAAATGTTTTTCGCGGCGTTTTTCTTCGTCAATCAATTCAATCGCGAAAACAATTTTTGAAATTGCGCCGTCGTGATTGCTGTCCACCAACATGAAGTAAGCCTTGCACCAGCCAAATTCTTCGCTCAGAAATTCCTGAAAAATTGCTTGCTTGTCACCTATTCGCGCAGACAAATTGCTCAACCTGATGAACTCGATCATTTCCGGCAAACTTTCCTTCTGTGTCATTTTTTTGACTGCAGAAATTAACTTTGCTTTCGCGTGTCTGCCTTCCTGAACTTCAAAAACTTTTATCACAGGATCTGAACTGAGTTCGTGAATTGTATCCTTCTGCAAGTCAATCAAGTGCATCGAAACATAAAGTCCGGAGTGACTTGTAATTCCATGTCTCGTCGCAGAGTCCTCAATTTCTTTTTCGCCTTTAGACAATCTCGACTGAATAAAAGTTAAAAGCAACGCCAACAAAATTACCCAAGTGATTGCGATATACAAAACCAAATTTGAAAATGCGCTTTGTCGGCTGTGACTGTCGCGCTGAATTACAAGATACCAATCGAACTGCGGAATATATTTTGTGATGATGTAAGTGCCGCGCTTGCCTTCGACTTTGTTCAAAATAAAATCTTCGTTCTGCTGATACTCAAGTTTTTCCAGATGAACTTTTGAAATTTTTTCCGACTCGGTATCAACCTGAACAAGTCCGAATTTGTTCACAAGATTTATTTTTATTCCATAATTTTCTTCATTGAGCTGCAAAATTTTTTGAATCCTGTCCATTCCCAAACCAATTCCGCAAACGCCCAAAACACTTCCGTCATAATCTTTAATTCTGTTATTCACAAAAATTGTCAGCGTGTAGTGATTCGCCTCGTCCGTGTCCACATTAAGTTCATAGTCAAGATTTCCATTCAAAAAATTTTTGTACCAGATGTCATGTCTGTCCTTTTCCCAATCCAAAGTTTTTTGAAGTCCGTTAAGCGTGTAGTAGTGTTTCGATTTGTCCACAGCCAAAAAAGCCGCGCTGCAGCCAAAAGTTTCTTTCAGCGTCGTCAAATATTCAGTGACTAACTTTGTCCGCTCCTCCTGCGACATTGAAGAAACATTTTTCAGATGATGTTTGAAAAAACTATCACTTGCCATTGTCTGCGAAACGATGACAGGTTTCACAAGTTCGCGATTTATTTCGTTGTAAATGTCGCCGGAAATAACTTGAATCATTTCTTCGTCGTGACTTTCAATAACTTCATTCAGAATTATGCAGGCAACCAAAATAGAAACTGCCGAACAGAAAGTAATGACAATCATAACCAGATTTGTTATTCCTAAATTCTTCAGCACACTTTTGCCCATAAACTTATCCCACCGAAAACTTGCAACTTGCCAAGAGATTATTTTTTTTTGTTCAATTATAGCATAGAAAAATTTTTTGGTGTAAAATTTTTGCTGGCGGCAAGGAAATTTTCTGACTGTATAGAAATTAACAGAAATTTTTTTAGGAGGAAATTAAATGCGTAGCGTGATCAAAGAATTTGATGCCGAGCCTTTCGACTTGACTACGCTCCATGCGCCACAGAGCGTAGTTTCCTTGCAGAGGGTATTGAACTGGGCGGACATGATAGGATCGTATTAAGAAGGGTACGGTTATTTCTTCGTTTCTTCTGGCACTACTTTAAGTTGGCCGTAGCCCACGTTCGTCTTGGCACCAACCCCAACGGTGGTAAGAATTTCCTTAAACAGATCGCATTTAAAATTTTTTTCTTCGTCGCTGCCCACCAACTTAAACCTAAACTCAAGTTTGCAACCAGGAGCAATTTTCAAGAAAGTGATGGGAGTGGGATTTTTCAGTGGATTATCTCCATGCGGAGTGATGGAATCTGAACAGAGAATGCGACCTTTGGGATCTGGAGCGGAAATCACTGCATCAAAGAAGATGTCGCTCTCATAAATTGACTTAGGCTTATAAATACGATTCTTCGTAACCTTTACTTCCTCTTGCCAGTCTTTACCATATTTCTTCTCTTCAGCCTCAGTATTCCGCAGTTTGCCTTCGAAGATTTCCATTTCGTAGTCGTATGAGTCGCGGGGACCTTTGTAGAATTCCTTAAACCATGCACGTAGCACACCCTTCACCGATGAGCCATAAACGACGGGCATTCCCCAAGTCCAGTCGAAATGTATGCCGAGTTTGAACTCACCCTTAATCTTTGCCTCATGGTTGATACCGATACCTGTTACCAATCCAGGATATATCACTTCCAAATCGAAACATTTGAAACAATCATCTTCTTTGACGCACTTTGGTACGGGAATATCATTCAATAACCCTGGGGCACACAATGAAGCATTGCATTCTTTGATTCTGTTAACTACATAATCTAGTGCCTTTTGATCATTACTTTGAAGGTATCCGAAATCAATCCCTTCGAAGTATTTCTTATAATATTGCTGATGCAGATTCTTACTCATGTTTCTTGAATTTGAATGTTCTTATTGCAAGTTTCAGCGCAATGGCATATTCTACAATTTTCTTCTGTAAGTTTGCCAGTTCTTCATCTTCGGCTCGAATCACAGTTTTGAAAAAATCATCTTCTGTGATTTGATTATTAAAATTCTTACTATACATAGCAGCAAGCAACTT
>CALEPR010000209.1 GCA_937910665.1 uncultured Selenomonadales bacterium
ACATAGTCTGCATTTATGTTCAGCAGTTCTGAAATTTCTTTTACGTCATAGCCTTTGCTTTTGAAGTCCACTATTCTTGCTCTGACATATGCTCGAGTGTCGGGACTGACTTTTTTCCATATCTTTATTTTAATAAGGTTTTTTTTGTCGTCGGAGTAATAAAAAAATTTTATAATTTTCCAAAATGTGATACAATCACTTTAAAAACTTGTATTCACAAGTTTCTGGGACAAGCGATAAGGGATGAGAGTTTTCTTTTCCATTAACCCTTAACCCTATTCCCTGAAGCTGTGAATACAGTTTCTAATATTTTTTGGGAGGACAAATTCATGAATATTTACGAAGGAAAACTCAGCGGACGCGGATTAAAAATTGCAATCGTCGTTGCGAGGTTCAATGAATTTATCACAAGTAAACTTTTGGGCGGCGCATTGGACGTTTTAAAGCGTCAGGAAGTTGCGGACGAAGATATTTCGGTTGCTTGGGTACCGGGCAGTTTTGAAATTCCGCTTGTGGCAAAAAAATTTGCGTCCAGTGGAAATTTCGATGCGATAATTTGTCTTGGTGCAGTGATTCGCGGGGCGACAACTCACTACGATTATGTTTGCAGCGAAGTTTCAAAAGGCGTGGCTCAAGTAAGTTTGCAAACAGGCGTGCCGACAATTTTTGGCGTGGTCACTACGGAAAATATTCAGCAGGCTATCGAACGCGCCGGAACAAAAGCAGGAAACAAAGGTTCGGACGCGGCGACTTCGGCAATCGAAATGGCAAATCTGCTGAAAAATTTTCCAAATTCAAGCGGCGGCTATGAGCTGAACGTCACCGGCGGCGCAGAAGTTTCTTTAAGCAATCATCGCGAACCGCAGGAAAAAGAACCGATCGTTATCGCCGACAATTAAAAAAATTTTTTCAACAACTTAACTAAAAAATTTTTCTTCAATGACGATATTATTTGTGGTAAAATTGGGAAAATTTTTCTTGGAGGTTTAATAGAAAATGTGGAGAGGACTTTACACGGCGGCGACAGGAATGATCACCGAGCAAAAGCGAACTGATGTAATCGCCAACAATCTTGCCAACGCTGCTACCACAGGTTACAAAAAAGATATTGCCGTTCATGCGGAATTTGAAAATATGCTGATTCGTCGCGTCTACGATCATGAGGACGGCGGGACTGTCGGCTTGACTGTGGACGGTTTTAATTCGCTCGGAAATTTGGGAACCAGCAGCAACGATGTAACTCAGTTCAAAGGTTTCAATGCAGATCCTTTTTATCGCCCGGCAATCGGACGCTTGGGACTTGGAGACTACATTGATGAAATTGCCGTTGACTATGAGCAAGGCGCATTTGAAAGTACAGGAAATCCTTTTGACTTGGCAATCGGCGGACAGGGATTTTTTGCGATTCAAACTCCCGACGGCGTGAGGTACACTCGAAACGGAGCTTTTTTCAAAAATTCAGCCGGAGTTCTGCAAGATATTCGCGGCTACAATCTTTTGGATACAAATAATCAGTCGATCACAATTCCGCGAGATGTTCCTCAAGAAAGAATTGTGGTGACAGGCGACGGCAGAATTTTTGTAAACGCCGACAGAGATCAAGCGCAAAGACAAATTGCGCAGATTCAGCTTGTTCAATTTGACAACAGGCTGGCAATCGAAAAGCAAGGCGATAATCTTTTCTATGCTGTCACCGATGAACAGGGAAATGTCGCTCAACCTCAGCCGGCGACAGGAGAAATTATTCAAGGGTGTCTGGAAAAATCAAATACCGCGATTGTCAGAGAAATGGTGGAGTTAATTCACAACCACAGAATGTATGAAGCAAATTCTAAAGCTGTGACGACTCAAGATACAATGTTGGAGTCATCGGTTACAGAAGTTGGTAGACTTGGGAGTTGATAAATCATGAAAAAATTTTTTAAAATGTTTTTGTGCGCTGCGATGATCTTTTCTTTCTCAAGCGCAAATGTTTCGGCGGCAGTCATCGATATTTCCGACGATAATATTTTGTCTTTCATCTCGAAGTGCAATCGCGAACTGAAAAAAAATGATCCAAACAACAACTTGGATACTCCTGCGCTTTCAGAAACTTTCAGGATTTACACAGAAACTTTGAAAGTCAATGAAAATTTTCAAGTAAAATTCCTTTACACTACCAAAGATGATAAAGTTTGTTCCATCAGACTTGAACCGGACAAATATGATTCGGAGGTTAAAGACTTTTTTGAGGGTATGAGCATAGTTTATTTAAAGGCTCTCGGTTTGACTGACGAGGAGATAAGAAAACCTACTAAAGAAAGCGGAGACAAAACAGAATGGCGAAAAGAATATTTTGTTCCGACTCTCAATAAGCGGTTCATAGTTTTCTTAAAAAATTCTAAATTAACAATCGTCGCCTCCGACAAACAAAATACCGAAGAGTAAATTTAATTAAATCATTCGGCCGAGAAAAATTTTTTTCAAAATGTTCGGCAGGCACGAAAATAAGTTCAAAAATTTTTCGGAACTTTTTTGCAATAACTTTTTCAGAGCAAAAAAAAATCTGCCGAAACTCGACAGACTTAAAAAATTTTTTACAAAACTTTATTTTTCATCAAGCGTTTGATTTTTTGCGCGGAAGCTATCATAGCCCGCGCATTTTTCATTGACGCAGGAGTTTCTTCGCCCGATGCCATTCTGGAAATTTCGCGAACTCTGTCGTTGTCTTTAATTCGCTGAACTTGCGTAACAGTTTTTTCGTCGTCGTCCGATTTTGAAATTTGCAGATGAACGTCGGCGATGCAAGCAATTTGCGCCAAGTGCGTGACGCACAAAACTTGTTTGGCGCAAGAAACTTTTGCAATTCCTTCCGCCACAACTTTTGCAGTCGCACCGCCAAGTCCTGTGTCAATTTCATCAAAAACCATAGTCTCGGCAGAATCTTCGCGCCCTGCAGAAATTGTTTTTATCGCCAAAGCAACTCTGGAAAGTTCTCCACCGGAAATAATTTTCGACAAAGTTTTCATTTCTTCGCCGACGTTCGCGGAAAAAATCATGTCGGCAGAATCTCCGCCGCGCAAATTCAATTCCTCGACAGGTTCGACGGTGATTTTAAATTTTGCCTTCTCCATTCCGAGCTTGCGAATTTCTTTTTCAATCGCCGCACTCAATTTTTCTGCAGACTTTTGCCGAAGTTTTAAAAGAGTCGCCGCACGTTTTTTTGTCTGCGCTTCAAGTTTCAAAATAAGTTGCTTGGTCGTTTCAAAATCTGAATCAAAATTTTCAATCTGAGAAATTTCCTCGCGAACTTTTTCAAGGCGGTCAAGAATTTCCGCAATCGTGCCGCCATACTTTTTTTTCAAATTGTAAATGACATCCACGCGGGCATGAAGTTGATCCAATTTTTCCGGCGAAAATTCCACAGACTCGGAATAACTTTGAACGTCGTCAAAAACTTCGCGCAGAGAAATTGTCGCGTCCTCCAAAAGTTTTTGCGCGGAATTTAATTTGTCGTCGAACTTTGAAACTTCCGCAAGATTTTTTTCAACTTTCGCCAACGCAGTCAAAATATCAAAATCATTTCCGCCGCCCAAAAGTAGACAAGCCTCCAAAACATTTTCAGAAATTTTCTCGGCGTGCGAAAGTTTTTTTATTTCAATTTCAAGCTCATCGTCCTCGCCAACTTTTAAATCAGCCGCAGAAATTTCTTGCTCCTGCCACTTCAACATATCGAGCCGCTGATTATTTTCAATTTTAGATTTTTGTTTTTCCTCCAGAGATTTAATTTGCGCCTTCCAAAGTCGAAAAAGTTTTTGATATTCAGTTTGTGCGGGAAAAATTTTTTCGTCCGCGCCGTCGATTAAATTGTAAACGCTTGAATCTTTCAGCAAAGCAAGATTTTCATTTTGTCCGTGAAAGTCAATCAAAGCCGCACCAAGTTTTTTCAGCGCAGTCAAAGTCAAATGCGAGCCGTTGACGACGATTGAATTTTTTCCGCCGCGAGAAATTTTTCTTGTGATAATTAAATTTTCGTCCTCTTCGATTTCCAATTCTTGCATAATTTCGTGGACAGGAGAAAATTTTTCCGGCAAAAAAACCGCCTCAATTCGCAATTCCTCACAGCCTGCGCGAATATTGCTCGCGCCGACTCGATGTCCCAAAACTGCGCCCAAAGCGTCAATTAAAATTGATTTTCCCGCGCCTGTCTCGCCGGTCAAAATATTTAGTCCGTCGCCAAATTCCAAGTCAACTTTTTCAATCAGCGCGAAATTTTGTACAGATAAACTTTTCAGCATAGTTTTTTTTTAGGTGGAAAGATGGAAAGATGGAAAGTAAATCGCTCTTCACCTTTTCACCTATCAATCTTTTCACCTCTCCTATTTCTTGCCTGTTGAACCGCGTTTAGTGAGCGGAATATTTTTTTTGCAAAGCGGACAATCTTCAGGTTCATAAGTTTCAACATTCATATGAAGGAGCGCGAAACTTGGAACGTCACCGAAATTTACTTTGCCGCCGCTCCTGTCAACCAACATAGAAACCGCGACAGGTTCTCCGCCAAATTCTTTTACCACGTCGATAACTTCGCGAACACTTCCGCCGGTCGTTACAATGTCCTCGACTATCAAAACTCTTTCGCCTTCGTGCAGAGTAAATCCGCGCCGAAAAGTCATCTTGCCTTCAACGCGCTCGGTAAAAATTGCGCGCGTTCCGAGAGCTTTTCCTGTTTCGTGCGCTAAAATAATTCCGCCTGTCACGGGACCGACAACAGTTTCAATATTTGCGTCTTTGAAATGTTCCGCCATCGCCTGACAAAGTTTTTCTGTGTACTTCGGCTGTTGGAGGACATTAAATTTTTCTACATAGTGCGGCGAATGTTTTCCCGAAGTCAATTTAAAATGTCCATCCAAAATCGCGCCTGTTTCGACAAGCAAATCATAAACTTCTTTTTCAGTCATTTTTTTTAAACCTCGCCAATTTCTTTTAAAATATCTAAAGCAGCTTGTTTTGGATTTTCTGCGGCGCGAATCGGTCTGCCGACGACTAAATAATTTGCGCCGTCGCGAATTGCATAACTCGGCAGGGAAACTCTGCTCTGGTCGTCAATATCGCTGCCTGCAGGTCTGATTCCGGGCGTGACGATTAAAAAATTTTCTCCGCACTGGTCGCGAATAATTTTTGATTCCTGCGGCGAAGAAACTACTCCGTCGAGTCCGGCGAACTGCGCGAGTTTTGCAAAATGTAAAACTTGTTGAGTCATATCAATTTTATCGTAGCCCATTCCGTTCCAATCGTCACGATCAATGCTGGTCAAAACAGTTATCGCGATAAGTTTCGGACAAACAATTCCGGACTTTTCAGCTTCTTCGTGAAGTCTGTCAGCCGCCGTTTTCATCATAGTGAAACCGCCTGACGCATGAACATTTAAAATATCTGCGCCCAAATGCATCAGCGAACAAAGACCGCCCGCGACTGTGTTCGGAATGTCATTGAGTTTCAGATCGAGGAAAACTTTTTTATTTTGAGACTTCAGCCACTCGACAATTCTTTCGCCGACGCTGTAAAAAAGTTCCATGCCGACTTTGTAAAAAATTACATCATCGCCGAGCGTATCGACAAGATTTTTTGCGTCCTCGAAGTTATTGAAGTCCAACGCTACAATCAATCTTTCATCAGCCATTTTATTCAGCACCTGTCTTTCAAAATAAATTTTAATCTTCAGAAATTTTAAATGGAAAGGTTCGCGATGTCAAATTTTTAGCAGAAATAAAAAAAACAGGGAAATCTTTCTTGACTCTTAATCGCTAACTTCTCTGTAAGATTCTCAACTTGCAAATCGCATTCGGCAAATTTTCCATAATGTCGGACGCAGTTAAACCTTCGCATTTAGTGGAGGCAGAAATATTTCCTGCCGTTCCATGCAAATAAACTCCCGCAAGCGGAGCGAAAGGAGTTTGTTTCATAAGTCCCGCAATCGCTCCCGCTAAAACGTCGCCGCTGCCTGCCGTCGCCATTGCGCTATTTCCAAGCGCAGAAATAAAAACTTCGCCATTCGGATAAGCCACGATTGTACATTCACTTTTCGCGACGATAATCGCTCTAATTTCCTGCGCCGCCTTACGAACATTTTCGAGCAGAGATTTTCTGAGATCTGAAACAGTCATTCCCAAAAGCAAACCGAGTTCCCCTAAATGCGGGGTGAGAATTGGAATTTGTTTGCAAGTTTTTAATTCTTCCGCTTTTCCGTCGTATGCAAAAATTGCGTCGGCATCCAAAAGCAAAGGTTTATCGACTGCCGCGACAATTTTTTTGACAAGTTCTAAAGTTTCTTTCGCTCTGCCAAGTCCGGGACCGAGCAAAATTGCATCAGATTTTTCCGCCAAATCCAACAAATTTGTTACGGCTTTGTCGCCGCCGATAATTCCCGTCTTAACTTCGGGAAGCGGCGCAGTGATGACTTCAGTCAATTTAGTTTCATAAACTTCGTTCAAGCTGTCGGGAACTGCAAGCGTCACAACTCCGGCTCCGGCTTTTAGCGCGGACATCGAGGCAAGGCAAGCCGCGCCTGTCATTCCTCTGGAACCGGCGACAACTAAAATTTTTCCGACACTGCCCTTGTAAGCATCTTTCGCCCGCGCAGGCAGAAAAGTTTTTGCAATTTCATCGTCAAGCAAAGTTTGATGAATATCTTCATTCAAAAGTTTTTGAGGAATACCAATGTCATCGATAATCAATTTTCCGACGTGAGTTGCGCCGGGACAAATGAAGTGACCAATTTTCGGCAAACCGAGCGCGACTGTGCAAGTTGCATTTATCGCTGCGTTTCCGACAATGCCTGTGTCTGCCTCCACGCCCGAAGGAATGTCAATAGAAATTATCGGCTTGCTCAAAGAATTTACAAGTCGAATAAGTCTAAGTGCGGAAGGTCTGAGTTCGCCGAAAAATCCCGTGCCGAGTGTGCCGTCGATAATCGCGTCGGAAAATCTCAGCGTGACTTGAAGTCGCTCCCAAGCTCTGTCGCTTTCAAGTTGCTGAATTTCCACTCCCATCCCACGCAAAATTTTCATCTGCGCATTGAGCGAATCAGTTCGATGCGCCTTGTTTCCGACAAGAAAAATTTTTACTCGCGCCCCCAAGTTCGACAAATATCTTGCCGCTGCCAAAGCGTCGCCGCCGTTATTTCCGCTTCCTGCCAAAACGCAAATTGATTTTTTGTCGATGGTGCTCAAAATTTTTTTCGTCGCCTGCGCCACTCGATGCCCTGCGCTTTCCATCAATGCAAGTTCAGGAAGTCCAAAATCATTTATCGCCGCGTTGTCAATCTCATGCATCTGTTTTGCCAATGCCACTTTCATTTACATCATCACTCCTCGAAAAGATTATACATTTTTTTACTTGAAAAACAAGTGGCGCATTTTTTATAACGGAGTGTTTCATAAAAATTTTTGAAAAAAATGTTACGCATTAAGAAAAGGAGCGAAAAAATGAACCTGTATCACAGACAATTTTACGGCGTGAAAAAAATCTTACTTTATTCTTGATGATAAATTTTTGCTCAATCACACAATGAAAAAAAAATTATCGATCGGAACAAGTAGAAGAAAAAAATTTTTGCGACAAAAATAACAGGGAGATTCACTGAGCACTTTCAAAAAATTTAATCTTGTATTCAAGGAAGGAATTTTAAAAATTTTTTTCTGACACTCCCGTCTCCCGGATTTGTTTAATTTTTCAAGCTACTTTCTGAGCGTCACCAGGGTAAAGAAAAAATTTTAGAAAGAGATCCAATTTTGGTTTGACTTTCTTTTTATTTTATTTTTCAAATTCATCCGTTAAGTCTATCATCAATTTTCGGTTTCAAAATTTGTTTGGTGAAAAATAATTTCTAAAAAAAAAACTTGCAAAAAAACAAAAAGACAAATATAATGTCAAAAAGTCGAGGTGATTGAAATGTTAAACAACAAAGCAGATGTGATCGAAGAATATATTTTAAATATGCTTGCTCAGAATGATAATGGTCAAGTAGAATTGAAGCGAACCGACTTGGCAGACGAGGTCAGTTGTGCTCCTTCGCAAGTCAGCTATGTTTTGAGTACGCGCTTTACAAATTCGCGCGGTTTTAAGGTGGAATCTCAGCGCGGTTTGGGTGGATATATTCGCATTACCATTGTGAAAGACTCCGAGCAGGAAAAGAAAGTCAATTACAAGGAAATTATTGATATGTTGACGGGTGGCGATTTTACTTTTGCCGAGTCTAAAATTTTCTTGGATCATCTGTTGCAACGAAAATGTATTACCGTGCGCGAAGCGGAGATTATCGCGCAAACTTTGATTACGGTCGACAAATTAGTTGACAACAATTTGATTGATTCGGAAATTCGCGAAATTTTACTCCGCAATATCTTTGTAACGCTGTCGAAGATAGCCTGAAAAATTTTTCGGAAAAAAATTTTTGAAACAAAAAACCTTCTGCGATATTTTTTGCAGAAGGCTTTTTCATTTGTCGCTAATTCATTTTCAAAACTTAACTTTTATGAGTTCGAGTGACCTCGACTTCGACATAATCAATGGGACCGGAAATCGGAACGCTGGGCTTGCGAATTTTTACCGTGACGGAATCAAAGTGCGGAAAATTTTCCAAAAGTTTGTCGGCAATATTTCCGCCGAGCGCAGCCATAAGTTGAAAGCGTTTATTCTCGGTGACATACTTAACAATGTCATAGACGCGTGCAGTATCCACTCCATCGTTAAGATTGTCGGAATTGACAGCGGCATCGTCATTTTTCAGCATCTCGACATCGAAGAAAAATTTCTGTCCTTGCTCGCGCTCATACTCATAGTAGCCGTGAAAGCCATAGAACATCATATTCATAATTTTAACTTTTACCATCTTATTTTACCTCCTAAAATTTTTTTTGATTATAGCACAGAATTTTTTAGTAGTTAAGTTTTTTTTAAAATTTTAAAGTCAGCAAGAATTTCTGAAGTTCGGTAAACATTAAATCCATTCGGTTTGTTAGTTTTTCTGATTATTACTTCGGCGAGTATTATTCAGAAATAATTCCTCCGCCAAGAAGTTCATCGCCGTCATAAAAAACTACAGATTGACCTGCAGTCACTGCGCGAACAGGTTCAAAAAATTTCACGCGCACAAAATTATTTTCTTCCTCAACTTGAGCGTCAAAAATTTTTGTACCGTACCTGACTTTTGCTTGAAGTTTTGCAGGAAAATTTTTCGGCTTATAAATCCAGTGAACATTTTCAGCAGTCAATGAACTTGAAAAAAGTTCCTCATTCCTGCCGACAACAACTTTTTTACTTGCAATGTCCAATTTCTGAACGTACAGAGGATGAGGCGCGGCAATTCCAAGACCTTTACGCTGACCGATTGTATAATTTGCAACGCCGCTGTGATTTCCCAAAATTTTTCCTGAGCCGTCAACAATATCGCCGGCTTGAAGTGCGTCGGAATTTTTTGCGCGACTTGCAAGAAATTTTTTGTAGTCGTTGTCAGGCACAAAACAAATTTCTTGACTGTCAGGTTTTTTTGCAACAGGCAAATTCATTTTTTCTGCAAGTGCGCGAGTTTCAGTTTTTGAAAGTTCGCCGAGCGGAAAAATAATTTGCGAAAGTTTCTCCGCAGTCAAATTGTAGAGGACATAAGATTGATCTTTTTTTAAATCGACAGCTTTTTTTAATTTAAATCTGTCGTTCTCGAAAACAATTCGCGCATAATGACCGGTCGCTAAAAAATCTGCGCCGATTTCTTTCGCGAAGTCAAAAAGTTTGCCGAACTTAATTTTTTTGTTGCATTTGACGCAGGGATTGGGAGTGCGTCCGCGCAGATATTCAGCAACAAAATAATTTTCAATTTCAGTTTCAAAAATTGCGCGAAAGTCCACAACGTGATGAAAAATTCCAAGATAATTTGCGACGGCGAGTGCATCCTTGAGTTCATTTTGACTGCAACAACTTTTGCTGTCGGTTTCATTGTCTTCAAGGCGCATCGTCACGCCTTCAACCTCAAAACCTTTGTCAATTAAAATAGCCGCCGTGAGTGAGCTGTCAACTCCTCCACTCATCGCGACGGCAACTTTTTTTCTGCTCATAATCTTACAAAATGGATTTCATAAAATTTTGAAGTTCAGCCGATGCCTGTTTTGCGCGCAAAAGATTTTCTGTCGCGTCGGCAGTCGAGGCGGCTTGTTCTTCACTGATGTTGCTGGTGTTTTCAATCGCTTTAACAATTTCCTCAACAGCATCGTTCATCTGATTCAGCGTCGCTTGAATCCTCTCGGTTGCCTCGCGTGACTGTTCAGCAAGTTTTCTGACTTCCTCAGCAACGACTGCAAAGCCGCGACCTTGTTCACCTGCTCGCGCTGCCTCAATCGCTGCATTAAGACCAAGCAAATTTGTCTGACCTGCAATGTTTGTAATAAATTCAATTACGCGCATTGTGTCAGTATTTTTTTCCTGCAGGAGTTTTGCCATCTTGATGGATTCTTGACCTGCTTTTGCCAATGTGTTCGCGCTTTTTGCAAGCTGTTGAGTTGTTTCATAAACTTTGTTGGTAATAACCACAATGTCATCAACAGATTTTTTCACGCGGTCGCGTGCCTCTCTGTCAGCCGGATTTTGACTTACTTCTGCCATTAAAATTTCCCCTTTCAAGTTAGAAAAAAATTTTTAATCTTTGTGAATTAAATTTTTTGCAATTTTAACTGCGGCTACTCCGTCCTTCGCGTAAGCGTCTGCACCTGCCGCGTCTGCATATTCCTGCGTCAAAGCCGCGCCGCCGACCAT